>JACDHV010000333.1 GCA_013820855.1 Gemmatimonadales bacterium | reverse complement strand
CGCCCTCGACTCGACCTTCGCGCTCGCCTGGGCCCGGCTCTCCAGGCCATCCTCCAGCCTCTACGGCAACACGGCGCCCACCCGCGAGCTCGCGGAGCAGACGCGGCACGCCGCCGAGCGGGCGATCGCGCTGTCACCGAGACAGGCGGCCGGGCACACGGCCCTGGCCGCATACCATCAGGTCATCGGGCGGGACATCGAGCGTGCCATGCAGGTGCTGGCTCGCGCCCGAGGGCTGGATCCGGGAGACGTGGAGACCATCACGGCCCTGGCAAGCGCGCAACTGAATCTCGGGCGCACGGACTCGGCGCTGGAGCTCCTGCGTCAGGCGGAGCGGCTCGACCCACGGTCGCCGGTGACCGCCACCGCAACCGGAAGGCTCCTGCTCTCCCTGCGGCACTACGAGGCGGCCGATTCGGCACTCCGACGGGCACAGGAGCTGTCGCCGGGGACCCTCGGCCTCGTCCACTCGCGGACTACGCTCCGCCTGGGCCAGGGCGACCTTCCCGGCGCCCGGGTCATCGTGGCGAGCGCCCCGGCCGAGATCGATCGGCGGGCGCTCGCGATCTACTTCGCCACCTACAACGAGCTCTACTGGGTGCTCGACTCGGCCCAGCAGGCGATCGTGCTGGAGGCGGGACCAGACGATTTCGACGGTGACGTGGGCAGCTGGGGTCTCGCGCTGGCCCAGATCTACGCCGCGTGGGGGGACCGCCCACGAGCGCGGGCCTATGCCGACTCGGCCCGGGCAGGCTTCGCCGAGCAGCTCGACGCGGCGCCGGAGGATGGACAGTCGCTCGTTCTGCACGCGCTCTCGCTCGCGTACCTGGGGCGCACCGACGAGGCGGTGCGGGAGGGAGAGCGGGCCGCGGAGCTGCTTCCGGTCTCCCGGAACGCCACCTTCGGCGCCTACGTCCAGGAAGTGCTGGCGCGGATCTACGCCATGGCCGGCCGGCCGGTGCAGGCGGTGAAGCGGCTCGAGGCGGTGATTACCGGGCCCTCGACGCTCTCCCGCGACCGGCTGCGGATCGACCCCCACTTCGCCGTCCTCAGGGATCATTCCGATTTTCAGCGCCTGGTGGGGGTGACCAGGTGATGCCCGATCAGGTCGCCACACTCCGCCAGGCGTTGCTGGACCGCTACGAGATCGACCGCGAGCTCGGCCGCGGCGGCATGGCGACCGTCTATCTCGCGCAGGACCTCCGCCACGACCGCCCCGTCGCCCTCAAGGTGCTCCACCCCGAGCTCGCCCGCCTGCTCGGCACCGAGCGGTTCCTCCGCGAGATCAAGCTCGCCGCCCGGCTCCAGCACCCCCACATCCTGACGGTGCTCGACTCCGGTGAGGCCGCGGGGAATCTCTGGTTCGCCATGCCCTACGTGGAGGGCGAGTCGCTTCGCGGGCGGGTGGAGCGGGAGAAGCAGCTCCCGATCGAAGACGCGGTCCGGATCGCCGGCGAGACGGCCGAAGCGCTCGAGTACGCCCACCGCCACGGCGTGATCCACCGCGACATCAAGCCGGAGAACATCCTGCTGAGCGGCGACCACGCGCTCGTGGCCGATTTCGGCATCGCCCAGGCGCTGGCCGGCGACGCCGGCGGGGAGCAGCGCCTCACCGAGACCGGCACTACCCTCGGCACCCCGGCCTACATGAGCCCGGAGCAGGCCGCCGGCGCCCGCACGCTCGACGCGCGGAGCGACGTCTACTCGCTCGCCTGCGTGCTGTGGGAGATGCTCGCCGGCGAGCCGCCCTTCACCGGCCCCACCCCGCAGATGGCGATCGCCCGGCGGTTCACCGAGACCGCCCGGCCGCTGCGCTTGGTGCGGGAGACGGTGCCCGAGGCCGTCGAGACGGCGGTGGCCAAGGCGCTGTCGAAGTCGCCGGCCGACCGCTACTCCTCGGCGCTCAAGTTCGGCCGGGCGCTCACCGCCACGGCTCCTGCCGCAGCGGTGCCCGCCGCTCGCGCGACCAGCCGTCCGCGCTACCGCTCGGTCGCCCTGATCGGCCTCGGCTTCCTGCTCGGCCTCGGCGTGCTGTTCGGCTGGCTCCGGCGCCAGGCCGACGAGCCCACGGCGTCCAGCGCCGGCACCAAGCGCCTCGCGGTTCTTCCGTTCGAGAACCTCGGCGACTCCGCCGACGGCTACTTCGCCGATGGGATGACCGACGAGGTGCGCGGCAAGCTCGCCACGCTCGGCGGACTCCAGGTCATTGCCCACCGCAGCGCCGCCGAGTACAAGGGCACCACCAAGAGCTTTCGGGAGATCGGCCGGGAGCTGGGCGTGGACTACCTCTTGGTCGGGAAAGTTCGCTGGGAGAAGGCCGACAGCGCGCGGAGCCGGGTGCGGGTGAGCCCCGAGCTGATCGACGTCGCCAGCTCGAGCACCCGCTGGCAGCAGCCGTTCGACGCGGTGCTCTCCGACGTCTTCCGGGTGCAGGGCGAGATCGCCGGCGAGGTCGCCCGGGCGCTCGACGTCGCGCTGGGCAAGCCGGAGCGGGCTCGCCTGGAGGAGCGGCCGACCAGGAATCTAGCGGCCTGGGACGCCTTCCTTCGGGGCGAGGAAGCGTCCAAGCGGATGGTCGAGGTCGAGCCCACGGCTCTGGAGCGCGCCGCCGACGCCTACGAGCGCGCGGCGGCGCTGGAC
>JACDHV010000332.1 GCA_013820855.1 Gemmatimonadales bacterium | reverse complement strand
CTCCTCCCGCACGCGCGCCAGCTCCCGCTCCACCGAGAGCGCGTCCTGCAGCTTACCGGTCCGGGTTCGCAGCAGCTCGACCAGGCGCTCCTCCAGCCTGCGGCCGTTGGCGACGCGGGCGCTCAGGTCCACGAACTCCTCGCTGACGTCCGCCGCGCCGACGTTGACGAACTCCAGGCGTCCGATGGGTTGCAGCCCTTCGGTCAACTCGTCGAATCGCTCCGACGGCACCTTGAGCTCCAGCGTGGCCTGGCGCAGCTGGTGCCGGCCGCTCTGCACCGAGACATCCGCCACGAAACCTCCGGCGCGCTGCGCGATCCGGCGCAGCTCGCCCATCGCCCCCTCGAGGGAATCCACCTCGATGCTCGCCTGCCCGGTGCGCACGATCAGCCGGGTGGCGGGATCGAACACGAACGCACGGGACCAGCGCTCGTCGGGCGCGGAAGAGGCCACCACCTGGCGCTCGGCGACGGGCCCGAGCGAGATCGCGTCTGAGTCCCGCTTGTCCTCACGGGAGAGAGTTCCTGCTGCACCCGCGGGCGTGCCGGGCGATTCGGAGAGTCGTGCCGGCCGCTCGCACGCCATCAGGGACACCGCCTGCAACACGCCGGCCATCATCATCTGGATACGCATGGCACCTCCTCGGGGAGCGCAGGAGATGCGGTGGGGCAGAGGCTTTGCACAGTGCACGGAATGGCACCGGCCGGCGCGGCGAACCGGCGCCAGGCTATTCGTGGCGCAGCGCCTCTACCGGATCCATCCGGGACGCGCGGTTGGCGGGTATCAACCCGAAGATCAGTCCGATCGCGACGCTCACCCCGCACGCCAGCACGATGCTCCACAGGGGGACGGCCGAATCGAGGCTCAGGGCCGTCTTCAGCAGGGCCCCGGCGCCCAGGCCCAGCAGGATGCCGAGCGCGCCGCCGACCAGCGTCAGAGTCGCCGCCTCCACCAGGAACTGCCAGAGCACCTCGCGCCGGGTGGCGCCGAGCGCCTTGCGGAGGCCGATCTCCTTGGTGCGATCGCTCACCGACACCATCATGATCGCCATGACGCCGATTCCACCGACCAGGAGCGCCACGCTCGAGAGGGCCACCATGGCGAGAAAGAAGTAGGAGGTGAACTTCCCGACCACGTCGAGGATCTGGTCCTGGGTGACGAGGTCGAAGGTGTTCGCGTCGCCGGGACGGAGGTTTCGCGCGCGGCGGAGCGCGACCGTCACCGCGTCCATCGCCGAGCCGACGTCCACGCCGGCCCTGGGCTTCACAGCCACGAAGAGTGCATTGGTCTCGTCGTACTGGAAGCTCGCCCGCGCCGCCGCGAAGGGAATCACGCCACCGGTGGCCTGGCCCGGCGGCTCGAAGATGTTGGAGGGCTTTTCGAACACGCCGATGACCCGGAAGGACAGCCCGCCCACCCGGACCCGAGCGCCCAGCGGATCGAGCCGGCCGAACAGCCGGTCCGCGACCGCGCTTTCCAGCACGATGACCCGCTCGCCGGTCAGCTCGGCCCGGCTGAAGAAGCGGCCGCGAAGCAGGGTGCCGCCCTGGATGTCCATGTACCGGTCGTCGGCGCCGAAGATGACCAGCTGCTGGGTCCGGACGCCCTGATATTCCGCCTTCTGGGAGACCTGGGCCCAGATGCCGGCATAGCGTATCTCCGGAAGCCGATGGATGGCCTCCGCGTCGCTGCGCCGAAGCACCGGCCTGATCCGCACCTCGTAGGGCAGGCGGTCGGGATTCACCGGGGTCTGGGAGAAGTACCGGATCACGTAGAACGTGGACGGGCCGGCCACCTCGATCGCATTGAAGATCTGCCGGCGAATGCCCTGGACCAGCGACGCGACCGCCATCACCGTGGTCACCCCGATCACGACGCCGAGGATCGTGAGCGCCGAGCGCAGCTTGTTGGAGCGGATCGCGTCGAGTGCGATCGCCGCGCCCTCGCGGAGGTTGCGCAGTATCACCGGCTCATTCCATCCGGAGCGCGGTGATGGGATCCAGCCGGGACGCCCTGGTAGCGGGATACACCCCGAACAGCGTGCCGGCACCGCTCCCCACCGCCAGCGCCAGCGCGACCGACCACAGGGTGATGCGTGCCGGCAGCGGGGTGAAGGTGGACACGCCGAACGCCAGGCCCCATCCGATCAGCACGCCGAGGGCCCCCCCGAGCGATGTCAGCACCAGCGCCTCCACCAGGAACTGCCGGCGGATGTCGGCGCGCGTGGCGCCGAGCGACTTGCGGAGACCGATCTCGCGGGTGCGCTCGTTCACCGTCATCAGCATGATATTCATGATGACGATGCCGCCGACCACCACGCCGATCGCGACCACCGCCGGAATGGCGGTGAAGAGCAGACTGGTGAGCTGCTTCCAGAAGGCCACGAAGGCGTCGGCCTTGTCCACGGTGAAGTCGTTCTCCTCGCCGGGCCGGAGCCGGTGCGCGACGCGCATCGCCTCCTCCGCCCGCGTCATCGCCTCGTCGATGGCGTCGGCGCTCGCCATCTTGACCGACACGACCGTCGTCTTCCGGCGTCCATACGCCGCCTCGAAGGTGCTGAACGGCAGGAGGACGAATGCATCGAACGACTGGCCGAGCAGGCGACCCTTCGGGGCGATCACCCCCTTCACCGTCACCTCCAGGC
>JACDHV010000331.1 GCA_013820855.1 Gemmatimonadales bacterium | reverse complement strand
TCACCGGGCGCCGGGTCGCGCTGTAAGTGTACCAGGCCTGCCAATCCACCCCCGCCACATCGCGGGCCACGCGCACGGGGCCCCACTCCACCCGCAGGTCGGTGGCGCGCGCGCAGAGCATCCTCCACATCGTCCCGATCTCGGGGCCGCTGAGCGCCCGGAACACGGGGTCGTCGAACTGGGCGTCCGGCGCGTAGCAGGCGGCCATGATCTCGGGATCACGGCGTGCGAATGCCGAATAGAACCGATCGATCAGGGCCGCGGTCTCCACGCTAATGCGTCCGGGGCCGGGTCAGGTGGATCCAGACACGCAGCGCCACCCAGTGCGCCGTGCCGATCACCAGGCCGGTGAGGGCGGCGATGAACAGCTCCCCAGTCACCAGGAAATCGGCATTGATCAGCTCCGTCACCGCCCCGGTCACCAGACCGGCGGCAGCGAAGGGCCACCAGGCGATCCGGCCCGGGTCGGACCGCCACCCGAGCACCGCCAGAGACGTGACATAGAGAAAGGCGGCACTGCCGATGATCAGCACGCGCCGGGAGTCCTGCTCCACCGACTCGTGCCACATCATCATGCTCCCCACCATCAGCACCACGGCCAAGGTGCCCAACGTTTCGAGCCTGAAGAGCCACTTCGGTGCCATGACCCGGCCTCGCTTTGTCAGCGAAAGAGTTCCCACTTGAGGAAGCTCACCTGCCACCTGCCGCCGGTTTGCCGCCAGCGCAGATCGTACCTGGCGCTCACCCGGGTTCGCCCATGCGTGAAGGTCCAGATGCCATCCTCGATCAGGTACGCGCCGTCGGTGTTCACCACCTTGGGCCGGAACTCCGAGCGCGACACCCTCGAGGCCAGGGACAGCCCGAGAAAGTACGTGATGGCCGCGCTGCCACGGCGCGCCGTGTCGGGAGCAGGGGGCCAGATCATGACGTCGGGCGCGAGGAACCGTCGGAGGGTGGCCGAGTCGCCTTTGACGAAGGCTGCCGCCACCTGCCAGCGCGGTGGGTGGCTCTGGCGAGGCGTCGACTCCTGAGCGGCCGACGGGCTGGCGACACCGGCCGTCGAGGCCAGCAGGACTAGGAGGAAGCCGAATCGCGCCTCCGGGCCCATGGCTAGGCCGCTCCCACGGCCGCCGCCAGCTCTCGCAGCACGCGCACCGCGAGGTCGATGGTCCGGCGATGGGTCCGAAAGGACAGCGCGGCCATTCGCAGAGTGAACCGGCCGTCGAGCATGGTGGAGGAGAGGAACACGCGGCCATCCCGACGAGAGCCCTCCACGATGGCACGGTTGATGTCGTTGATCCGGTCGGGGCTCGCCCCCTGGGGAACCCATCGATAGGTCACGATGGACAGATCCGGAACGGGGCCAACCTCGTACCCGGCCCGGCCGATATGCCGATGAAAATATCGGGCCAGCAGAAGCTTCTCCTCGAGAGCGGCGCGGAACGGGCCGGTGCCCAGCAGGATGAGCGGCAGCCACATTCGGAGGGCACGGAAGTGCTTCGACAGCTCCGGTGACGCGTCGGCCGGAGAGATGTCGCCCGGCTCACGCACCGCGTCCTGCATGTAACTGCCGGAGTAGCCGTGGCTGGCGAGGAGCGGTCCGGCGTCGCGAACGACCACGATCCCGGCCCCATAGGGAAGGAAGAGCCCCTTGTGGGGGTCGAGCACCACCGAGTCGGAATGCTCTATCCCCCGCAATGCCGCGCGGCCCTGCCCCGTCAGCAGAAAAAAGCCGCCGTAGGCCGCGTCCACATGGAACCAGCACCGCTCGCGCCGGGCCACCGCCCCGAGGGCGTCGAGTGGATCCACGGCCCCGGTGTCGGTGGTGCCTGCCGCGGCGACCACGAGCCACGGCCGAAGGCCCTCGGCGCAGTCGGCGGCGATCGCCTGCTCCAGCGCTTCCGGCAGCATCCGATGGTGCGGATCCATCGGAACCCGCCGGACCCGTGCCTCGCGCATTCCCGCGATCCGGAGTGCCTTGTCGATCGAGTGATGCGCCTGAGTCGTGAGGTACACCACGGCCGAAGCGTAGTCCGCGCCACGGAGACCGTGGGCGTCACGCGCGGTGGCGATCGCCGTGAGGTTGGCGACGCTGCCGCCGGAGGCGATGTGTCCGGCGGCGCCCGAGGGATAGCCCACCAGGTCGGCGACCCACCGGACGAGCATGTTCTCCATCCGAACGGGTCCCGGGCCGGCGAAAAAGATCCCCGCGTACTTGTTGCTCACCGCGGCCAGATAGTCGCCCAGGGCCGCATGATGGATTCCACCGCCGGGGATGTAGGCCAGATGGCCTCCCGACGCCGTGTTCGCGCCCGGCCGCACCACGTCGCGCTCCATGAGCGCGATCGCGGTCTCGACCGGAATGCCACGCTCGGAGATCGGGAAGTCCAGCAGCCCGGCTCCCCGGTGCTCGACGTCGTCGAACGCCTTGAGCGTCTCGATGTGGCGGAGGAAGCGTTCGGCCGAGGCGACCACCGCATCGCGGAGCCGCCGACGCCGGCGCGTACCGGGCTCGAGCGGGCGGGCTGCCCGTTCGAGCTCGCGCAGCCGCTCGAGGACCTCGGTGTCGTCCATGGGGACTGTATCATGGCGACCGACCCCTGCGGAGCGCCAGCGCGCCGCGTCGTCGGGCAGGTATCGGGAAGCGACGCTCC
>JACDHV010000330.1 GCA_013820855.1 Gemmatimonadales bacterium | reverse complement strand
GGCGGTGATCACAGCGCCTTCAATATGGCGGGTTATCCCGCCGTGAGAATGACGGAGGCGCGCGAGAATTATGCGCAGCAACACACCGCGGACGATCTTCCCGAGCACATGGACTGGGCGTACCTGCAGCGGAACGCCAGGGTGAACGCCGCTGCGATGGCTTCGCTCGCCCTGGCGCCGCGGGCGCCGCAAATCGAGAACGAGGGGCGCACGATGCTGACTCGTCAGCCTTCAGGGTATGATGCCACACTGGGTTGGGAGCCTGTGCCCGGGGTCGCCGGGTACCGCGTCTATTGGCGCCAGGCGTGGCAAAGGGATTGGGAAAATTCTATGGATCTCCCCGCAGACCAACATTCTTTCACGCTGGACGGAGTCTCGATCGACGGTCATGTCTTCGGTGTCGCCGCCCTGGGACCCGAGGGCCACTCCAGCCTGGTCTCGGTCTACATCCGGCCTGTTCGGGAGAGGGATCCGCTGGAGGTGATTGGTGGGCGCTGAGACCCCGTCCCACGCGACTTCCGGTGCGCGATCAGCCCGATTCTCTGGCGCCGACGGGCCAGTGACCACGATCCCCGGCACTTCCGGAATGTCTTGCCGGCGACGTCCGATCCAGGCGATGGGGATGGCCCTGTCGCTGATTCTCGGCGTGTTCGTATCGTCGACCGTTGCGGCCGCTCAGGATCTCGTCGTTCAGGGTGGATGGCTTTTCGATGCGATAACGGACGAGGTCACCCGCAATCCCGGCATTATGATTTCAGGAGGGCGCATTTTAGAAATGGGCCCAGCGAATTCCGACTTCGGAGGGGCGGAAATTCAGATTCTCAGCCTTGGCGAGGATGAGTATGTACTTCCCGGCATCATCGATCTCCATGCTCACTACAATGTAAATCTTCTCGGGGAGGGGCGCTCGGACGAGGTGGAGATTAACACCCTCGTGTATCTTGCGAACGGCGTAACGACGACGTTCCCTGCAGGTGAGTACAACCCGGAGCGGCTTCTCCGTGCACGAGAGGAGATCGATGCGGGTGTGCGTCCCGGGCCGCGGATCATTCCCTCTGGACCGTACTTCGGCCGCTCACGGCCCGGTTGGGAGCCGATGACCGGTGAGCAGATTCATACCGAAGTGGCCGATTGGGTGCGTCGTGGCGTCCGTGGTTTCAAGGCGAAGGGCGCGGATCCACAGACTGTTCGGGCTCTTGTCGAGGCGGCGCACCGGCACGGAGTCACTGTGACCGGGCACCTCGATTCGGGGTTTCGCGAGACGACCAACGCCGCGGATGCAATCCGTATGGGGATCGATCGAGTGGAGCACATCCTCGGGGGGGTGGCCCTTGATCCCACGCAGCCGGCGTACCCCGTATGGGTGAAGGTAGACACTGCTTCCGCCGCGTTTCGGGAGACCGTACGGATGTTTTTGGACCACGGCGTTCGGTTCAACGCCACCATCACCGCTCCGGTCTACTTCACAGAGCTGGAAGAGGGATTCGATTACTGGGTGGATGAGCGCGAGTTCTTCACGCCCTACGTGCAGCAGTTGGTGGCGGAACGAGAGCCGCGGCAACGGAACGCTCTGATGAGCGAACTCTACTGGGCGATGCGCAGGACGACGAAAGCGTTCTACGACGCCGGCGGCGGTGATCTGATCACTCTCGGCACCGACAATCCGAGCCGGGGAGAGTTCCTACCAGGGTTCTCGGCGCACCGGGAGCTGCATGCCTTCGTGCTGGCCGGGATCCCGGAGGCGGCGGCGCTCCGGATCGCAACCATTAATGGTGCCCGCGCTATCGGAATGGGAGACATCCTGGGTACGATAGAGCCTGGAAAGCTGGCAGATCTCTTCGTCGTACGCGGCAATCCGCTCGAGGAGATCACCAATACCCGCAACGTGCAGCACGTAATCCGCGGCGGGGAACTTCATGACCCGAGCGGGCTCTTGCAGCGTGCCCGTGGGCGCATCGGTCCCACCGGTCCAGATGATCATGCGGGGTGGTGATCGCCTGATGCTGATCCCTCACCGAGACCGGATTCGCCCTGGTCTACCCGACGCGCTCGCGCGTTCGATCGCCCAGGCTGACCAGGAGCCTGAGCCTCTGGAGTCATAGCCGTGTCACCGCTCGCGGCGGCAGGAGCGTTTCCATACGGTCCGGCAGTCCAGGTGCCGCCAAGGTGGCGGAGATCTTTCGGTTCGCATCCCATGTCGGTTCCGATCAGAGCATGGAAATCGAGCGGATACGCAGCGTATTGAACGCGGGTCGCTGATCTTGGAACTGCCCACCGAACCCGCGAGGACCTTGCGGCGGCATACCCCGTCTCGTTGGTTTCCGCTTGGCCGGATCTCCGGACGACGAGAGCATCAGCAGGTTTCTTACACTTTACCAGGGTTTGGAATGGAAACGACAGCCATGGTTCGCCGGTATGGCCTGAGCTGGAAAGCCCCTCTGGCCGGGCTCCTGTGTTTGGCGCTGGGCGCGTGTGCCTCCGCGGCCGGGGGCGGCGGCCCGCCGCGTCCTGCCGCGGCGGGCCAGGCCGACCCGCGGATCGGGCTCGGGGCGGGATGGATGGACGCCGAGGAAGCTGCCAGCAACCTCCAGCTGCTGGTGAACCGCCCTCGTCCCGAGGGCTTCTTCAACCCGACGGACCCGGGAGACGCCGGC
>JACDHV010000009.1 GCA_013820855.1 Gemmatimonadales bacterium | reverse complement strand
CGGCTCGTAGGGTGGGGCGCCGCCGTTTAGGGGAGAGCGGGGCGGATCGGGCCTCGCCGTGCCACCGGATACCGCGGTCATACCACCGACAGGCCACGATGCCGCCGACTTACGAGCAGGCGCTCGAGTTCCTCTTCCCCCGGACGACGACGATCAAGTTCGGGCTCGCCACGACCCGGGCACTGCTGAAGTCGGTGGGCGACCCGCACACGGTCGTGCCCTCGATCCATATCGGGGGCACCAACGGGAAGGGGAGCGTCTGCACGCTCGTCGCGGCCGCGCTCCGGGAGGCCGGCTGGCGGGTGGGGCTCTACACCTCGCCGCACCTGGTCTCGTTCCGGGAGCGTATTCGAGTGGACGAGGTTCCGATCTCGGAGGCGGCGGTCGCGATGTGGACGGAGCGTCTCCGGCCTCTGATTCTCGATCGGCGCGCCACCTTCTTCGAGGCCACGACGGCGATGGCGTTCGCCGACTTCGCGGCGCGAGGGGCCGAGATCGCCGTGGTCGAGGTCGGGCTGGGAGGCCGGCTGGACAGCACCAACGTGGTGCGCCCGCTGGTGAGCGCCGTGACCAAGATCGAGCGCGACCACATGAAGTACCTGGGTGACACGCTGGAGAAGATCGCGGGGGAAAAGGCCGGCATCGCCAAGCCGGGCGCTCCGTTCGTGATCGGCGAGCGCGAGCCCGAACTGGTGGAGGTGTTGCGCCGCGCGGCCCATCGGGCCGTCGCGAGGCTCGATCCCTCGGCCCGGGCCGATGTGAGGGTGCTGCCTCCTGGCTACGAGTGGGCGGGCCCGCTGGCGCTGGCAGGTCCGCACCAGCGTCGCAACGCGGGCGTGGCGTACGGCGTCCTCATGGCGCTGCCGCCACGGTGGCGGCCGGACGGGGAGGCGGTCGTGCGAGGCTTCGCGGACGCGTGGATCCCCGCGCGTCTCGACCGCCGGGGAAAGTGGCTCTTCGACGTCGCTCACAATCCGGACGGCATCCGCTCGCTGGTCACGGCGCTGGAGGCGCTCCGTCCGCTTCGGCCGGTCCACGGCCTCATCTCGATCCTCGGGGACAAGGAGTGGCCCGACATGCTGGTCCAGCTCGACCGCGCGATCGACCGGGGCGTGCTCACCGTCGCTCCGACCGCGGCCAGCCGCGGCTGGGACGCCGCGTGGCTTCGGCGCTGGCTGGGCGAGCCCTCCCGGCCGCCTGCACGCGCCGCCTGGACGCTCGTCCCCGACTTCCACGCCGCCCTTCGAGAGGTGCAGCAGGGAGCGGGGACGGTCCTCGTGACCGGCTCGTTCCATACGGTGGGCGATGTGATGGGCGAGCTGGGATTCTAGGCCGCTCGCTCGAACCGCCACCGTCCACTATTATCCTGCCCATGCAACCCCAGGCCCTGCCGGGATTTCGCGACTTCTACCCCACCGACCTGGCCCTTCGGGAACACATCTTCCGGACCTGGCGGCGGGTGGCGGCCAGGTACGGCTTCGAGGAATACGACGGCCCCCCGCTGGAGCCGCTGGAGCTGTACACGGCCAAGAGCGGAGAGGAGATCGTCGGGCAGCTGTACAGCTTCACCGACCGGGGCGGCCGCGAGGTCTCGCTGAGGCCGGAAATGACGCCGACACTCGCCAGGATGGTGGCGGCGCGCGCCAACGGGCTGCGGAAGCCGATCCGCTGGTTCTCCATCCCGCAGCTCTTCCGCTACGAGCGGCAGCAGCGGGGCAGACTGCGAGAGCACTTCCAGCTCAACTGCGACCTCATCGGGGAGCCCGGCCATCTCGCCGACGCCGAGATCGTGGCGCTCGCGATCGACGCGGTGCGCGCGTTCGGCCTGGGACCGGAGGATGTCCGGGTTCGGCTCTCCGACCGGAGGCTGCTGACGGCGCTTCTGCAGAATCTCGGAGTCGCCGAGACGCAGGTGCCGGTGGTATGGCAGGTCTTCGACAAGCTTCGCCGGACGCCCGAGGAAATCACGGCCGCCAAGCTGTCGGGCGCCGGAATTCCCGGCGCGACCGTCGAGCGGCTGCTGGGGCTCGCGCGCAGCAGGAGCTGGTCGGACCTGCCGGGTCTCGGACCGGGGCTCGACGCCGCGCTCGCCCGGGGCGAGCCGCTGCGGCGGACGCTCGAGTCCCTCGAGGCGATGGGCTACGGCGACTATCTGGACCTGGATCTCGGGATCGTGCGGGGGCTCGCCTACTATACCGGTACGGTGTTCGAGCTCTTCGACGCGCGCGGCGAGCTGCGCGCCATCTGCGGCGGCGGCCGGTACGACAACCTGCTGCAGTCGCTGGGCGGGGTGGACCTTCCCGCGCTGGGCTTCGGCATGGGTGACGTGGTGCTCGGCGAGCTGCTTCGCGAGCGCGGACTCGTCCCGGAGCCCGGATCGAGCATCGACGTCTTCCTCGCCGCGATCACCCCGGACGACCTGCCCCACGTGCTCGGCCTCGCGAGGGAGCTGCGCGACGCCGGCCTCCGGGTGGAGTACGCGCTGGCTCCGCAGGCGGTGGGCAAGCAGCTCAAGCTGGCCGATGCCCGCAGCGCGCGGCTGGCCGTGGTCGTCGGTCCCGACGACCGGGCGCGCGGCGAGGTGATGGTGAAGGATCTGAGGGGTAAGGCGCAGGAATCGGTGGCGCGAAGCGCGGTGAGAGAGCGATTGACGAGCGCGGTGGGGCGGGTGGGATGAGGGAGGTCGCGCACGTGCAGTGAGACGCGGCGTCGGGCCGTACAGTCCAGGCAGCACAGAGCGCATGAAAGGAAGCACAGATGGCGGAAGCGAAGGCGTTGACCCCCAGGGCGACCGATTTCAGTGCCTGGTACAACGAGCTCATCGCGCGGGCCCAGCTCGCGGACTACAGCCCGGTGCGGGGCTGCATGGTCATCCGGCCCAACGGCTACGCCATCTGGGAACAGATGCAGCGCGCGCTCGACCAGATGTTCAAGGACACCGGCCATCAGAACGCCTACTTCCCGCTCTTCATTCCACAGAGCTTCCTGAGCCGGGAGGCGGAGCATGTCCAGGGCTTCGCGCCGGAGACGGCGGTGGTCACCCACGGCGGTGGCAAGGAGCTGGAGGAGCCGCTCGTGGTCCGGCCCACCTCGGAGACCATCATCTACGCCATGTACGCCAAGTGGATCCAGAGCTACCGCGACCTCCCGCTGCTGATCAACCAGTGGGCCAACGTGGTCCGCTGGGAGCTGCGCACCCGGCTGTTCCTGCGGACCACCGAGTTCCTCTGGCAGGAGGGCCATACCGCCCATGCCACCGAGGCCGAGGCCGAAGAGGAAACCCTGCGGATGCTCGGGGTCTACCGGACGTTCATGGAAGAGTGGATGGCGATGCCGGTGGTGACCGGGAGGAAGACCGACAGCGAGCGCTTCGCCGGCGCGCTGCGAACGTACAGCTGCGAGGCGCTGATGCAGGACAACAAGGCGCTTCAGGCGGGCACCAGTCACAATCTGGGGCAGAACTTCTCGCGCGCGTTCGAGGTCACCTTCCAGACCGCGTCGGGCGACCTGGATCACGTGTGGAACACGTCCTGGGGCGTCTCGACCCGGCTGGTCGGAGGGTTGATCATGGTGCACGGGGACGACGCGGGGCTGATCTGTCCTCCGCGCCTGGCGCAGTACCAGGTGGTCATCGTTCCCATCTACCGGAGCGACGAGGAGCGGACCACCGTTCTCGAGATCGCGGAGCGCACCCGCAAGGAGCTGGCTGCCGCGGGGATCCGAGTGCACCTGGACGCCCGGGACGGCATGAAGCCGGGAGCCAAGTACTACGAGTGGGAGGGCCGGGGTGTCCCGCTCCGAGTGGAGATCGGCCCCCGCGACGTGGCCGCCGGCACCGTGATGCTGGCGCGGCGCACCGATGGCAAGAAGGAAAGCCTTCCCCTGGCCGGCCTGGCCACCACGTTGACGGCCGCAATGGAATCCATGCAGCGGGACATGCTGGAGACCGCCCGGGCCCGCCGCGAGGCCAACAGCATCCGGGGCGCCACCAAGAAGGAATTCCTGGCGCAGCTGGATGCCGGCGGGGGATTCATCTATTCCGGTTTCTGCGGCCGTGGCGAGTGCGAGGCGGAGATCAAGGAGCAGACCAAGGCGACGATCAGGGTCTTGCCGGACGAGAGCTTCCGATCCCCGGAGGTCCCGACCACCTGCATGTGGTGTGGCCGGCCGAGCGTGACGGAGGCGGTATGGGCGAGAGCGTACTGACTGACGCGGGGATCGAGCGCGTCGGCGACTCGCTCCATTTCGGCGGCGTCCCGCTGTCGGCCATCGCCGACGGCGCCGGGACGCCGGCGTACGTCTACAGCGCGGACGTCATCCGCCGGCGGTACCGGGCGTTGGACGACGCGCTGTCAGCGGCGCCGCACCGGATCGCCTACGCGGTGAAGGCCAATTCCAACCTGGCGGTGCTCCGAATCCTCCGCGACCTCGGCGCTGGAGCCGACATCGTCTCCGGCGGGGAGCTGGCCCGCGCCCTCGCCGCGGGGTTCGAGCCCGAGCGCATCGTCTTCAGCGGCGTGGGCAAGACCGACGAAGAGCTCACCGCCGCGGTCGAGGCCGGGATCGGCCATGTGCACCTCGAATCCACCGCCGAGCTCGCCGCGCTCGGCCGGATCGTGGCGCGGCTCGGGCGCCCTCTGCGGGTCGGCATTCGCGTCAATCCGGACGTCACCGCCGACACCCACCCTTTCATCGCGACCGGGCAGGGCGGGATCAAATTCGGGGTGCCGGTAGACCAGGTGGTGCCGCTCGCCCTGGCCATCGGGGAGCATCCGCTGCTCGCGCTCGATACCATCGCGATGCACATCGGGAGCCAGCTGCTCGATCCCGAGCCGTACGCCGAAGGGATCGGGCGGCTGCTCGATCTGGTCGGCCGTCTCTGCGAGGCGGGTGTCGAAACCATTCGCTCGCTCGACGTCGGCGGCGGCATCGGCATCCGCTACCGCGACGAGGAGCCGATGAGTCCCGCCGCGCTGGCCTCGACCATCATCCCGCTGGTGCGGCGGAGCGGGCTCACGGTGGTGATGGAGCCCGGCCGCTACCTCGTGGGCAGCGCGGGTGTGCTGCTCACTACCGTGCTCTCACGGAAGCACTCGGGGGGAAAGGATCTCGTCATCGTGGACGCCGGAATGAACGACCTGGTTCGACCGAGCCATTACATGGCGTACCACGAGATGGTGGAAGTGGAGTTGCGCGGCCGGCCCGGAGCGGAGGTGGACGTCGTGGGCCCGGTCTGCGAGACCGGAGACTTCCTCGCCCGCGATCGGAGGCTGCCCGGTCTCGACCGCGGTGAGCGGATCGCGGTGCTCGGCGCCGGGGCCTACGGGTTCGTGATGGCCTCCAATTACAACACTCGCCCGCGGCCCGCCGAGGTGGTGGTGGACGGGGGGCGCTGGTGGGTGTCGCGGCCGCGAGAGCGATTGGACCAGCTGTTTCACACGGAGCGGGTCGCGCCCTGAAGGCGGACGAACCGAACTGGCTGCGGCTGTCCGAGCGTTCGCCGCGGTTGTCATCCCGAGCGCAGCGAGGGATCTTGCTCCGCCGAGTTCGAGCCATGCCCGAGGCAGATCCCTCGCTCCGCTCGGGATGACAACCGACGACCGGTGACCTGAGTCCCGGAGACTATCACGAGTGGCCGAGCACCACGACGGTATCCTGATCATCGACTTCGGCTCGCAGTACACCCAGCTCATCGCGCGCCGGGTGCGCGAGGCCCACGTCTATTGCGAGATCCATCCGCCCTCGCGCCCGGTGCATTGGATCCGGGAGTGGAAGCCCAAGGGGATCATCCTGTCCGGCGGCCCCAACTCGGTCTACGACGAGGGGGTTCCTACCGCCGATCCGGAGCTGCTCCGCCTGGGCACGCCGGTCCTCGGTCTCTGCTACGGGATGCAGGTCCTCGCGCGACTCGCCGGCGGAAGCGTCACCCGGGCGAACCGCCGGGAGTACGGCCGCGCGAGCGTCACCGTCGACGGTGGCCGGCTCTTCCGCGGGTTCGGACGGGGTGAGGAGACCCCGGTGTGGATGAGCCATGGCGACCACGTGGACGTGCCGCCGCCGGGCTACCGGATCACCGCCAGGAGCGACAACTCCCCGATCGCGGCGATGGAGCATACCCAGCAGGCGCTGTTCGGCGTGCAGTTCCACCCCGAGGTAGCGCACACGCCGCGGGGCGGCGAGATCCTCAACAACTTCCTCTTCGAGATCTGCGGCTGCGTTCCCGACTGGACTCCCGGTCACTTCGTCGAGAGCGAGGTCGCCCGGGTCCGCGACCTGGTCGGTCCCGACCAGCGCGTCATCTGCGGCCTGTCGGGCGGCGTGGACAGCTCGGTGGCGGCGGTGCTGGTCCACCGCGCGGTGGGCGACCGCCTGACCTGTATCTTCGTGGACCACGGCCTGCTCCGCCTGCACGAGCGGGAGCAGGTGGAGGCGACCTTCCGGCGCCATCTTGGTATCGACCTCCGCGTGGTGGACGCGGGCGAGCAGTTCCTGGAAAGGCTCGCCGGCGTCGCCGATCCGGAAGAGAAACGTCGCCGGATCGGCCACACCTTCATCGACGTCTTCGAGGCGGAGGCGAAGTCGCTGGGCAAGGGCATCGGCTTCCTGGTGCAGGGTACGCTGTATCCCGACGTCATCGAGTCGATCTCACCCAAGGGCGGCCCGTCGGTGACGATCAAGACCCATCACAACGTCGGTGGGCTGCCCGAGCGGCTGCCGTTCAAGCTTCTCGAGCCGCTGCGCGAGCTGTTCAAGGACGAGGTGCGCCAGGTCGGCCGCGAGCTGGGACTGCCCGAGGAGATGGTCGGCCGGCACCCGTTTCCCGGCCCGGGCCTCGCGATCCGGATCCTGGGCGAAGTCTCCCGCGAGAATCTCGACGTGCTCCGCCGGGCCGATCACGTCTACATCGAAGAGATTCGCGCCGCCGGACTGTATGACGCCATCTGGCAGGCGTTCGCGGTCCTGCTGCCGATCCGCTCGGTCGGCGTGCAGGGCGATTTCCGGACGTACGATCAGGTCATCGCGCTCCGCGCCGTCACCAGCCGCGACGGGATGACCGCCGACTGGTTTCCGTTTCCTCCCGATGTGCTCGCCCGTGTCTCCAACCGGATCGCCAACGAGGTCAACGGCGTCAACCGCGTGGTCTACGACGTCAGCTCCAAGCCGCCGGCGACGATCGAGTGGGAGTAAGGGGGGGGGTGGCGGTCGAGTGTCATCCTGAGCGCAGCGAAGGAGGCCATGCGACCTGGGCCCCTTCACTTCATTCAGGGTGACGAAGTATCGGTCTGTCAGGAGTCAGGCCGCACCACCCGAAACTCCCGCCTCCGCGCAACCGGTTTTCCGTCGGCCGCATGCACCTGCACTTCGATGAGATACCGTCCCGGCACGAGCCGGGCGAGCTGCAGCACGCGGTGGGATCGGAGCAGGCGACCTGCCGCACGCTCGTCGAAGCCGAGTGTCACCACCGGGCGGCGCTCCGGGGCGCCAGGCTCTCCCTTGATCCGGAAGACGGCGATCTCGTGCCGGAACGGCGCTCCCTCGATTACCCCCGCGACCTCATAGTACAGCTCCACCTCCGAGCCTTCGAGGAAGAGATCGAACGGCGTGAGCAGCACGGTGTCCTGCGGGGTCGGCTCCCACCGCGCGCTCGCGCCGCGCGCGCCAAGCGCCAGGTCGCTGAGGGTGAGCCCCGGCCCGGGCCCCGCCACTCTCACCGTATCCCTCGGCAGCACCACCCCGAGGCTGTCGCTCAGCTGCAGCGCGGCGCGCCAACTCCACAATCCCGGTGGAAGCGGTACCTCCACCCGTCCGATGAGATACTGGCGGCGCCTCAACGGAGCGGACGGCCTGAACTCGATGGTGGTGTCCACGTCCGCGAAGGGCCGATCCTGCCTGTCGCTCGCGACGGCGCGGACCCGGGCGGCATACCGGATGCCGCCGGCCTCCTGCTCGGGCCTGGTGCCGGGCTCCGCGATCGCGAACACGAGATGGCCGATCGTGGCGGAACCCGCGGTACCGACGGCCACCAGGTCGGCCACCGCGCTCAGCGTCTCGGCGAACTCCAGCTCGTGGCTGTCGGTGGTGGTGCCGATCGCGATGCTGGCCTGTCCGATCCCACGCTCTCGCGCCCGCGATCGCCCCGCGCCGTATGGGCCCCAGTTGAGCATCCGGCCGTAGACGCCGGAGAGCGTCTGCCGCGACAGGATGAGCTGATCCTGGGGGGCCTCCTCCGCGCCGCGCAGGTCGAGCACGCTCTCGACCAGGCGGTAGTCGTACAGGTCGCCGCCGCCGTTCGAATCCCACCCGGAGCTGAAGTGGAAGAGGAGGTCACCCTCGGCCCGGTCGAACCGCCACGACTCGTTGGGCATGAGCCCGAAGACGAACGGCCGGAGCCGCTCCGTCGGCGCGCCGTGCCGGACGTAGATGACCCCCCGGTCGTCGATCTCCATGCCGCCCGACCGGTAGGCGTCGGCCGGACCGTAGAAACGGCGGCTCACGGTCAGCGCGAAGTGGCGGCGGGCGTACAGGAGCCGGCGGTAGTGCTCGCGCAGCCGCTCGCCTGGCGCGCGCATCTCGATCCGGTCGCGGTCGCTCCAGAACCGCCTCAGGAGCTCGGCACGCGCCGTCCCCCGCGACCGGTCGAATCGCGCCAGCTCGGAATCGGCGGCCACGGCCGCCAGGTCGGCGCGGTAGCCCGCGAGCGCGACCGAGTCCTCCCGCGCCGCTCCCTCGTAGTACGCGCCCTCGGCTTCGGCGTCTCCGGCCGCGAGCCCAGAGCGGGCCAGCTCCAGCAGAGCCAGAGCGCGGCTTCCTCCGGCCGCGAGGTAGCGCTCGAAGGCGCCGCGCGCCGAATCGGAGCTTTCCACGGCGCGCTCGAGCCGGCCCCACCCGAGCAACACCTCGGGCGACGGATCCGGCGCCGCCACGGCACGGCGAAGCGCCTCCACGGCATCGGTCAGGAGCGCGGTGTCGCGAAGCTCGAGCGTCACCGCCGCCAACGCCACGGCCGCCGGCGCGAACGACGGATCGACCTCGAGGGCGCGCCGATGCCGGGACGCGGCGCGCTCCAGCGTCGGCAATCCGACCCGATTCCCCAGCGCGAGCCTGTCCTCCCGTTCCCACCTGGCGCGCCGTGCCTCGGCGAGGCCGAGGAGGTACCATGCGAACGGCCACTCGGGCCGCTCCTCGGCGGCGCCGCGAAGGGCCTTGACCGCATCCCGGGCGTCCGGCGCGGCACCCAGCTCGGCGAGCCGCAGGCTCACGAGCCCGAGACGAAGGCGCGCGAGGCCGGCCTCGGGATGAAGGCGAGCGGTCTCGCGAATGGCGCGCTGGCGATCGCGGAGGGGGGCGGTGTCCGTGAGCCAAGCGAGTGAATCCGAAAGAGCCGACAGCGCGAGCCGTTCGGAAGGTGCCTGGCTCGCCAGTGGAGGGATCTGGAGCGCGAGGAAGAGCGCCGCCAGGACAGCGGGCGTCCGCGTCAGCGGGCGGCGCCTCACGAGAGGTGTCAAAGCACCGGGCCTCGACCAGAGAGACGCTCCGCCGAGATCCGCACGGAGGACTCCGGGTCCCAATACCAAGAAGGTCCCGAGTAGCATCCGGGACCCTCCTTGCGTTCTGCCTGCACAACCTGCACAGCGACTGGGACTTCAGGGGCGCTGGCCTTGGGCCGAGTCGGTCGGGACAGCATCCTCGACGGAGGTCTCCGGTCCTGGCATGGTGCTGTCCCCGTGAATCATTGATGTATCCCCCGGCGCGCGGGTGTCGTCCGCCTGGCCGGTGAGGGTGCTGTCACCCATGACCGAGTCGCCCTCCATGGTCTGCTGGGTAGGGTGCGCACCCGCCTCCTGGTTCACCAGCGCGCTGTCACCCATAGCCGGGGCAGTGTCCCCTTGCATCCCCGTCTCGTCCATCGTGCTGCCATCGTCGGCCATCATCGTCGTGTCGCTCATCGTAGTGTCACTGATGGTGGCGTTCGCTCCGCCGGTGGCTTCGACGTCCGGCTCGGGATTCCTCGAGCAGGCTGCCACAAGGAGTGCCGCCGCCAGAATTCGTGCTTTATGCATGTCCGCGCTCCGTCTCAAAGAAGGGGCCTGACCGGCGGCCGGAGGAAGTTGACCTGGCGACCGTGACGCCGACCCGGGGTACCCATCCGAAGCTAAACTCCATCGGGCACGGTGTCTGGGTCGCAGATCACACCCTTATCGGGTGGTGGCCTCGCTCAGCCGGGCTCCCGGGCAACGCGCATAGCCACACTCCGTGATCCCCGGCCCCCAAGAGGTGCCCGCCTCGGGCCCCGTCTTCCTGCGTTCACTGGGCCGGCTTGTCGGTCGAGAGCCCCCGGAGGAATGCCACCATGTCCGCCCGCTGCTTCCGCTCCGAGAGGTAAAACGGGTGTGGGGCCGTGGGCCCTCGCGTCGGATCGAGCAGGCCATCCAGAGTGGGGACCGAGTTGTCGTGCAGGAACACCGGCTTCCGCGCGAGGTCGAGCAACAGTGGCAGGGCTGTTCCGCGCACCTCTCCCCGAAGACTGGCGTTGACCACCGCCATCTTGTCGTCGAAGAACGAGGCCGGGGTATTCAGGACCGGGTTCAGCGGCGGCTCGCGCTGCGCGAGGGTTACCGGGGCGTCACCCGGAAAGATCGTCTTCATCGGAACGATCGTGATCGGAACCGGCTTGCCCTGATCCACGTTGTGGCACCCCGTGCAACCCACGGTGCGGAAGAGCTGGCGCCCGCGCGCAGCCGAGTCCCCGTCGACCTCGGCGCCGGCGGGCGCCTGCAGGCGGGCCAGGTAGGCGTTCATGGCGATCAGTTTGGTGTTGTCCACCCGGACGCCGACCGGGGCGTCCTCGCTGCCCGGCATCGGATGGGGGGCCGCCTTGACGTAGGGGTAGCCGGTCACTCCGGTGGCTGCGAGCACCTTCACGTAGTCGTCGGCGATCTCGTCTCCCGCCGCGCCGCCGAGCTTGTGGAGGAAGGCGCGCCCGCCCGGCGTGGTGAGGGTGGTCTGATCGAAGAGTGACGTGTACACCAGGTTGCTGAAGTTATCCAGCCGGGCGATGGCCCCCCCGCTCCCGAAGGGGGCGGCGAGATCCTGGCGGAACAGCGGCGTGTTATGCATCGGATTGCCGTTGCCGTCGAAGGTGTCGTCGAACATCCCCACGGGGTAGAACTTCGGGTTGGAGAGATAGGCGTCCACCTCCGCCTCGGTCGAGCTCTCGGTCAGGCCGGTCGGGGCGCGCCCGAGCGTCTTGCCGCCATTGGCGGTGAGGGAAAGCTGGAGCGTCGGATACAGGGCGCGCGAGTTGGCCGCCGTGGCGAAAATGGCGCCGATGTTCAGGCGGTGATTGGCCAGGCCGTCCCGGCGACGCCCGATCGAGCCGCCGTTGGGCATCTCGAAGGCCGACCCGTCCGTGACGGTATGACAGAGCGCGCAGCTCGCGCCGACCTTGTCGCCTTTGGTGACGTCGAGAGCGCCGTCGCCGTCGGTGTCCTTGACGGGCATGCCGATGACGGCGTTGGCATTGAACAGTGCAACCGTTGCCATCGGGTCGTTGAGCAGCGCCGAGCTGTGTCCGGTGGGATCGGCCTCGAGCTGCGCCGTCAGCGCCGCCCGGGTGCGGGAGTCCAGCGCGTCGATATCGACTTGCAGGCCCAACTCCATGGCTTTGAGGGGCGTCACGCGAGCGGCCATGACCCCGGTCGGAAGGCGGACGGCATCGGTCCAGAAGCCCTCATTGCCGAACGTCTCGAAGCGGAAGACCTCCCGCCCGAGTCCGGCATCGCCGTCCTGCCGGGGGACCGGGGCGCCCGCGTCAGGGGGACCGTCGGAGCCGGCGGTGTCGATGGCGGATTCACTGGAGCCGCCCCTGGCGCAGCCAGCCAACGAGGCCAGGACCAGCGGAACCCACACGAGCCGACGAGATGGACTGCGCGGACCGCGATCGGGCTGCATGGTACCTCCTCTGGGGGTGCCGTTCTTCGTCGGCCCGCGGCTACCCGGGTGCGCGCCCGCCTCCGCCCGGGGACTCATGCTGCGTTACGGCCGCCGGTCGAACTCACGCGGGCGGGCCGCCTGCGGCTCCGTGGGCGGGTCGAACGCGAAGCCCAACACCGGGCAGTTGACCACGAAGTTTGCGGAGCTCAGGAAACCGCCCCCTGGATTCGTGACGAGTCCCTCGACCGCAAGTTGCCGGACCTCGTTGGCGTCCAGCTGGGCGAAGTTCCGACCGTCAGCGACCGCTTCGTCGCTCCATACCGCGATATTGAGATCCCAAATCGGCGAGTAGAGGCGGCGCTCTGCGGGATCCGAGGGCGTCAGGGGAAAGGCGCCGAGGACATTGTGCGCGTCACCGCCGATGGCCAGCGAGGTGAGCAGCTCCGGATTGGCCAGCGTGAGGCCTCCCGGCGGATTGTCGAGGATCACGTGCGTCAGCCCCTGTCCCGGCGGACTGACCTCTCCCCGCATCCCGTTGGTGAACGTGAAGATCGAGGCGCGCGTGCCGGCCAGGTTCTGATCGTCGTTGGCGAACGACACCGTCCCCAGCACCGGCAGGAACGTGCCGCGCTCGAGGGTGGACGAGAGTCCCCCCGACGAACTGAAGGTGAAGTAGAAGATGTCCGTGCCGAACGCAAAGGCGCGGATGAACTGCATGTCTACCGTCATAGCGACGGTGTCGATCGCCATGACGCGGTCCAGCGTATTCGTGTGCGTCTCGGAGACGTCGAACGGCCCGTTCCCCACCGCCACGATCGGGGCGTTGAAGACCACGGGATCGGCACCGACCCGCACCAGGTCGCTGTAGCCGGGCCCGGCCACCGACCCGGGTTGAGCCATCAGCGGCGGAAAGCCGGTCTCGCTGGGGATGAGGACACGCTCCGGGCTGAAGTCAACGGTGCCCGCGAACGTCACCTCGGCGCGTCCCAAAACCGGGTCGCTGGATTCCACCGTCTGCACGCACGCGGGGCAGCCGTTCTGGGCGTTGGCCAGGCGGGGAGCGAAGTTGAGGCCGAGCTCGACCGCCAGGGCGGAATCGGATACGTCCATGAGGACGAACCACACGCGGGTGCCGTTGTAGGTTCCCCGGAACAGCGGAACCTTGGCGACGTTGAGATCCAGATTGGCACTGATGACGCTCGTCATCGTCAGATTGCCGCGGTCCAGCTCTCCGGTCAATGGCACGCCGTCAGGAGGTGGTGTACCCCTGGCGGGGAGGGATTATTGCCGTCTGAGCACGCCAGCAGCAGGGCCGTGAGGGCACCGATAGCACAGCGCGGACGCAGGGTGGAGTGGGTGACACCGGTAGAGACGATCATGTCGGACGTACCTTGGTCGAGGTCTTCCACCACGATCGCGACTTTGGGCCTTACCTCAAATGGACGATTTCTCGCGAGGAAGCGGCGATTTCACGATCCCCGTCAACCAACGGTGATCAGCATCACGACGGAGCGGCGAATCCGGCACCAGATGAAGCTCGGAAGGGCGATGTGTGACATCGCGCCATGGAACAAAGGATGAGCTTGCGAGGCGCTCAGGGCCCAGGGCGAGGGATAGCAGTCTCCGCATGGGGTGGGTTACCAGAAACTGCATCGGGCGCCAGAAAGGGGACGTCGGCTGCCGCCATGATGCGGGCGACTGCGCCGTTCTCGAGCGAGTGGTGAATGGCCCGGTTGAGGTGGTGGCGCAATTCTCCAGCTTCGCCGCGCACCGCGATCGTGACATTCCAGCGGTCCGCCGGCACGAACTGCCCGATCAGAATGCCCTCCTGCTCACCTTGGAGCTGCCCGGCGGCGAGCGGACCCCAGAGGTATCCGTAGTCCAGGCGGCGCTCGGCCACCGCCCGAATCACCGCACTCGCATTGGAGAGCCCGTGCACCGCGTGTCCCCGCTGGCGGAGGGTGTAGGCGACGATCGATTCTTTCTCGACCCCAACCCGAGCCGCCCCGAGCTGGCGCAGCGTGCTTACCGGCGTGACGTCGCCTCGGCCGACCAGGACATAGCCGGCCGCGTAGTAGGGATCAGTAAGACTGATGCCGGCGGGCGAACGTCCCCGCGTGACGAACGATGGGTCATCGATGATGCCGGAGGCCGCTTGGCACCGCCCGGCGAGGACAGCCTGCTCCAGGTCCGCCTCGTGCGGGTCGAGCTGCACGAAGTGGGCGACGGCGCCGATCTCGGTGGCGAGCGCGCCCGCGATCTCGATCTCCACCGGGCGGGATGCCGACCTGCGAGGTGGGTGGGTCATCGGCCTCGACGCAGAAGGTCAGCACCGCCGGTGCCTGGGCCGCTCCCGATGCCGACAGGCAGATCACGACGCCCGCCGCCGCGCCAGCCCGCATCCGGTTCCGGAGGCTCATGGCAGGGCCGGGACCACCAGTGAGTGGCCACGGGGCTCCAAGCCCAGTTCAGGCGCGAAGCCATCGACCCAGCCGCCCCAACCGCGACCTGGGTGCCGTACACCACGCCGAGGTCCAGTCACCTCGGTCACGCGCTTGAACTCTGCCGGCTGCATCTCCGTGATCGGGGAGAAGACGGAGGTGGCCGCGTTGTTGATCCACACATCGACGGGACCGAGCTCCCGTTCGACGCGTGCCGCCGCCTCTCCGACGGTAGCGGCGTCGGCGGCATCCACCGGGAGCACGAGCGCGGCCCTCCGCCGCCTCTACCTCCCGCCGGGCGCCTTCCAGCCCATCCAGCCCGCGCGCGATGAGCCCGATCCGCGCCCGGCGCCTCGCGAACTCGCGCACCGTGGCGCGTCCCACGCCGGCCGAGGCTCCGGTGATGACGGCGACTTCCGGCTGGCTCCGCTCGTACATCCATTGTCTCTCGCGGGCTTCGCGGCCCCGATCGCCATCGTCAGGGCGTCGTCTTGCCGCCCGTTGCGGCGGCGATCTTGCGGATCATTGCCAGGTGTGCCTTGAGGGTCGGCAATGTCTTCGTGGCGAAGTCCTTCACGTCAGCGTCGACGGCCCCCTTGGCGACCGACTCGAACGCCGTAACGTCCTTCACGTGATTCGCGATCATTGCGTTGACGTACTCACGGTCGAACGCCGCGCCGTTGAGCTGCGACAACTGAGCCAAGACCTCTTTATGTCGTGGGTTCACGTCCGCCGGCAGCGTGACCTGCTTCCGCTGGGCGAGTTGCTGTAGCTCTTCGCCCGCCTTCGAGTGGTCGGCGATCACTCGCTCAGCGAACCGTTTCACCTCTGGGTTCACCGTCCGCTCGACGGCCAATCGTCCCAGGGCGATTTCCGCCATGCCTCCGGGCGCCGCGTCGTTGAGAAAGGCTAGGTCGCCCCCGGTGACGACCTGATCGCCCCGGTCGGTCGGCGTTTGCGCCGGCTCGGTTTTTACGATCGCCTGGCTGCTGGCGGTGTCATCGTCGCTGGGGGGTCGAGGGCCACACGCCGCTGCCACTACGAGCACCACGCCGAGGGTCGCACACGAGATGACGTGGCCTATTCGCTTAGCCATAGTGTTCCTTTCATCGTCTGGACGCGAGGCGAGCCGGACGGGCGCGCCCTCGCGCCCGCCGTTGTCACTCAAGATCGCTGTGAGACAGCGGGCCGGTGGGGGCACCTGTCTCGTCGGGTCAGCTAGAGGGCGCTCGCGTGTGGGCGGGTGTGCCCTGCCTCAGTGCCGGCCGCACGCAGGGCTTCGCCGGCCGTCCAGACGCCCGCGCCGAGGAGCAGGATGTCTTTCGCCAGAAACTGCCCCGGCATCGGCGAGGGGAAGGGGAACCCATACCCAGGCTGCCACACGCCCGGTGTCGTGAAGACGAAGGTCAGCGTGATGAGTGCCATGATGATGACGCCAAAACTGCCGATCGCCGAGAGCTTTGGCGCGACCGGCCGCGTCGCGATCAACAGGCCCGACGTGATCTCGATCAGGCCGATCAGCGCGGCAAAGCTCCGCACGCTCATGACGCTGTAGCCCCAGGACAGCAGCGGACTGTTGGCGACCAGGCCCTGAATGGCTTCGGCCTCGTAGGCGGTAAATTTCAACGCGCCGACCCACAGCAGAATCACGACCAGCCCGTAGCGAATGATCTTCTCGCCGAGGCCTACGAGCGTCCGCGCTAACTCGGCATTCCCCGCGCGTTCCATGCCACCCGTAGCGGTTGTCATGTGCCCTCGTCCTCTCTTCAATTGTGAACCACCCTCTGCTTCAGCTCTCATGCTCCCGATGGCGGAAAGCTTCGAGAGGAGCGGGACGGTGGCCGTCAGCCGACGATCAACGGGCTCGCGAACGCGAGCGGCCGTGCGGGGTCTGCGACGGCAGACCGCGGTGCGGATCAAATTACCCCCAGCCTGACCGCGCGTCTGGGCCGCAGATCACATCCGACCCTTCGCCAGACCCACTGCTCCAGGCCAGCCCGATTCAGGGCTCAGTCGCTGGTGTCCAGGCCCTGGAGGAACGCCACCACCTGCGCGCGCTGAGTCGGATCGGTCAAATAGAAGGGGTGGGGTGCCGCCGCCCCGCGCGCGGGGTCGAGCAAAGCATTGAGGGTGAGAACCGAGTTGTCATGCAGGAACACGGGCTTCCGCGCCAGATCCAGGAGGAGCGGCAGCGCGGTTCCGCGGATGTCGCCGCGAATGCTCGCGTTGACGACCGCCATCTTGTCGTCGAACGGCGAGGAGGGTGTGTTGACCACCGGGTTCAGCGGCGGCATTCGCTGGGCGAGAGTGTCGGGGGCGTCGCCGGGGAAGATCGTAGCCATGGGGACGATGAACGTCGGCACCGTCCTGCCCTGGTCCACGTTGTGGCACTCGGTACAGCCCACGGTGCGGAAGAGTTGGCGGCCGTCGGCGCTCCCTCCCATGCCGCTCGGCGCCGGCAGGCCGGCCAGGTAGGCGTTCATCGCGAATAATTTGGTGTCGTCCACGCGGATGCCGAGCGGCGCGTCCTGGCCGGGCGCCGCCGGCGCGGCGGTGACGTACGGATAGCCGGTCACGCCGGTCGCGGCGAGAACCTGGACGTAATCGTCCGCGATCTCGGTTCCCGCCGCTCCCCCCAACAGGCTCAGGAACGCCCGGCCACCCGGTGTGGTGAGTGTCGTGGGATCGAAGAGGCCGGTGTACACCAGGTTGCTGAACTGGTCCAGCTTCTCGAACGTTCCCTCGCTGCCGAAGGGCGCGGCCAAATCCTGCCGAAACAGCGGGGCGTTGTGCATCGGATCGCCGTTGCCATCGAACGTATCGTCGAACATCCCGATCGGATAGAACTGTGGGTTCGAGAGGTAGGCATCCACGTCGGCTTCGGACGAGTTCTCCGTCAATCCGGTCGGCGCGCGACCGAGGGTGCTGCCGCCGTTGGCGGACAGGGAAAGCTGCAGGAGCGGATAGAGCGCCCTGGAGTTGGCCGCCGAGGCCATCAGCCGGCCGAAGTCAAGATTGTGCGTGGCGAGGCCGTCCCCGCGGGGCCCGATCGAGCCGGCGTTGGGCACGTTCAGCAGTGCCCCGTCGTCGGCGCGGGTGTGACACAGGGCGCAGCTGGTGCCGACCTTGTCGCCCGCTGCCATGTCGAGCACGCCATCGCCGTTGCTGTCCTTGATCGGCAGGCCGATGACGGCGTTCGCGTTGAAGAACGCGGCCGTCATGGCCGGGTCGTTGAGCAGCGCCGAGGTGCCTCCGCTGGGGTCGGCCTGAAGCTCGGCCGTGAGGGTTTGACGAAGGTCGGCGGGGAGCGCGTCGACATCGACGTTCACGCCGAGCTCGAGGAGCTGGAGCGGGGTCACCCCCGCCGCGGTCAACCCGGCCCCGAGGCGGAGCGCGTCGGTGAAGAAGCGCTCGTTGTTGAAGGTCTCGAATCGGAAGACCTCCCGGCCGAGCGCCGGATCGCCATCCTGGCGCGGCACCGGAACGCCGGGGTTGGCGGGTCCATCCGTGCCTTCGGTCGGATCGGTGCCTCCGTCGTCGCCACAGCCGACGGCGAGCGCGACGCACAGGGGAATCAGGAGGAGACGTGGCCGGACACTGGAGAGGACCTGGTAGGCACGCATGGGGAGCTCCGCTGAATCAACAATCGCCTGGCCTGCGCTCTGGCCGAGAGTACCAATAGAGCATGCTCCGGCGGCTGGATAGAACAAATGGGCGATTTGCCGCTGGCGTTGGCGGATTTGCAGGTCCCGCCGGCTGGCGTTCACAGTCTGGGGTGGCCAGCCAGAGCGAGCCGGCGTTGTGGGGCCCTCCGACATCTCTCTTCTGCGCGCCAACCAACGATCTAATCACAAAGTGCCTTCACCGGCCAGGACGAGGGCGAGTAAGCCCGCAATGTACAAGAGGTTGACTTCGTGGCCCGGGGGGCCGAACACTGGGCCGGATTGCGTCAGGCCGATCGTGTTGACGGAACTGAAGCCGTACCGCAGGTGGACCGTGAACATCGCCACGAGCATGGACACGACGAGTGGGACGCTCACCACCGCGATGAACGCCCCCGTGAGGATCGCCAGGCCACCGAACAACTCAAGAAGGGTGACCACCCAAGCCGTGAACTCCGGAAGGGGGACGCCGATCTGTTGAAGCAGCTGTCCGAACCCCTCGGGTCCCTTGCTCCACTTGGCCTACCCGTGGGCCATGAAGCCGTACCCGATGATCAGGCGAAGGGGTACTGGTGCCCATTGATTCATTGACTCAGGCTACCTTCGTTGCGCCGATTCAACATTCGATCCCCTGGCGGCCCCCGTATGCCGGCCTCCGTCACTCGCCCAGCACTACTGCTTCGACTCGTTCATGCCCTTCATGAGAGCGCGGCCGGGATCGGCGGTGCCGCCTGCCTGCGCCTGGAAGAGGAGCTTCTCGGTGTACGGCGCCGGCTGCTTGGCCTTCATCGCCATGGCCTGCTCGCCGTACATCTTCCGGGCCTCCTTGACCGAGAGCTTTCCGGTCACGATGTCATTGGCCAGGTTGAGCGCGAGGAAGTTGGCGCCCTCCTTGTCGCACCGGGCCGAGATCTCGCCGGAGGTGCGCTCGACTACCACACTGCCGTCGTACATCGCCAGCTCGTCGTACATGTCCGCCGGGGCCTTGTAGTCGATGAACTGCTGCATCACGTCGGTGTGATACGCCGGAAACTCGTGCGGGTACTCCTGGGCGTAAACGATCGTCCGTTTCCAGGGGCCGGTCTTGCCCCATACCATCAGGTCCTTACTCATGGCCGCCGGCGGGCCGTACTTCTTGGTCATGAACATGGCCGCCTCCTTGGAGGCCTTGGGCCAGCCGCCCATCATCTGCTCCATGCGCATCTGGTCCGGCTTCTCCATCTGCGTCTTGTCCTGGTTGACTTGGGATTGGGCCGGCTCGGCCATCGTCCCAAGTGCCAGCAGGGCGGCCGCAGCCGCAGCCGCGGGGCGAAGGATTCTGGTCATCATGCAATGTTCCTCTAATTAGGATGTAGCTCGTCGGAGATAGCCTGGGTATCAGACGCAACCGCTTTCGCTTGGCGCTGAATGAGGGTTACCCGACAATAAAAGGACCGGCGATGGCCAGCACCTGTTCCATGGTGAGTGGCTCATCGAACGCTTCCGTCACCGCGGCGATGGCGCCGAGCGAGGCGGCGTCCGTGCCCCCCTGAATGGTGTTCTCCTCACCGGCGTAGGTGGGTTGCGACTGCGGTGGAAGGTCACCGATCTCGCTGCCCGTGATCCACCCTTTCTGCCCCCGGAGCCGGCGGATCTGCGAGGCGTGGCGCGCCTCCACCGAGTGGATCTGCAGCGCCGCGGTGAGTACCCCGTCGTTCGAGGCGACGTTGCCTGCCTGCCCCTTGTACGCGCGCACCCCGGTATCCTCGAACGTCTGAGCCAGGGCGAGGAAGGTGACCCGGTTGGAGAAGACGTCGGGGAAGGCGCCCCCGGCCGTGAAGTCGAAGGTCGGCTTGGGGGCCGGCGTGCCGCCGAGGGCCGGGATCGTGGCGGTGAGAAACTGGACGTGCGCCGTTTCGTGCTTGCTCACCTGCTGGATCGCGGTCAGTTCGGGGGCGGAGAGCGCCGCCGCGACGGTGCCGCCAAGCCCGGTGCGGTAAAATTCGTCCTCGAGGTATTCCAGGGTGAGGGCGAAATTGAGCACCTCGACGATGGTCGGGGCCGCGGCTTGGGCATAGGCCCGGCGGGCAAACGCCGCGGCCCCGATGGGCACTGATGCCGCGGTGATGCCCGCGAGAATGGCCGACGTCGCGCCGGTGCCTTGCCGAATCGCTTCGCGACGGGAGACCACCCGCTCCACGGCGTCCGGTGTACTCGTCTCGATGATTGGGAATTTCTGGTCCATGATGGTGTCTCCGGAGGACGAGAGTCAGGAAACGATCTCGATGGGCGTCGTGATGAACTGTCCGAGCCCCGAGTCCTGGAGCACGAAGCCCGGCTCGAACGCCTGCTCGAGCCCCGAAGGATCCACGACGTCGTCGCCGGCGAAGTCTCGGGTCCCCGGCCTCAGGAGATCCCGGATGGCGGCGGCGTGGCGAGCCTCGACCGACACGATCTTGCCGGCGAGGAGGAGATTGTTCACGTCCTGGAGCAGCCTCCCGGCGCCGTTGTAGGCGGCGACCCCGCCGTCCTCGAAGATCTTCGCGGTGCTGAGCACGCTGAAGCGGCTTCCGAAATCCACGTTCCCACCCGCGAAATCGACCTCGAGATCCGGGATCCGCGCGCTCCCGAGCGCACCCGCCAGGAAGTCGCGGTGGATCACCTCGTGGTCCCTGATGTCGGTCAGGATCTGCTGCTCCGCGGCGGTAATTCCGGGATAGAAGGCCTGGGCTACCTGGGCGTAGAACGCGGCCTCGAGCTGCTCCAGCGCGTAGGCGTAGTTCAGCACCCCGGGATCGCTGCTCAGGTCGAGGATGACGGCGTCCGACGGCGGGGGGTCCGCCGGGCCAGCGTCATCATCGCCGCAGGCCGCAAACATGGTGGGCAGCAGGATCGCGGCGCCCCCGGCAGCCGCCACCCGGAGGAACTCCCGGCGGGTACCTGTCTCCCACAATTGGCGGATGTTCGAGAGTGTGATGCTCCTGGTCACGTCACCGTGCATGATGGTCACTCCGGTTCGTTAGGTCTGTTACGCATGCTGCCGCGCGCAACACCGATCAGCGTGAGGCTTCCGCGACGAAGATGATCGGACAATTGACGATGATGCCCGCCGCCGGGAGGCCGCCCAGCGATGAGTTGCGGGCGCCGCCGGGTGCGCCCGGCTCCAGCCACCCGTCGGCCAGCAGATCGATGACGTTGAGCGGGGCGATGACCTCCCGCTTGTCCGAGGTGATCCGGTCGCGGATGCCCGCGTCGATGGCGGCCTGCGTCCACACCACGGGGTGCACGTCCCAGAGCGGACTGTAGAGGGCGGCATCGCAGAACAGTGCGGGGTCGTCCGGGTTATCGCACCCCGCCTGCTCCTGGAAGATGTTGAGCGGGTCCCCTTCGCCGGCGACCGCGGAGCGGAGCCCCTGCCGGCTCGGATTGTCCACCCCCATGGGCCCGTTCACGATGGGGATGATGGCCTCCCGGGCGGAGCGGAACGGCTTGTCGTCTCCGGGGAACGGCGCCTCGTTCAGGTTGGGCGCGAACGTCCCCACCTCCAGCGCCGCCACGTCGTCATGCGACGTCTCGGTGCTCAAGTAGAGGATGGCGAACCCCTCGTAGAAGCCCCTGGTCAACTGGAGCGTCACCTGCATCCCGGTGCTGTCGATGCTGATCACCCGGTCGTGCACCCCGGTGCTGTTCGCGAGGTGGGGCGCGTTGTACACGATCGTCTCGGTGGAATCCGCGTCCCGATCGTCGAGCGTGAAGACCGGGCTGTAATTCGCGTCGCCGACCGACCCGGGTGTGGTGCTCGGGTCCAGCGGGAACAGCTCGGGGCCCGGCACCAGGTTGCGGGTGGGGCTGAAGTCCACGTTCCCCGAAAACCGGACGACCGGGAACTCATTGGGGTTGCCTCCGCCGCCAGTCATCTCAGTGGCCTGCTGCACGGCCTTGGTTCGAGCCGCGTGCACGATCTTGGGAGCCCAGTTCAGTCCCAGCCGCACCGACTCGTCCAGATTGTTGGACTCGGTGATGACGAAATACACCGCGTTGCCGCTGGCGTCCTCCCCGCGGTACAGCGGCAGGACTGCGGTGGCGGCCGCCGTGTCCAGGCTGATGACGCTGGCCAGATTGTTGGGCAGCAGCTGCCCGACCGGGCTGGGGTCGCTCGGGGCCGGCGCGTCATCGCTGCAGGCGCCCGCCGTGATGCCGACGCCGAGGATGAGCAGCAAACGCAAGGTCGTGCGCATGGTGTGACTCCTCCCAAGATGGTGCGGTGCGTGTCCGGTCAGCGCGCGGCCAGCCCGGCGATCGTGGGAGGGAGTCCGCCCACTTGATCGACGGCTGTGAGACTCCCATCGCTCTCGACCTCGTAGCCGCTCACCCGGTGCGTGCCGACGTCGATGACGTAGAGAAACCGGCCGTCCGCGCTCAGATCCAGGTCCCTCGGGCCCTGCGCCGCGCTGGTCCGGGCGGCCACCGCGTCGATCAGCGTGAGGGTGCCGTCGTTGCCGATTCCGTAGCTCGAGAGCGTTCCACTGCCGAAGTTCGTGATGAACGCGTAGCGATCGTCCCGGGTGATCACCGTCCAACAGACGTCGGTCTCGCCGTTTCGCACCGTGCCGCTGACCACCTCGATCCCGGTGGCGCCGGAGAGCCGGTACGAGGAGGCGGCCGCCTGACCCACGGCCTTGTCGAAGGCCTCGGTGACCACGAAGTAGCCGGTCGTGGTGAACGCGAAGCCGAACGGCGTGTCGCCGTTGGAGTCGTCCACCGTCGGCCCGCTGGCCCGGCCGTCGGCTCCGACGGCGTAGGTGTCGATCCTGTCGGTCGCCTTCTCGGTCACGACAAGGGTCCCGCCGTCCGGGCTGAACTGGACCTGCGCGGGGTCGGTGTTGGCAGCGCTCAGCGGGCGGGTCGAACCGGAGAGCGGCGAAAGCTGCCCCACCGCACTCAGGGTGAAGGCGGTGATGTTGTCGCTGCCCCCGGCTCGGCCGCCGGCGTTGAGCACGTAGAGCAGATTCCCCCGGAGAGTGAGGCTGAACGGCATCTGGCCGCCGGAGGGGACCTTGTCGGTGAGCGTGAGATCGCCGCCGCTCACGGCGAAGACCGAGATCTCGCTGCTGCCGACGTTCGCGACCAGGAGCCACTTGTCGTCATCGCTGAGGATGACCGAGCCCTGCGAGGGAAGCCGGGGGTCGCCGGTCCCCCGCCCGCCGGTACGAAAGGTGCCGCTCCGCTTGAGGGTCCCATCCGCGGCTCGGCCGTAGACGACGACATGGTTCGAGCCCCGAGTGTTGGTCTGGACGTACACCGCTCCCGGCCCGGAGGCGGGCTTCCGGGCGAGGGCGTCTGCCCGATCCGGCTCGGTGACACTCGAACGGTCGGAGCAGGCGCCGAGCGCCAGGACAAGAGCCGCACTCGCGAACGCCGCGCTACGGGTGAGCAGTCTGCGCATAAATGACTCCGTCTTCAGCCAGGGATAGGGCGCCAGGAAGGGAACGCCGTGGTCTCTCGTGGTCAGCTCGCTCTGATCACTTGGTCCGGTGCAGTCGCACCCCAGCATGGCGATTCCCGGTCCGCCGACCAATGGGCGATTTGTCGTGAGGATGCGGCGATTTCACGCAGCCGGCCGTCGGAAGGTGACCGGCATCACAACGCGGCTGGAATCGAGCAACAGATGAGGGCGCAACCGCGTGCGCTACGCGGTTGTCACGGAGCAGAGGATCAGCTTGCCAAGCACCCCGCCGACCTCCAACTGTCGGTGCGCGGAGGCGGCGTCCTGCAGTGACAGCACGGAATCGATCACGGGGACGATCTGGCCCCGCTGGATCATCGCGCGGATCAAGTCCAGCCGGGCGCGATTGGGCTCGACCGACACCAAGTGGTGGGTGATGTTGCGGGCCAGCGCGTCCTCCAGGCCGGGGCCGGCGGCGGCGACCGTGCTCGCAATTCTCCCGTGCGCCTTGGTCGCCTGAACGATTCGGCGGAGACTGTTGCCGTCGATGGTGTCGAACACGACCTCCACGGCCGCGTCGGGGCTCTCGATCTGGACGACGGCGAGAAAATCTTCGTCGAGATCGATCGTCCGGCTGGCGCCCAGCTGCAGGGCGAGCGCGGCGGCCTCGGGCGGGCAGACGACGTAAACCTGCGCGCCGGCGGCCCGGGCGATCTGAATGCCGAAGAGACCGGTGTCACCCGCGCCGAGAATCAGCACGGTCTCCCCCGCGCGCAGTCCGGCTCGCCCGATCAGCGCCTCCCACGCGGCGCTGGCCGCGAGGGGGATCCCGGCGGCCTCGGGGTGGGACAGGTTACGAGGCTTGCGGGCGACGATCTTCTCCGCGGCGACGTGATACTCGGCGTAGCTGCCGTCGCTGGAGAACATCTCCGGCATATAGAAGACCTCGTCACCCGGCACGAAGTCCTGCACCTCCGCGCCGACCGTCTCGACCACCCCGGAGACGTCGTACCCGATGACGGCCGGCAGTGCGACGGCCTGCTCGCCCCTCCGGATGCTGCAGTCCACGGTGTTCACCGACGTCGCGTAGACCCTGACCAGGAGCTCGTGGGCCCGAGGGCGGGGCTCTGCCCGCTCTTCCAACCGGAGGACGTCCGGTCCGCCGAACCTGGTCATGACGATCGCTTTCATGCCCCCCCCCGTGACCGGGCACACGTCGAACGTCGCCCTCGTCAGGATGGCGGGCAAAAACGGAGCGGGCAATGGACGATTCATCGGCGACAGTGGCGGTTTATCGGCTCAGAGCACGCTCGGCTGTCCGCGCTGGGCGAGCCGCCACTGCTGGGGGGGGAGGTTGTGGAGGCGGCTGAAGAGCCGGATGAAGTGGCCGGCGTCACCGTAACCGATCGCCTGCCCGATGGCCTTTACCCGGATGTCGGATCCGAGGAGCAGGCGCCGGGCCTCGGCCATCCTGCGTTCGATGATCCATTGGAGGACGGTTCGTCCGGTCTCCCGGCGCACCAGCTCGGTGAGGTAAGACGGGGAGCGCGCGACCGCTTTGGCTACGTCCGCGAGCCCGATGGGGAACCGGAAGCGCCGGTCGATGAATCGGAAGACGCTCACGAGAACAGGACAGCTCTGGAGCGAGACGCTGCCCAACAGCGGACGGATCGCCCGCACCACGTCGATGAGCAGGAGTTCCAGGAGGGCATGGGCGGCCGCATTGGAGCCCACGGCCTGGCTGCGAAGCTCACGCTCGAGGTTGGCCAGACGAGCCAGCCAGCGCAGCCGCTCCTCGAGCGCCACGGCGCAGCGGTTTCCTGCCGCCAGCCGCTCGGGATTGAGAAAAGCGGTGAGGAACAGGTCGTCGGCGATGAGGGACGTGGCGTCGCCGTGGCGCGAGGCGAACCCCAGCGCGTCCACCCCGAAGCTGATCACCCAGTTGGTCGTCTCGTCTAGGCCGGTCAGGTCGTACCGCTGTCCCGGGGCGACGACGAACAGATCGCCCGGCCCCGCCGTGAGAATCTCGGTGCCGAACCGGCACGATCCCCGCCCACCTTCGATGAACACCAGTTGAAACAGACCGGCCCCGAATGCGACGGATTGGCGGGACTGCAAGGGGGGGCTGAACCGCTCGACCCTGAACCGGCGCCCGTCGGAGGGGCGGATGGCTAACGCGCTCAAATCCCTGTGCTCCAATCCTGCTCTGGCCGCGTGAGGCTCGGCAGTATCTACTGGCCCAGCGTGCGCTCCCATTCCGACCAACGCCTCAGCGGGCGCCGTGGTTTTCTCCTTCGCTCTTGCCCGGTCCGAGGCTGACGGTGCCGAGGCTCGACGAGGCTCGACAGGGGACATCCAAAAGGTAAGAGGTCCTGATGGAGCGACAATGCAGCAGCGCGGAGGAGTTTCCGAAACTGTGGCAGATGAGGCCCCCAGGCGCCCACCAGTGAGGCCCCGTAGTGATGAACTGGTGTACGCGGTGTGATGCCGGTCACGGGTACTGCCGCACCGGCGGGTACATCTTGGCGTCCTGGGGGCGCACAAGTGGCGGGTAGACGAGAGTACATCGCGGACGCGATTCGGCAGCGGGTGTTCAGCGGACTTCATCTCGGGTCCCTGGCCGCCGGCCAGCGACTGCCGAGCGTGCGCGAGCTGGCCGAGGAGTTCGACGCGGATCCGAGGGTGGTCATGGCTGCCTATCGGGAGCTCGAACGGGAGGGACTGGTCGAAGTGCGAGCCCGGTCCGGCATCTTCGTGCCGGCGGAGGGCGTTCAATCGCAGCTCCGGCGGCGGACGGCGGACTGGATGGTCAACGTGCTGCTCGACGGGCTGGGACGCGGAATATCGGCGCGAGACTTCCCTACGCGCGTCCGTCAGGTGCTCGAGACCGTCCGCCTCCGGGCGGCCTGTATCGAGTGCAACCACGATCAGATCAACGCACTGCGCGCCGAGCTTCGCGAGGACTATGGCTTCGACGCGAGCGGGGTGGACACCTTCGAGCTGTTGGCGCACGGGACGCCGCCCCGGGAAGTGCAGCAGGCGGACCTCCTGGTGTCGACCCCGTTTCACATCATCGAGGTGCAGCCCGTGGCCGCCCAGCTACGCAAGCCGTTCATCGTCGCAAAACTCCAGGTCGACTATTTCGCCGACGCGGCGCGGCGCCTGCGGGAAGGGGCGGTATACTTCGTGGTCACGGACCCCCGGTTCGAAGCCAAGCTGCATCGGATCTACGCCTCGGCGCCGGGGGCAGAGGGTCTTCATGTGCTCATCGTGGGACGCGACGACGTGGATCGGATCCCGGGGGACGCGCCGACCTACGTCACTCGGCTCGCGCGAGACCGGTTGGGTGGACGTCAGCCCTCGGGGCGCCTCGTGCCGGAAGTTCGCGCGTTTACCCCGGAGACCTCGCGGGAGCTCATCGCCTTCCTGGTCCGGGCGAACCTGACTGCGCTCGCCGGGGAGCCGTAGGCCCCCAGAGTCCCGGCCGACCGAGGCACGATGTTTCAGAGGCGTACCGAGATCGCCGATATTCTGCGGGGACGGCTCTTCACCGGCCTGCACCTGGGCTTGTACCAGCAGGGCGGCCGGCTCCCCAGCGTCCGCCAGTGCGGGCGCGAGCTGAACGCGGATCCCCGGGTCATCCTGGCGGCTTACCGGGTGCTCCAGGAGGAGGGTCTGGTCGAGCTGCGGCCCCGATCAGGGATCTTCGTCGGGCTGGCCGCCTCGGGCCTCGCCGGAGACACACCTCCCGATTGGATGGTTGAAATTCTCATGCAGGGGCTCAGGCGAGGCGTGCGGGCGCCGACGATGCCCGACCGGCTCCAACGCTCGATGCACACCCTGCGCCTTCGTGCCGTGGTGCTCGAATGCAACGCGGACCAGCTCTACTCCATTCCCGCCGAGCTGGAGCGCGACTACGGCATCGAAGCGAGCGCGATCGACATCACGTCGCTGGATCCGGAGTCGAGGCCTGCGGCGGCTCTTCGCCAAGCCGATCTTCTCGTCACCACCCTGTTTCACCAGGCCGCCGTGGAGCGCCTGGCGGCGGAGTTGGGCATTCCGAAGATCGTGATCACGATGTGCACCGACCTCTTCGCGGAAGTCGCCAGGCTGTTGCGCGAGACCCCGGTCTACTTCGTGGTGGCCGATCCGCGGTTCGAGCGGAAGTTGAAGGGGATGTTCGCCGGTGCGCCGGGCGGAACGAATTTCCGGACTCTCGTCATCGGACGCGATGACCTCGCCGCCATCCCGGACACGGCGCCCACCTACCTCACGCGTCTCGGCCGGCAACGGGCCGACGCATCGCCGCTCCTCGACCGGGTACTGCCCGAGGCCCGCGTATTCTCCGAGGAGTCGGCGCGCCAGGTGCTCTCGTTCGTGGTGCGCGCGAATCTCGACGCGCTGGCCGCGAGAAGCGGAGTGACCGCCGGGACGTAGCGCAGCGGTGCCTCACGCGCTACACCCCCTTCTCCTCCAGCAGCTGGAAGAATCCGTCCGGCTGAGCGAGGGCCGCGAGGCGGTCGGGCACGTCGGACTCCTTGGCGAACTGGGCGATCCGGCCGAGGACCGGCAGGTACTGATTGGAGATCTCGAGCGGTGGTGCGACGATGAGGAAGAGATGATGCACCGGCTTGCCGTCGATCGCCTGGAACTCGACGCCCTTCCGTGAGTGAGCGTAGGCGAGGTGAAGACGGTTGGCGACCAGCGAACGGCAGTGGGGGATCGCGATCCCGCGCCCCATCCCGGTGGAGCCCAGGCGCTCACGCCGCCGCAGCACGCGCAGCAGAGTATCGCCGGCCCGCACGTCCATGCCGAGCAGGCGGACGAGCTCGTCGAGGGCCGAGTCCTTGTCCGTTGCCTGGAGGTCGAAGCTGATCGCACCGGGAGTGAAGAAATCCCTGAGACGCATGGGCGCGGGGCGGAGGGGTCACGCAACCGGGAGAGTTGCGGCAACCTAATTCGGCCCCGGAGAGGTGTCAAAGCCGCAGGCGAAGCACCACCGGCTGCTCGAGTGCATCGGGCTTCGTGATGCGGCCCTCCCCGCCGAATCGCTCCCACTGCGCGTTCGCGATGTAATAGAGGTCGCCGCCAACCAGCACGCCAAGGGTCGGCTCCTGGTATCTGGGATGCGCGCGCTCGAGGGCGGCATAAGCCAGCTGCACCAGGAGCGGGACCAGGCGTGCCGCTGAGGATCAGGAGTACTCCCGCAACGGCCGCGCCGAGCGCGATCGCCGAATCGCTCCTTCCATTGCCACCGGCCCGGTCGCCAAGTATTTTCTCCCCATGCAGTTGCCCTTCCCGAGCGCACACCGGTTCCCCCTCATCCTCGCGCCCATGGCCGGCGTCTCGGAGGCGCCCTACCGCCAGGTCTGCCGGAGGATGGGGGCGGACGTCGTGCTGTCCGAGTTTCTGTCGTCGGAAGCGATCCGCCGGCGGATCCGGGCTACGCTGGAAGGCGCCGAGTTCGAGGAGGTGGAGCGCCCGATCGGGATCCAGATCTACGGCGCCGATTCGAGCTCCATGGCCGAGGCCACGCGGCTCATCACCGAGCATTACCGGCCGGAGTTCATCGACATCAATTTCGGCTGTCCGGTCAAGAAGGTGGTCCAGCGCAATGGAGGCTCCGGCTGTCTACGGGACCTGGACCAGGTGGATCGGATCATTCGCGCCGTCATCGGCGCGACACATCTCCCGGTCACCGCCAAGACCCGGAGCGGCTGGAGCGACCAGGCGCGCGACCCGGTGGGGATCGCGCTCAGGATGCAGGACGCCGGCGTGCGGGCCTTCACCCTGCATGCCCGCACCCGGACGCAGATGTTCTCCGGGCGGGCGGACTGGGACGAGATCGCCCGCGTGGTCGAGGCGCTGGACATTCCAGTGTTCGGCAACGGCGACCTCACCTCGGCGGCGGATATCGTGCGGATGCGCGATCACACCGGGTGCGCCGGCGTCATGGTGGGGCGCGGGGCCTTCGGCAATCCGTGGCTCTTCCGCGACGGCCAGGCCCTCCTGGCCGGGCGGCCCCAGCCGCCGGTACCCGGCGCGCGCGAGCGGTTCGAGATCGCGCTCGATCACGCGCGGCTGGCGCTCCGGCTCCAGGGCGACACCCGCAAGACCGTGATCGAGTTCCGGAAGCACCTCGGCTGGTACACCAAGGGGCTGCACGGGGCCAGCGACCTGCGCCAGCGGCTCTTCCAGATCGAATCGGTGGCGCAAGTGGAGGCGATCTTCCTGGAATACCTCGAGCCCGTCGCCCACGTGGCGTGAGAGCCGAGCAGCTCGAGAACCTGCTGGCCGAGGTCGCGGCCGGACGCCTGGCTCCGGATGCGGCGCTCGAGCGGCTGCGTCATCTCCCCTTCGAGGATCTTCCGTTCGCGCGGATCGACCATCACCGCTCGCTCCGCCAGGGGCAGCCGGAGGTAGTCTTCTGCGAGGGTAAGACAGCCGAGCAGGTCGTCTCCATCTGCGAGCGGCTGGCCGGGATGACCGGCTCGTTCCTCGGCACTCGGTGCTCCGAGCACCACGCCGGCGCGCTTCGACAGGTGTTCCCGGAAGCCGTATGGTCGCCGCTCGCGCGCACTGTCCATCTCCTGCTCGACGGGACCTCCGGGGCGCCGCGCGACGCGGGCACCATCCTGGTGGTGTCGGCGGGCACCAGCGATCTGCCCGTGGCCGAGGAGGCGGCGGTCGTCGCCGAGGTGTTCGGCCATCGTGTCGAGCGGCTGGTGGACGTGGGGGTCGCCGGCATCCATCGGCTTTTCGCCTCGGGCGAGAGGCTCCGCGCGGCCGACGTGATCATCGTCGTGGCCGGGATGGAGGGCGCCCTGCCCAGCGTCGTGGGTGGGCTTGTGGCTGCTCCGGTGATCGCCGTGCCCACCAGCGTGGGGTACGGTGCGTCCTTCGGCGGGCTCGCCGCGCTTCTGGGCATGCTGAACTCCTGCGCCGCGGGGGTCACCGTGGTGAACATCGACAACGGCTTCGGCGCCGCCGCGGCGGCCAGCCGGATCTGCCGCCGGTGACGATCCGCACGGCCGTCGAGAGGTCGGATCCGCGCTTCGTGTGGCTCGACGTCGTGGACCCCACCGCCGACGAGCTGTCGGAGCTGGTGAAGGACTTCGGGCTTCACCTCCTGTCGGTGAGCGATTGCCTCGACCCCGAGCATCTGCCCAAGTACGAGGCTTTCGAGAGCCACACGTTCGTCATCCTCCGCGCCGTGGACGAGGAGGCGGAGCGCACGGCCGACACGGTCCAGGCGCTCACCCGCAAGATCGCCGTGTTCTACGGTCCGACCTTCCTGATCACGATCCACCGCAAGGATCAGCCGTGGCTCACCGCGCTCCAGCAGCGCACGCCGGCCGGCATGCCGGGCAAGCCCGGCTCACGGAGCGCGGGCGTTCAGGCGCATCTGCTGGCGCAGCTGTTCAATGGCGCGCTCGACACCTACCAGCGGCCGCTGGAGGCCATCGAAGCGCGGCTGGACCAGTTCGACACCAAGGTGTTCGAGGGGCCCGACGAGCCGAGCCCGGCATTCCGGAGCGACCTGAGGGAGGTCCACCTCGTGAAGCGCCAGGTCACCCTCTGCAAGCGCCTGCTGCTGCGCACCGTAGACGTCACCCAGCGCATCGTCCCTGACGCGGGCCGCGCCACGACCCTGTTCCGCGACGTGCAGGAGAACGCCGAGAGCTATCACTTCTACGCCGACGAGCTGCTGGACGACGTCAACACGCTCCTGAGCGTGCAGCTCGCGCTTGCCTCGCACCGCACCAGCGAGGTGATGCGGGTGTTGACGGTGTTCTCGGTGTTCTTCCTGCCGCTGACGTTCATCGTCGGCGTCTACGGGATGAATTTCGCGTTCATGCCCGAGCTGCGGCATCGCGGGGGCTATCCCGGCGTGCTCGCGTTCATGGCGCTCGTCACGCTCCTCATCTATCGCTGGTTCCGCGGGCGCGGCTGGCTACGATGAGCTTCTGGCCTCTCCTCCTCGGCCTTCTCGCAGGCGCCGGCTCGACGTGGATGCTGGTCCGCCGGGGCCGCGCCCCGGGAGTGGCGCCCGGCGTCTCACCCCATCTGCTGCCCGACCCCGCCCTGGAGTGGCTGCGCAAGGCCCACCAGGCCTCGGGCGTATGGGTCGCGGAAATGGACCCCCGCGAAGGGGAGCCGCACGCGGAGCGCGTGGTGGATGCCGAGCGGCTGTCTGTCGCGCAGATCGTAGCGGTGGACCGGAGGCTCGAGCGCGCCCGGGATCAGGAGCAGAGCGGCGCCGAGCGCATGGAGGGCGGCACCCTCGTTTTCCACGCGGCCGCGGGCGTCGCCGTCGGACTGCTGCTGCCCGGCGGTGCGGATGCCGCCCGGCTGGACGCCGCGGAGAGCGATCTCCGGCGGCTCGCCGACGGCGTGCGCCGGCGGCCCCAGATCGTTCAGCTCGCGCAGGCGAACACCCAGGAGGCATCGCTCGAGTCGGTGGGCAGCGTGGGCCTGCGGCTCGCCTACCAGCTCGAGCGCATGCTCGACGCGCAGGTGGTGGTCGCGGCGTTCGAGAGCGGCGGTGATGCTCCGGGTGAGGAGACGGCCTCGGAGGGCACCGTCCGGGTCATCGGTGTGTCGGGGCGGGGGGACCGCCGACTGCTCGACTCGATGCTTCCCGCCGACAGCGATCTGGCCCGGGTGGCGCGGGGCGAGACGGAGTCGCTCTTCATGGAGGGTGACCCGCTGGGTGGCGTGGTGCCGGACCGGCGCCACCGGCCGGGAGCCGTGCTCGTGCTGCCGCTGCGGGCGGGGGAGCTCTGCGTC
>JACDHV010000329.1 GCA_013820855.1 Gemmatimonadales bacterium | reverse complement strand
GCTCGGGCCGGAGTGGATTCTCGAGCGCTTCCCGCCCGTTCTGGACGAGCCGGGCGAGTAGACGGGGCACCTGCGCTCTGCCCACCGAGCGCACGCTCACCCGTGGACACCTGAACCGCGCGCTGCTGCCGCGCCAGTGCCTGCTGGAGCGCTCGCGAAGCTCGCCCTCGTCTCCGCCGGCGACTACTGGCCGTTCGCGGTCGGGATTCGCCGCGCCCGCCGCGAGTGGTGGATGCGGGTGCAGCGCGAGGGCTTCAGCGCGGAGGAGATGACCGCGGCGGTGAGCGAGATCCGTCCGCGCCTCGCCGCCGGACCGCTGCGCCGAGCGGAGCTCGAGCGGCTGGACCTGCCCCGCTTCCGCGACGAGGGCGGCGGGGAGTTGCTCGACCTCCCGCGCGCTCCGCTCCCGCCCGCCGAGACGCCGGCGCCGGTCCGCTTCCTTCCCACCTGGGACGCCACGCTGCTCGTCCACGCACGGGACCGGGATCCTGCGCGAGGAGGCCGACCGGCTGGCCGATCTCCACGGCTGCGGGCATCGGAGCCGGTCATGACCTCCGATACCCTCGACCGCCCCCCGGCGGAGAAGGCGCGAGGTCGGCTGCGGACCGGGCTTCCGTACCTCGGCCCGGCCTTCGTGGCCGCCGTGGCCTACGTCGATCCCGGGAACTTCCGCCACCAATATCTCGGGCGGAGCCCAGTTCGCCTACCTGCTCCTGTGGGTGATCCTCGCGGCCAACCTCATGGCCATGCTCGTCCAGAGCCTGTCGGGAAAGATCGGGCTGGCGACCGGACGCAACCTGCCCGAGCTGTGTCGCGAGCACTTCAGGCGTCGGACGTCGCTCGGGCTGTGGGTGCAGGCGGAGATCATCGCCATGGCCACCGACCTGGCGGAGTTCGTGGGGGCGGCGATAGCGCTGAACCTCCTATTCGGCATCCCGCTCTTCCCGGCCGGGCTGATCACGGCGGCCGTGGCCTTCGGGCTGCTCGGCGGCTACCGGCGGTTCGAGGTCGTGATCGCCGGGATGCTCGGGGTGATCCTCCTCGGCTTCCTCTACGACACCGCGCGCATCGGCGCCGACGCCGGCGCGGTGGCCGGCGGCTTCGTGCCGAGCTTCTCGGGCACCGAGAGCGTCCTCCTCGCCACCGGCATCCTCGGTGCCACGGTCATGCCGCACGTGATCTACCTGCACTCGGCCCTGACCCAGAACCGGATGCCGGCCTCCGACGATCGCGACCGCCGCCGCCAGCTTCGCTGGCAGCGCGTGGACGTGCTGATCGCCATGGGCATCGCCGGCCTGATCAACATCTCGATGCTGGTGATCGCCGCGTCGCTGTTCAACACGCGCGGGATTCCGGTGGAGACGATCGAGCAGGCCCACCGCGAGTTCGGCGACCTTGTTGGCCCGGGCGCGGCGCTGGCGTTCGCCCTGGCGCTGCTGGCGTCGGGCTTCGCGTCCTCGAGCGTCGGCACCTACTCCGGACAGGTGGTGATGCAGGGCTTCATCGACCGGTCGATCCCGCTGGTGCTGCGGCGCCTGGTCACCATGACGCCGGCGCTGGTGGTGCTCGCGATCGGGATCGACCCGACCCGGGCGCTGGTGATCAGCCAGGTGGTGCTCTCCTTCGGCATCCCCTTCGCCCTGGTGCCGCTGATCGTGCTGACCCGCCGCCGCGACGTGATGGGCTCGCTCGTCAACCGGACCGTGACCACCGCGGTCGCGACGGTCGTGGCCGGGCTGACCATCGCCCTCAACGCCTTCCTCCTGGTGGACACCTTCCTCGGGTGAGGCGGCGACGAGCCAGGCCCGACCGTTCGCTCCGGCGCGCCTAGCATCGACCCGCGATGCGGCTCGAGGGAATCCACCACATCACCGCGATCACCGGGGACGCGCCTCGCAACGTCGACTTCTACGTGGGGGTGCTGGGCCTGCGGATGGTCAAGAAGACCGTGAACTTCGACGCGCCCGAGGTCTATCACCTCTACTACGCGGACGAGCGCGGGTCGCCGGGGTCCGTGCTCACGTTCTTCGAGTTCCCCGGCGCGGCGCCCGGACGAGCCGGCGACGGGATGGTCCACCGGATCGGGTGGCGGGTGGCGGGCGAGGAGGCGCTCGACTTCTGGACCGGCCGCCTCGACGCGGAGGGACACGCCACCCAGCGGGCGGACGGATCACTTCGCTTCCGTGACTTCGAGGGCCTCGAGCACGAGCTGGTCGTGGCCGGCGGTGAGGACCCGCCGCTCCTGGCCGAGAGCGACGACGTGCCCGCCGACCACGCCCTCCGCGGGTTCGACGGCGTGCGCGCCTACGCCCACGATCCGTCGGCCGGCGCCCGGCTGCTCGAGGAGCTGGCGCTCGTTCCCGAGGGCGAGGGTCGGTGGCGGGCGCAGGGAGCGCAGCGTCACGCGCTCTACGGCCACGATCCGTCGCCACCCGAGCGGTCCGTACAGGGCGCGGGCAGCGTGCACCACGTGGCCTTCGCCTCGCGCGACGAGGATCATGCCGAGTGGCGCCTCGCGGCCACGCGGGGCGGCGCGCGGCCGACCCCGATCATCGACCGTCAGTACTTCCGGTCGATCTACTTCCGCGAGCCGAGCGGCGTGCTGTTCGAGATCGCGACCCTCTCGCCCGGATTCGACGTCGACGAGTCGATCGACAGCCTCGGC
>JACDHV010000328.1 GCA_013820855.1 Gemmatimonadales bacterium | reverse complement strand
GTGATGCTCCCGGGGTGGCTGCGGTATTACAATCGAGAGCGCCCCCATACGGCGCTCGGCTTCATCACCCCGGCTCAGCGCCTAGCGGAGCGTCAGTGAACAACGTCTTCACCAATTACACCTAGCGCACGTAGGCGAGTGAGATGCCGACGCCCTCGATGTCGCCGAGCCCACCACTGGCGCGCACGGCCCACCGCTCCCCGAACCGGATGTCCACGCCGAGGCCGAGGGTGAAGGCGACGTCGTCGTCGCCACTGCCAAAGACCGGCACGATGTTCGGATGGACGTACGGCACGAACGTCGTCGTCGAGCCCTCGACGTCGAAGCGACGGCCGAGCGAGAGACCAACGGGAAGGAAGAACCGGTCGTCGCCCTCGCCAAGTATCCCGCCCAAGCCCAGGGTCAGCGCCCCGTCCAGCGGGAAGCTCTCGCTGTAGCTCAGAACCTGCGTCCGGAAATCGCCACCGATGAGGAAGGCGGCGTCGCCCCCGTCCACGTCGGCGAAACCACCGCGCACGCTGAAATCGTTCTGTCCCTTACCGTATCGGTAGAAGCCCTCCAGCGCGAAGCTGATCCCCGCGCCGGGGTCGGACAGCGACGCGCCGAACTCATGATTGTCGAACGCGCGATAGGGCGCCTTGAAGACCGGCGTTCCCGTCTCCTGCGCGGCGGCAGATGCGGTCGAGCCGGCGAGCAGGGCGAGCACCAGGATCCCACCCGAGATGCTACGAAGCATGTGTCTCTCCTTGTACGTGTTCGGCGACGACTCGCACGCGGTTGTCCACGACCTGGAGAAATCCACCTCTGACGGCAAACCGGCTGGCGCTCCCGGCGCGGCGGATGGTCAGCGTTCCTGCACCCAGGAGCGTCATGAACGGTGCGTGGTTCGGCAGGATGCCCACCTCGCCGTCGTATGCGGGCGCGACCACCGCGTCCGCCTCACCGTCGAACATAGACGCTTCGGGGGATATCACCGTGACTTGCATCACGAGCTACCGAGCTTTTCGGCCTTGGCCACGGCCTCGTCGATCCCCCCGACCATGTAGAAGGCCTGCTCCGGCAGGTGGTCGAACTCACCCGAGAGCACCCGCTCGAAGCTGGCGATGGACTCCTCGAGCTTGACGTACTTGCCGGGGAACCCGGTGAACTGCTCGGCCACGAAGAAGGGCTGGGAGAGGAACCGCTGCACCCGGCGAGCCCGGGCCACGATCTGCTTGTCCTCCTCCGACAGCTCGTCCATGCCCAGGATCGCGATGATATCCTGGAGCGCCTTGTACCGCTGGAGCGTCCGCTGGACCCCGATGGCGACGTTGTAGTGCCGCTCGCCGATGAACTGCGGATCGAGAATCCGGCTGGAGCTGTCGAGCGGGTCCACCGCGGGGTAGATGCCCAGCTCCGAGATGGCCCGGGAGAGCACGACCGTCGCGTCGAGGTGGGCGAACGCGGTGGCCGGCGCCGGGTCGGTCAGGTCGTCGGCCGGCACGTAGATCGCCTGCACCGAGGTGATCGAGCCCTTGTTGGTCGAGGTGATCCGCTCCTGGAGGTCGCCCATCTCCGTGGCCAGCGTCGGCTGGTAGCCCACCGCGCTCGGCATCCGGCCGAGCAGCGCGGACACCTCGGAGCCGGCCTGGGTGAACCGGAAGATGTTGTCGATGAAGAGCAGCACGTCCTGCCCCTCGACGTCACGGAAGTACTCCGCGATGGTGAGCCCGGTGAGTCCGACCCGGAGCCGCGCGCCGGGCGGCTCGTTCATCTGGCCGTAGATCAGGGCGACGTTGTCCAGGATCTTGGCTTCCTGAAACTCGAGGTAGAGGTCGTTGCCCTCGCGGGTCCGCTCGCCCACGCCGCAGAAGACCGACTTCCCGCCGTGGCCCTTGGCGACGTTGTTGATCAGCTCCTGGATGACGACCGTCTTGCCGACGCCGGCCCCGCCGAAGAGGCCGATCTTACCCCCCTTCACGAACGGGGCGATCAGGTCGACGACCTTGATGCCGGTCTCGAACACCTCGGTCTTGGGCTCGAGGTCGGTGAACTTCGGGGTCTCGCGGTGGATCGGCCAGCGCTCCACGTCATCGGGGAGCGGCGGCCCGCCGTCCACCGGCTCGCCGAGGACGTTGAGGATCCGGCCGAGCGGCGCGCTGCCGACGGGTGCGGTGATCGCGTGGCCGGTGTCGGTCGCCTTCATGCCCCGGCTCACGCCGTCGGTGGTGCTCATAGCCACCGCGCGCACCTGGTTCTGCCCGATGTGCTGCTGCACCTCGGCGGTGAGGCGCACCCGGAAGCCGCCGCTGTCGGCCTCGATCTCCAGCGCGTTGTAGATCTCGGGGAGGTGCTCCGGCTCGAACTCGACGTCGAGCACCGGGCCGATGACCTGGACGACGCGGCCGATATTTCTGGTGGTGGTGCCCGCGGCGTTTTTCTTCTCGCTTGCGATTGCGGTGGCCATGATGCTCTCTCTCGGTTCGGGCTTGTTCCCGGTTTTGTCTCATGAGCGAAGCGAAGGGCCATGATGCGGGCTATGCCCCCTTCGCTGCGCTCAGGGTGACAATGGGCGGTCTGCCCCGCTGCCTTCCTGCCCCGCTGCCTACCCCTGCAGCGCCGCCGCGCCGCCGACGATCTCGGCGATCTCCTGCGTGATGCCCGCCTGCCGCTGGCGATTATAGGTGCGCTTCAGCACCTCCA
>JACDHV010000327.1 GCA_013820855.1 Gemmatimonadales bacterium | reverse complement strand
GAGCGCGATGGTCAACTCCTCTGCTCGCGGGAGGTCGGCGAGATCGCGCAGGCCGAGGAGCTCGAGAAACATCGGCGCGGTGCCGTAGAGCATCGGCCGGCCCAGCGCCTCGCTGCGGCCGACCACCTCGATCAGTCCCCGCTCCTGGAGCGAGCGGAGCACGCCACCGGCCGAGACGCCGCGAATCTCCTCGATCTCGGCGCGCCCCACCGGCTGGCGGTACGCGATGACGGCGAGCGTCTCGAGGGCGGCCGCCGTGAGCTTGGGTGCTCGGACGGAGAACTGGGCGCGCTCGATGGCCGCGGCGTGCACCGGGCGGGTCAGGATCTGGTAGCCGCCCGCCATCTCCACCAGCTCGACGCCGTGCTGCTCGAAATCGAAATGCTCGCGGATCTGCTCCAACGCCACGCGCACGTCGGCGAGCGTCGCGTCCTGATCGAGGGTGGACAGTTCCTCGGCGGTGAGCGGGCGGGCGGCGCTGAAGAGCGCGGCCTCAAGCAGCTGGGCGAGCGGTGTCACGGGCGATCACCATCGGTAAGAACGGAGACGGCTGGGCGAGGCGGATGGCGCCACGCTTGGCGAGCTCGAGGAGCGCGAGCAGGGTCGAGAGCACGTCCACGATCGTGCGCCGGGGGCCGAGTGCCTCGAGCCAGCCGAACTCCTCGCGATGGCCGAGCAGCTCCTCGATGCGCCGGGTGGCGCCCTCGACGTCGAGCGGCCGGGCGATCACACGATGCAGGACCGGCGTGGGAATACCGGCGATCACGCGCTCCACCGCCTGGAGCAGGTCCAGCGCGTCCAGCGTGAGCGGCGGCGGCGGCAGCGCGGGGGGCGGCGGCAGATAGCCACGGGCGAACTGCTCCGCACGGCGCTCCGCGGTGCGTCCCAGCCACACGGCGATCTCGCGGATCTGCTGGTACTCCAGCAGCCGGCGCACCAGCTCGGCACGCGGATCCTCCCAGCCGTCGTCCTCGGAGCGCCGGGGCAGGAGCATCTGCGCCTTGAGCCGCACCAGGCGGCTCGCCATATCGAGGTAGTCGGCCGCCTGGTTCAGGCCGAGCTCGTGAATCGCCTGGAGGAATTGGTCGGCGATGCGCGCGATCGGGATCTCGGCGATCTCGATCTGGTCTTCGCGCAACAGGTGAAGCAGGAGATCGAGGGGGCCGGAGAACGCGTCGAAGCGGACGACGAAGGCCGGGCCGGCGCCCAGCGCGGTGGTCGGAGCTTCCGGGAGTGTCATAGGCTAGTAGAGTCCCGCCAGCGGGGTCACCACCTGGTACGGGGCGATGAAGCGCGCGAGCATCCCCATCACCGCGTAGGCCGGGGCGAGCAGGATACCGATCACCGGCCGGAAGAGAAACAGCAAGGCGAAGAGAGGAAGATAGCCGAAGCGCTGGAGTCCGCGGTACCAGTTGCCCGCCCTGGGCGGCAGCGCATGGTACACGAGGTGCGAGCCGTCCAGCGGCGGGAGGGGAATCAGATTGAAGAAGCAGAGGATCAGGTTGAGCCAAATGCCGTGGATCATCATCCGCTGCGCCGTGTCGAGCACGGGACCAGCCGCCGGCATCGCGCGCGACAGGATACCCAACACCACGAAGGCCAGCGAGAACGCGAACGCCAGAAGGAAGTTCGTGATCACCCCCGCCGACGAGACGATCAGATCGCCCCTGACGAAGTTGCGGTACTTCCGGGGGTTTACCGGCACGGGCTTCGCGCCGCCGAACGTGAACCGCCCGCCCGAGCCGAACCAGAGCACGGCCGGGAGCAGAAGGCTCATCCAGGGATCGATGTGGGGCAGCGGGTTCAGCGTGACGCGACCGAGGAGGTAGGCGGTGTCGTCGCCCTGGCGCAGCGCGGTGGCGGCGTGCGCGTACTCGTGCGCCGTTATCGCGAAGATGAGCATCGGCAGTGCGAGGATGAACTCGCTGAGCTGGGCTTCCAGGTCGCGTTCCTGTTCGGTGGGGACGGCGGAAGGTAAAACGTCGAAGCGAGAGATGCCAAGTCAAAGCAGGGCGCCGCTTGACCTTGCGTAAGGTGACGCCTATGTTTCCGCCCTCCTGCTCCGGTGACTTGCCGGACTGTGTCAGTCGCTCAGCCGAGGTTGCCGTGCCCCAAATCCAATCCGCCAAGAAGCGCATGCGCCAGGCCCGCGTCCACGCCGCGCAGAACCGCACCCAGCGCAGCCGCCTCCGGAGCGCGCTCAAGAAGGTGCGCACCGCGACAGGGTCCGAGCTCGAGACGGCGTTCGCCGAGGCGGAGCAGCTGCTCGATCGGGCGGGCCGAAAGCACCTCATCCATCCCAACGCGGCGGCCCGGCAGAAGAGCCGGCTGGCGAAGTTCAAGGCCAAGACCCAGGCCGGGTGAACCGAGTCATCGGCCAAAAAGAAGGGGGCCCGGTTCGATACCGGGCCCTTCGTGTGACCGGAAGTCGACTTAGAAGTTGCTTGAGGTAGATTCTACAAGCGCTTGTTGCACAACTCCTTCTGCAAACAAGCCGCTCTGGTCTAACCTGACGGCTGCCGCCGCGCGCTTACGCTCACACCCCCGCCAACTCGGCACCGCACCGCTCGCAGTACCACTCCGTGGGCCTGTTCAGGGTTCCACACTCGCCGCACTTGAGCGTCTTGGCCACACCGGGTGCGCCGGTCTTCCCGCCCTGGGCCGGCGGCGGCGGTGCGGTTTC
>JACDHV010000143.1 GCA_013820855.1 Gemmatimonadales bacterium | reverse complement strand
AGTGAGAGGTCCGGAGCGACCCGTGTGTCGCTGGGGTACTCGACCGCTCACCGCTGGAGCAGTGATTGGCTCGCCCGCGGGCTCGGGCTCCCCCGGTGCCTCTCACACCACGTACGCCCTCACCCAGCTCTCCAGCTTGTCCAGATCGAGCAGCGCGTCCTTGCAGGGTCCGGACGGGAGCGTCATGGTAAGGCCGAGCACCGGCACCTTTCCCGCCACATCGTGCAGCCCGCTCACCATGTCGCGCTCGCAGGCCACCGCCACCACCGCCCGGGGGCGGCGCTCGCGGATGACCCGCCGCGCCAGCTGTCCCCTGGTCGCCACGAAGACGGGGACGCCGTACCTGCCGGCGACACCGAGCACGCCATCGAGCGTCTCCTTCGAGAGGCAGCGGGGAATGAGCAGCAACAGCTCGCCGGTGCCCACCTTTCGCCCGCGCAGAAGGGCCAGCGCGTTGTAGACCTTCACGGCGGCGTTCTCGACCCAGTCCCGCCGGCCGAACCGCCCGGCCATCCGGGAGGTAAGCCGCATCAGCCGGAGGAATGGACCCCGTTCGGCGAGCCCCTCCGGCAGGAGACCGCGGCCGATTCCATAAGAGAGGAAGAGGACCGCCCACCAGGCCCACAGCAGCGCGGCCGCGACCGCGAGCCCGATCCAGAGCACCGTGGGAACGAGGGGATGCAACAGGGCGAGGCGGGGACCCAGCAGGTAGAGGCCGAGCGCCCCGATGGCTAGCGCGGCGGCAAGGGTGGCCGCGGACCACCCGAAGAAGAGGGTCGGCGCGGAATCGTAGTCGCCGCGATTCGGCAGCGGCCGGCCGTCCCACTCGTCCCATTCGTGACCCAGTCTGCGGTCCACGTCGATGTGGATCAGCTGGGCGCGGGGGGTCTCCGGCATAGGGTGTGAAGATAGTTAGCTTTCCCCGATGCTGCCTCCCCCAGCCATTCGGGGCGTCTTTCGCACCGACGAGCGCGCCCGCGCCGCCTACGCCGAGGGAGCCGGCATCTACCGGATTCTTCCCGCCGCCGTCTGTCTTCCCGCCGACCGCCAGGACCTCGTCTCCCTCGTGAGCTGGGCCGCCGCGCACCGCGTTGCCCTCGTGGCGCGGGGCGCGGGAAGCGCGATGGGCGGCGGGAACGTGGGCGAAGGGGTGATCGTGGATCTCACCGGGCTCCCCCGGCTGCTGGAGATCCGCGCCGCCCAGCGCACCGCCGTCACCAGCGCCAACGTCACCCTGGCCGAGCTCAACATCGCGGCCGACGCGCACAGGCTCCGGCTGCCGCCCGATCCGTCCAGCGGACGCTTCGCCACGCTCGGCGGCATGGTGGCCACCAACGCGTCGGGCGCGCGCTCCGTGCGTTATGGAAGCGTGCGGCGCTGGGTGCAGGCGATCGAGCTGGTGACCGCGCGAGGCGAGGTGCTCCAGTTGCGCCGCGGCGACGGCGCGGGCGAGCGGTCGTCGGAGACCCTCCGCCGCGTCGAGGCCGATGTCGCGCCGGCGGTCGGCGCGGCCTACGGTCTGATCGCGGCGCGGTTTCCCAGGACCCGCAAGAACTCCTCCGGCTACGCCCTCCAGGACTGGATCGCGTCCGGCGACCTGCTCGACCTCGTCGTCGGCGCGGAGGGCACGCTCGGGTTCGTCACCCGGATCGACTGGCGGCTGGACCCGCAGCCGGCCCATCGGGCCGGACTCCGCATCGAGCTGCGCTCGCTCGACGACCTGGTGAAGGTGGTGGCCGCCCTCCTCGCATGCGAGCCGTCGGCCGTCGAGCTGCTCGATCGGACGTTTCTTGAGCTGGTCAGCCACACCGATGTCGGCGAGGGGTTTCGGCAGGTCGAGGCGATTCTCCTGGTGGAGATCGAGCGCGACGATGTCCGGGCGTTGCGCGAGGCGGTGGGGCGGGCCGCGGACACGGTGCGTCCATGGGCTTCGGCGGTGGACACGGCCCTCACCGCGGAGAGCGCCGCGCGGCTCTGGGAATTGCGCCACGCCGCGAGCCCGATCCTGGCCGGCTTGCCGGAGGACCGACGCTCGCTCCAGGTGATCGAGGACGCCTGCGTGCCGGTCGAGCGGATGGGCGACTACATCCGCATCGTCCGGCGGGTGACCTCCGAGCGCGACATCGCCGCGGTGATCTTCGGACACGCCGGCGACGGGCACGTGCACGTGAACCTGCTGCCGAAGCTCGGACGGGCGGGGTGGGAGCAGGGCGTTGCCGGCGTGCTCGAGGAGGTCTCGGACGCGGTTCTCCGGCTCGGGGGCACGCCTTCGGGTGAGCACGGTGACGGCCGGCTGCGGGCCGGTCTGCTCGAGCGGACCTACGGCGAGGAGATCGTCGGTCTCTTCCGCCGGGTCAAGCAGGCCTTCGACCCACTCGGAATCCTCGCGCCCGGCGTTATCCTTCCGTCCGGCGAACCGGCCATCACCCGCCTCAAGGCCGGACGCCAGGCCATCCCGATTCCCGGCGACATCGCTCGCGCGCTGCGGGAGATCGAGCGGCAAGGCGGATACGGACAGTGCAGGCTGGAGCTGGCCGGTCGTCATCCCGAGCGGAGCGAGGGATCGGCCGGCTGAAGCACTCCATCGGGATGACAGGGCAGGCGCCCGCAGCTCACACCTTCGGCTTACGACCCACAGCCCACACATCGGACCCATGGACATTCTCCGGACCCCCCGCGTCACTCTCCTCGCCCGTCCCCAGTTCCTCGAGCCCGCCCATCTACCCGTGCAGTGGCAGGGCGAGTCGAGCGACGGGGAGCGCCTCGCGGAGTTCGCGGGCCGCCTCTGCTACATGAGCCAGCACAACCCGGCCGGGAGAACCACGGCCGACTATCTCCGGAACATCCTCACACAGGGACACGGGTCGGTCTTCGAGCACAGCACCTACGTCGTGCTGATCGAGGGCATCTCCCGCTCGTGCAGCCACGAGCTGGTCCGCCACCGCGCCGGCTGGGGCTACTCCCAGCTTTCCCAGCGCTACGTGGACGAGTCGCACGCCGCCTTCGTCATGCCGCCCGCGATCCAGGGCGACCCCGAGCTGGAGTCGGAGTGGACCCGGCAGGTGGCGGCGGCGCAGGCCGCCTACGTCTCGGCGGTCGAGCGGCTCATGGCGAAGTACGAGTGGGTGGAGAGCAAGGTCCACCGCCGGAAGATGGCGCGCGAGGCGGCCCGGAGCGTGCTGCCCAACGCCACCGAGGTGAAGATCGTCGCGAGCGCCAACGTGCGCGCCTGGCGGACCATGCTCGAGCTGCGGCTGGGCGAGGGCGCGGAGCTGGAGATCCGCCACATGGCGGTGGCGTGCCTCCGTCTCCTTCAGCAGGAGGCGCCGTCGCTCTTCGCGGACTTCGACATCTACGAGGCGAAGGACGGAAGCGAGGCCAGCCGTGTGGGATTCCACAAGGTGTAGACGATGAGGCCGCGCACCGACGAGCCCCGACTTCCGAACTTCAATCGGGAAAAACTATTGTGCCCCTGTCCACTTTTTCTTACTTTAGTTTCGTCGAAGTACCTAACTCGTCTCGGCTCGTCTCTCAGGGACGGCCTTTTTTGTAGAGGGCGCCTTTGGCAGTTCGGATCGGACTAGCCTTCAATCTCAAACCCGAGGCGCCGGCTAACCCAGCCGGGGCGGAACCCTCCTCCCCCACTTCTCCCGACGAATCCTCCGCGCGAGCACTGCGCGACGATCTCCCTCAGCCCGACCTCTACGCCGAGTGGGACGAGCCCGCCACCATCGATGCGGTGGAGCGCGCGCTCGGCACGGTGGGTCAGGTGTACCGGCTCGAAGCCGACGAGAGCTTTCCCGCGCGCCTCGCGCTGATCCGCCCGGACTTCGTCTTCAACATCGCCGAAGGGCTGTACGGCCCGAACCGCGAAGGGCACGTGCCCGCCATCTGCGAGTTCCTCGGCATCCCCTATCACGCGTCCGACCCGCTGACTCTCGGCCTCTCGCTCGACAAGCGGCGCGCCAAGGAGGTCCTCGCCTACCGCGGCGTGCCCACCGCGCCGTTCGTACTGGCCCGGAGCCCGGGAGACGCGCGGAAGGTGGACCTGCCCTTCCCGCTCTTCGTGAAGCCGTGTTTCGAAGGATCGGGCAAGGGCGTCAGCGTGAAAAGCCTCTGCCGGAATCGCTCGCAGCTGGTGCGCCAGGTGTCGAAGCTGCTCGCCACGTACGCGGAGCCGGTGCTCATCGAGACCTACCTGCCCGGACTCGAGTTCACGGTCGCGGTGCTGGGCAATGGCGCCGAGGCTCGCTGTCTGCCGATCGTCGGCATGCGATTTGATACACTGCCCGCCGGTGCGCCGCCGATCTACGGCTATGAAGCGAAGTGGCTGTGGGATTCGCCGAGCCATCCGCTGGAGATTTTCGACTGCCCGGCTCACATCCCCGAAGCGCTGGCCGGGCAGGTGCGGGCCGTCGCGCTGGCGGCCTACCACGCTCTGGAATGCCGCGACTGGTGCCGCGTCGACATTCGCTGTGACGCCGCCAATCGCCCGATGGTCGTCGAGTTGAACCCTCTGCCGGGCATTTTGCCCGACCCGAGAGACAACTCCTGCTTCCCCAAGGCCGCGCGGGCCGCTGGGATGGGCTACGACGATCTCATCCGCACGGTCGCCGACATCGCGTGGCGCCGGATCAGCGGCCGTTCACTCCTGGCGGAGGTGGCGTGATGCGAATTGCGATTCTCTACGATGCCGGCAGCGACGAGTGGAGCCCGCAGGACGTCGCGGCGGTGGTGGGGAATGTTCACGAGGTGCGGGACGTCCTGCGGCGGCGGGAGCACGAGGTCGAGCTGCTGCCGGTCCGGTTCGGCGACTTCCGCTGGCTCACCCGCGCCCGGCGCGCCGACCTGGTCTTCAACCTCTGCGAAGGGGTCAACGGCCACGCCCGGTTCGAGGACTACGTGGTCGGCACGCTCGAGCTCTCGGGGGTGCCGTTCACCGGGTGCCGTCACTGGGCCACCACCATCGCCCACCGGAAGCACATCGCCAACACGCTCCTTTCGGCGGCCGGACTTCCCGTGCCCGCCTTCGCCCTCGCCCAGGGCAACAAGACCCCGGCCGACTTCCCGCTCCCGGCCATCGTCAAGCCGTCGGCGGAAGACGCCAGCGTCGGCATCGACAACGGCGCCGTCTGTACCTCCAAGCGCGCCCTCAAGAAGCGCGTCGCCCAGATGCTCGAGCAGTTCGACGAGGTCTTGGTGCAGGAGTACGTCCCCGGCCGGGAGTTCAACGTCGGCTTCGTCGGCAAGCGGATGCTGCCCCTGGCCGAAATCCGGTTCGACGGGATGCCCGAGGGCACTTGGCCGATCGTGGGATACGCGGCCAAATGGATTCCGGGCAGCCCCGAGGACGAGGGTACCCAGCCGGTCTGCCCGGCCGACGTGCCGGCGGAGCTCGGCACCAGCATCGCCCGGGTGGCCCGGGAGGCCTGGGAATACGTCTCCGGCGGCGAGGGCTACGGCCGGGTGGATCTCCGGGTCGACGACGAGGGCCGGCCCTACGTGCTCGAGGTCAATCCCTGCCCCGATCTCTCCAGCAACGCCGGACTCGCCCGGATGGGCCGGGCCTTCGGCTGGAGCTACGACGATCTCGTCATGCACGTCGTGGACGAAGCGCTGACACGCTCCCAGAGCCGCAGCGCCGCCGCCGCCCTCGTCAGCGGGGTGTCCGCCGCTTGAGCGGCACCCTCACGGCGCCCGCCCTCCGACACCTCACCGCGTCCGATCGGGGCCGCATCGAGGAGATTACCCGTGCGGTCGGGGTCTTTCGCGACGACGAGGTTCCCGTCGCCCTCGAGGTCTTCGACGCCGCCACCGCCGGCTCGTCCGACTACACCGCCATGGGGGCGGTGCTCGACGGACGCCTCGCCGGCTGGATCTGCTGGGGCCCCACCCCCTGCACCCTCGGCACCTTCGATCTCTACTGGATGGCGGTCGATCCCGCGATGCACGCCGCTGGGATCGGCACGGCCCTGGTGCAGGAAATGGAAGGCCGGCTGGCCGGGTATGCGCGGCTCATCGTCGTGGAGACGGCCGGGCGACCCGACTACCGGCCGACCTGCGCCTTCTACGAGGCCCGCGGCTACCGCCGCGCGGCGGTGATTCCCGACTTCTATGCCCCCGGCGACGATCAGGTCGTGTACGTAAAGACTCTTACGACAGGCTAGCGCGTCATGGAGACCTGGCAGGAAGTCCTCAGAAAGAACTCGATCGCCTCGCTCGAGACCCTGGCCGAGCGGTTCGGCCCGGAGAATTTCCCCGAGCTCGACCGCCTCCGCGAGGCGGCCGACAACTTCGAGTTCCGGATCTCGCCGGCGATGGTGGACCTGATCAAGTCCCCCAACGATCCCATCTGGCGACAGTACGTGCCCAGCGTCGAGGAGCTCGACGTGCGCGACGGCATGGTGGACTCGCTCAACGAGGACGCCGACTCGCCGGTGCCCAACATCACGCACCGCTATCCCGACCGGGCGCTGTTCCTCGTCTCCCCGGTCTGCGCCACCTACTGCCGCTTCTGCACCCGCCGGCGCAAGGTGGGCGATCCGGAGAAGATCCCGATGTCGCAGTTCGAGAGCGCGTTCCAGTATCTCGAGCAGCACACCGAGATCCGGGACGTGATCATGTCGGGCGGCGACCCGCTCCTGCTCAACGACCGGCGGCTGGAGGCGATTCTCACCCGTCTCCGGACGATCCCGCACCTCCAGATCATCCGGATCGGGAGCCGGATCCCCTGCCACCTTCCGGAGCGGATCACGGCGGAGCTCTGCGCCACACTCAGAAAGTTCCACCCGCTCTTCATCAACACGCACTTCAACCATCCCGACGAGCTCACCCCCGCGGCGGTCGCGGCGCTCGGCATGCTGGCCGACGCGGGCATCCCGCTGGGCTGCCAGACCGTGCTGCTCAAGGGCGTCAACGACGATCCCGAGGTGATGAAAGAGCTGATGCAGCGGCTGCTGATGGCCCGGGTGCGCCCCTACTATATCTATATGGCCGACCAGGTGGCGGGTGCCGAGCACTTCCGGACCACGGTGCAGACGGGAATCCGGGTCATGGAGGCGCTCCGCGGCTGGACCAGCGGCCTCGCGAACCCGCACTTCGTCATCGACGCGCCGGGCGGCGGCGGGAAGATCCCGCTCCTGCCGGAATACGTGATCAGCATGAGTGACGAGGAGGTCGTGCTGAGAAACTTCAGGGGAGAGCGGTACGTCTACCGGCAGCCGATGGAGGCGCTCTCGATCGCGGGCAAACGACGCTCCCGCACCAGACGAAAGAGCGCCTGATCCGCGTGAGCGTCAGAGCGCTTCACGATGAGGATCCCGACGGAGCGGCCGACCCGGCCGCGCCCGTCCGGGTGCCCCGCCGCCGCAGCAGGAAGGCATAGACCACGAGATTCACCACGATTACCAGCGAGCCCAGGACGAGCTGCACGCCCCGGGTGAGTCCCGCCGGATAGAGCACCGGCAGCAGGTAGTGCTCGATGAATCCGCCCTCGTACCCCGCCTGGCCGGCGGACTCGCGCAGCGACTTCTCCAGCGGCGTGAGCGGACAGACCCACCCCCTGAACTCGATCAGCGCTCCCCACACCGCGGCAGGGATGTGCGCCGCGGCCACCCACGGCCGCCGCAACGCCAGCAGCCCCCCGGCCACCACGAACACGACGAACAGCACGTGGATGCCGACGACGACGTCGGCCAGGACGCGATACACCATCCATCAAATGTAAGCCCGGATCAGCGCGACGGGCGAGGATGGTCGCCTCTCCCGGTAGTGTCCGGTTATGACTGTAACAGCCGCCCGGGGACAGAAAAGCATGAGCCCGAGAGGGTTGGTCTCGGGCTCATGAGGGTCTCACCAATGGCTGGCGACCCAAACCTTACCTCGCCGCATTACCACATCTACATCCCGCCTCAAGCACCAGCCTGCCCGTTTGCCGGGCGGATGTGGTTATCCCCGCCTGTGGGGTGTTTCCGGCTGCCTCAAAATTTGGGTCAACTGGCCCTCCTTGTTGGGGCGACGGGAATATATCTAACGCCAGCCCCCGCCGCCGGACTTCCGCAGCATTGCTTCCAAGATGGCGGGCCACCGCTCCGAAATCTCTTCACAGGCCGCCTGCAGATCCTTGAGCCGGTCCTTCATGGCAACCGGTGCGGCCTCGTGCTGGTTTCCCATCACGTCTACCGAGATGCAAGCCCGACGAAGCGGATCATCACCGTCGTCCTGTAGGTAGCCGTACAGGATCGAGGCCGCGTACCGCAGGGCCTCGACCTTCATGCGCGGCTTGGCGGGAAAATGGAACTTGAGGGCACCGATGCGGCGCTCCGTGCCTCGCTCGACGAAGCAGATATCGGGACAAACCACGACCCGGACACCCGAAAGCGTGAGGTCGGCATTGCGCCGCACGCCGGGCGCCGCCAGCAAGCCCTTGGTCCGTTTCCTCACCGGCGCCGCCATCGGCGCGAAGGCCTCGACCGCTCGGGCCGACGCCATCAGTGACTTGCGGTGGTCGGCGTCCTCGGGCAGTGTCGCCGCCCGATCCCGGAGGGCTCGTGCAGCCGGGTAGAGGTCGTCAGCGGAAAGGCTGGGGTTGGAGAAAAACCGGATCAATACTCGCCGTGCGTCCTCATACCGGTTGACGATAAAGGCCGACGGCATGATCTGG
>JACDHV010000326.1 GCA_013820855.1 Gemmatimonadales bacterium | reverse complement strand
CCCGGCCGGCGCCCAGGCCGAGGCCCCGTCGCGACGGTAGCGGACCACCGCACCGGCGAGCGTATCGGAGAGGGGCGCGCCCACCAGCGCGTCGGAGCCGTCCAGCAGCACCGCCACACCCAGTGCCTGGACCCCGTCGCCCGCCTGCGGCACCATCCGGCCCTCCTCGACCCAGGCGTCGCGCCGCGCGGCGCGAAACACGAACGCCTGGCCCGGCTTCCATCCGGCCGAATCGAGCGTCCAGGGTCCCGGCGCGCCGATCAGGGCGCGCTGCCCGTCGAGCGCGACGGCGGCGCCGAACCAGTCGTGGGCCCCGGTGCCCGAGCCCTGAAGCACCGATCGCGCGCTCCAATCACCGACCCCACTGCCCCTGCCGAAGACCAGCACGGCTCCCCTGTCGCTTTCGCGGCCGGGCGCTCCGGCGAGGAGCACTCCGCCCTCGAGTGCCACCGACGCGCCGAGCCGGTCGCCGTCGGCGCCGTTCGACGCGGTGAGCCGGGCCCGCTCCGTCCACCGGCCCGTGGAGGACCGCTGGTACACATAGACGGCGCCGCCCCCGTCCGCACCGGGCGCGCCCACCGCCAGGAGGCCGCCATCGGCCGCGAGCGCGCTGCCGAAGCCGTCGCCGAGCGTCCCATCGTTCGCGCTCAGGATCTCCGTCTCGGTCCAGCGCTCGCCGTCGCGGCGAAACACGTGGATGGCGCCGGCATGGCTGGCGGGCAGGGGAAAGCCGATCAGCGTGCCCGGGCGGCCGACCAGGACCTGATCGCCGATGATCAGGGCCGCTCCACCGAAGCCCACGGCTCCGGGGGGTGCCTCCCGAAACGTCTGGGCGGACGCCCACCTGACCGTCAGGAGTGAGGCGGCGAGGCAAAGGGACGCGGCGAGGCGCATAGCTCTGATCCTGGGTTGAGGCGTGCGGAGAGTCTACAGCGGTTACTCGAGCTTGGGAACATAACCGGGCTTAACGCCGGGATGCGTGCGTCGTCCATGCTCCCATCACTCACCCGAGGCATCACGATGCAGCGACAGCGTTTGCTGACCCTCGCCCTCGCGGCGACAGGTCTCCTGGCGTACGACTCTCCCGCGGCGGCGCAGACGAGCGATCGGCCCCCGCGCGCGGAGGCCGATTCGGGCCGCGGGATGGTAGATCCGGTGGGCCGCCTGCTGGCTCAGCGGAACGAGCTCAAGATCACCGACGAGCAGGCGACTCGCCTCCAGGCGATCCGGGACAAGTACATGGAGCAGAGGCCGGCGCGGCTGGAGGAGCTCCGGCGGGACCGTGAGGCTCGCGCGGCCTTTCACGCCCGGATGGACAGCACCCGTACGGAAGTGATGGCGGTGCTGACGCCCGAGCAGCAGAAGCAGGTCGGGGAGATGCGGAAGAAGTGGCGGAGCGGCAAGCACGGAGAGGGGCACAAGGGCCGGCATGGCCACGGGCATGGGCATGGCGGGGCCACCGACGGAGGCTCGACACACAACCGGTAGAGACCATCCTCGCTGTGGACGAGTGAAGGGGGCCATGATGACATGGCCCCCTTCACTCGTTCAGCGTGACATCTTCCCCGGCGCGATTCTACTCGGTGCCGGTGGCCTCCCCCTCGATGTCCTCCAACGCCGCCACCGCCGCCTTCAGATCGGCCGCCAGCGAACGCTCCCGCCGGAGGGAGGCGATCAGGGCCTCCGCCTGCTTCATCTGGAGACCCAGCGCGCCGGCGGACTCCATCGCGTGGTCCACCACGGTCTTCTGCGCCTGCAACGTCTCGACCGTGGTGCGGATGCCGATGGCAAGTGCCTCCGCCCGGGCGAGCCGCTGCTCGGCCCGGTCGAGCGCCCGCTTGCGGGCCTCGAAGTCGCGGAGCGCCTGCTCGGCGACCTGAAATCGGCTCTGCGTGTCTTCCAGGAGCGCGCGGGTCTCGTCGATCTCCCGCCGCGAGGAGCCGATGGTCTGGACGTTGTCCACCGCACGCTGCGCGAGCTCGAACACGTTCTTCACCTCGGCCTCGAGCGCTTCCACCGCCCCCTGCCGCGCGAGGGTCTGCTCCAGCCCCTTGGCCGCCTCGGTCTGCGCGGACTCCCAGCGGCCGAGCAGGTCCTCGAACTGGGCGAGCTGGCGTTCCACCGGCTTGAGCGCGGCGGCCCGGCTCTCGAGGTCCCCGGAGATCTGCTTCAGCGCACCCGAGCGCTCTTCGGCGTCGACCAGCGTCGAGCCGACCGTGCGCGACACCTCCTCCAGGCGCTGGGCGGTCTCGGCCGCCTCCTGCCGAAGGGCCGAGGCGCGCGTGAGGTGCTCGGTGGCCTTGTCCAGCGCGCCCTGCCGCTGGTCGAGCTCCTGGCCCAGGAGACGAATGCGGTCCTGGAGCTCGTCGAGCTGCTGCGTGCGGCTCTCGAGCGACCGCACCGACTCGTCGACCGCCGACATCCGCTTCTCGGCTTCCGAGACGGCCCCCGTGACGTCCGACATGGTCTCGGAGACCAGCTGCGCCTCCTCGGCCTGGCGGGCCAGCTGCCCGAAGCGCGTCTCGGCGGACTCCATGCGGCCGCGCAGGGCTTCACCCCGCTCCTTCAGCGCGGCGCTCAGCGCGCCCAGGTCACCGAGACGGCGCTGCACGTCGTCCAGCGCCTCGCGGCGTGCCTCGATGTCGGTCATCGCGGCCCTGACCTGATCGACTTCGTCGCGAATCCGCTCGACCGCCG
>JACDHV010000325.1 GCA_013820855.1 Gemmatimonadales bacterium | reverse complement strand
CGGCGCCCCTACCCGGGCCCCCGCCCACCTCGACCGGGCAGACGAGCGCGGACGAAGTCGTCCAGGTCAAGATGGAGAACATCCAGTACATGCCGAAGGAGGTGCGCGTGCCCACCGGCGGGACCGTGCAGTGGGAGAACACCGACTCTCCGCCCCACACGGTCACGAAGAAGACCGGGCCGGGCGAGGGCTTCGACTCCGGCACGATGCAGCCGGGTGACAAGTTCGAGCAGCGCTTCTCGAAACGGGGCCGGGTCGACTACCTCTGCACGATCCACCCGGGCCAGACCGGGGCGGTCGTAGTCGAGTAGGTGAGCGGGGGGCACGCCCTCCGCGCCGTGACGGCCCCGGTGCTCCGGGAGCCGTGGATAGCCCTGCTCGTACTGCTCTCGGCCACCGCGTACGGGACGTACTCGGTGCTGAACCACCTGCACTTCGGCACCTACGCGTACGACCTCGGGATCTTCGACCAGGTCATGTGGCACTACTCGCGCTTCGAGATCCCGGAGACCACGGTGGTCGGCCTGCCCACGGCGCTCGGCGACCACTTCCATCCGATCCTCCTGATCCTGACGCCGCTCTACTGGGTCTGGTCCGACCCCAAGGCGCTGCTGATCGCCCAGGGCGTGCTCATCGCCTCGTCGATCGTGCCGGTCTACATCTGGTGCCGGGAGCGTGTTGGCCGCTGGCCGGCACATCTCCTGATCGGCGCCTACGTGATGTTCTGGGGCGTCCACTCGGCCGTGGCCTTCGACTTCCACGAGATCGCGTTCGCGCCCGTGATCCTCGCGTTCATGCTCCTGGCCGCGGACCGCAAGCGCTGGCGGGCCTTCGCGGCGCTGCTCGTGGCCTTCCTCCTGGTCAAGGAGAACCTGGCCATGCTCGTCGCCTTCCTCGGCGTGTACCTGGCCATGCTCGGCGAGCGGCGCAAGGGCGCGGCGGTCGCGCTGCTCGGGGTGGTCTGGTTCTTCGCGACCACCAAGCTGGCGATCCCGTGGTTCGGCGGCGGGCGGGAGTTCCGCCACTTCCGCTACCAGCAGTTCGGGTCGGATCTGCCGGCCGCGCTCTGGTACATGGTCACCCACCCTTGGACGGTGATCACGGTCTTCTTCGACCAGCCGGCCAAGGCCTACACGCTCGGGCTGATCTTCCTGCCGTTCCTCGGGCTCGTCTTCCTCTCTCCGCTGGCCGTCCTGCTGGTGCCACTGCTGGCCGAGCGCATGTACTCGACCAACCCGTTCCTGTGGGGGACGAGCGCTCACTACTCGCTGATCCTCGCGCCGATCCTCGTGATGGGCGCCGCCGACGGCCTGGCGCGGCTTCCGCGACTGGAGGCCGTGCGCCGGCGGCCGCGGCTGCGTCTGCTGCGCGCGCCGCGGCTCGCGCTCGGTGCCGCGGCCGTGATCCTCGTGCTCAACGTCTGGGCCGCCAGCGCGTTCCCGCTGCGGGCGCTGCTCAGCCCGTCCTTCTACTCCACCTGGCCGGAGGACCGGATCGCCGAGCAGATGGTGCGGTTCGTGCCCCCCGATGCCTCGGTGGCCGCCCAGAGCCACTTCGTCCCGCACCTGAGCCAGCGCAAGCTCGTGTTCCAGCTCGGACCGGGGCGCCCGACGGCGGAGTACCTCGTCGCGCACTCCGGACTCTGGTTCCAGCTACGGTACCCGGACCTGCGCTACGTCGACAAGCGACGTATGCTCCTCGATCTAGCGGCGAGCTACGGGGCGGTGTACTTCAAGGACGGTTGGGTGGTTATGCGCCGAGTTCGTGAGGGTAGGGCGCAAGCACCTCAGCGACGCAGGAAGGCCGAGAGGCTGGCTGGGTGACAAAGCGATCGGGAGGCGGCAGCATGAAGAAGTGGACGGCGATGGCGGGCATGGGGCTCGCGCTGACGGCAACGGCCTGCGGGTCGAGCTCCCCACCGATGGGCGGTGGCTCCCCGAGCGCCACCACCACCGCCGCGCTCGTGACCTCGCCCCAGCCCTACGGCGAGGTGATCGGCGGGCGCGTGGTGATCAACATCGCCGAGCTGATGTTCCAGCCCGACGAGGTCGAGATTCCTGCCGGAACCACGGCGATCTTCACGAACAACGACCAGGTCCCCCACGCCGTCGCGCACGCCGGCGGCCCGGGGCCAAAATTCGACTCTGGTCCGATCCAGCCGGGTGGCACCTACCAGCAGATCTTCCGTGACCCGGGCACGGTGAGGATCGAGGACAGCGAGAGCTCCGACACCACGATGACGATCAAGGTGGAGGAAGCTCCCTAACCCCTCGGGCGCAGGCCGTAGCCGCGCAGCATCATGAGGGCGGTCTCCCCGAGCGATCCACGGGTGGGGAGCATGCCCAGCTGGATCGCGGCGTCGTAGAGGTCGAAGAAGCCGCGGGCGCGGCGGACGAGGCCGTCCGAGAGCTCGAGGTAGTGCAGGCCGTGGACGATGACGAACCGACCGGTGGGCGGAAGCCCTCCCACCTGGCCGCGGTGGTGGCCCGCCGCGCGCCAGGGCACGCACGCGAAGGCGCCGCCGCCCCCCACCGCCACGGCGCTTGACTCGAGGCGCAGGTCGGGCAGCGCGTGGCGCAGCGATCGCGCGTGCTGCTCCAGGGCGTCGAGCCCGCGCAGCGGCTCGACGGCCAGCGGGTCCTCGTACTGGACGTCGGGCGTGCAGCAGCGCGCGAAGCCACCGGCCGGGCCGGTGAACG
>JACDHV010000324.1 GCA_013820855.1 Gemmatimonadales bacterium | reverse complement strand
CCCCAGGGCTACGCCGATGCCTTTCCGGAGCTGACCCAACGCGGGGCGACATCCTCCGGCTGCTCGCCGAGCACCGAACCAATCCCGAGATCGCCGCGCAGTTGTCGTTAGCACCCAAGACGGTGCGCAACCACGTTTCGAACATCTTCAACAAGCTGCAGGTCGCGACCCGCGCCGAAGCCATCACCCGCGCGCGCGACGCCGGGCTGCGGCCCAGCGGCTAACCATGCGCAACGTCGTGGAGGCGCAAGCTCTATCGAGATCGACTCGGACGATAAGCGGCTTCCGATCAGCCACCAAACGGGACCGAGCCGCCAGCTGGTCTGGCCGCGGTTGATCACCCGGTGCGGATGCGCCAAAGGATCAGTTCTCAGCCGCCGTCACTAGCTCGGCGCCTCCCAGCGAGCGACGTGGAGCGGCTGGTAAGCGCCCCATTCACCGACAGGGTCGCGCTCCCGCTAGTCACCTTGGCCGCGGTCATATAGCTGCTGAGCGTGTAGGCGTGCCTCATGCAGGACTGTCCGGTATCGGCTCGACAAATGCTGCCCCTTGCCGGCAGGGACAAGGGCAGCGGCAAGGGCAGCAAGACCGCGGCCTTCAGTACCCGGAAGCAGAAGCGGGCGGAGAAGCGGGACAAGAAGGGCCGGGCTCCAAGGCCCGGTAGCCACAGGCCCGAGGGCGCACGTTGACCCACAACGGGCCGTAAGGCCATACCGGCCATACCTGCGTGCGTGCCCCAGACGCGACGCGCAGGGTTCAGTCCGCGAGCGGCAGCACGTGGAACCAGATGGCCGTGAAGTGCAGGCCCGCGGCCACAGTGACGAGCACGTGGAACACCTCGTGGTAGCCGAACGACGCCGAGCTGGGATCCGGCCGGCGCAGGGCGTACACCGCGGCCCCGAGCGAGTACACCACGCCGCCGAGGACGATCAGGGCGATTCCGGGCCGCGGCAGGACCAGGGCGATCCTCCAGATCGGGATGGCCGCCAGCCACCCCGCCAGGACATAGCCGATCGCTGCAAGCCGCGGCGGGGTCGCCACCCTGGTCGCTGCCAGCCGGACTCCGACACCGGTCAGGAGCAAGGCACCGGCGAGGCTCCAGCTGCGCCACGCCCCGTCGAGGGTGTAGGCGGCCACGGGGACAAAGGTGCCGGAGATCAGCAGCACCGTCGCGGTCCCGTCCATTCGCAGCAGGCGCGCCCGGGCCGCCGGGCTCCACCATCGGGGGATGTGGTACACGGCGCTGACCGAGAACAGCATCACGACGGCCAGGCCGTAGAGCAGCGCCGGCAGGCGAGCGAGCGGCGAGAGGTGCCCGACCGCCCGCCACAACAGCCCTGAGCCCGCCACGGCGAACGGCACAGCGGCGCCGTGCAGCCAGCCACGGAGAAGGGGACGCCCGTGACCCATGCCGTCATTGTGTCAGGGGCGCTACATACCCCGCTGCCAATCCTCACCGCGTCGCCGCATCACCACGCGGCCATCCGCAGCGGCGGGCTCCGCGACAGCAGTCCGCGGGGTCCATCCAGAGGTCCGCTGCGCTCGGCCTGGGCCCTGTCCAGTCGGTGTGCCGACCCGCCCAGCACGCCATCACGCCATGGGGAGGAGTTGGGGGTGGACACCGCTGGTCTTTCGGCCGTATACCGGCAGTGAGTGGTTTTCATCCAGGGCGGGCGTGGGTGGTCCACCGACGCGGCAGCGGGCCGAGCCTCATGCCTGAGGTCCACGGAGTGGAAGACCAGCGCGCATCTTGGTCGGCACGAGCCCCGCGTCCGGCCACATCCGGCCGGGCCTTCCCATAGCACGCGAGCTCGTCGCCCGCGGGCACGACGTCGTCTGGTACACGAGCGACCGCGGCTGGGCCTTTCGACCTCTGTGACGTTGCATGGGGCGCGGGCGACGCCGGCCGTCACCTGTCCGCTGCACCGCCGCCGCAACCCGGGGGCGTTGCATTGTCCGGCCCGCTTGTGGGATGCCCGGTCCCGCCGGATATGGCCACTCTTACGGTTGCCAGAGATCGGCAAGGCAGAGCGCCGTCGGCGGCTCGGGGGTTATGAGGAAGTCCCTTGCCGGCGCCAGGGGCCGCTCCATATGGGGGTGCTCGCGATGAGGAGGTAAGGGACAGCAAAGGCGGCGAAGACGGTGCGGATGGGCAAGACCTCGGCGAGGTAGCCGGCGGCGATGGTTCCGGCGGGCACAGCGGTGAGAGTAGCCGCGCTGATGGTTGCGAAGACCCGGCCACGCAGCTGCTCGGGGACACGCTCGTAGAGCAGGGCGTCCATGATCGGGTTGATGGGACCGGCGCCCAGGCCGGCGATGAGCATGACGGCGAGCAGGACCAGGAGCTCACCGCCGAGGGCGAAGGCGATGAAGCGGCTGCCGAGGAGTAGGAAGCCGGCCACGAACACGGCACGGCGGGCCAGGCGGTGTCCGACGACGCCGAACGCGACGGTCCCACCGAACGCTCCTAGGCCCAGCCCGCCCATTAGCAGACCGAGGTCGGCGGCGCCGCCGAGGAACTGGTCGGCGTAGACGGGCGCGATCACCACCGTGGTGCCGTCGATGGCGTTGAGCAACAGCATCACGACGACGGTGACGCGGACAAGGGGCTCAGCTGCGATGAACGAGAGGCCCTCCCTGACCTCGCTGAGGTACGCACGCAGGGCCAGCGGTTGGCTGGCGGTGGCCGCGAGCACCGACCAGTTCAGCGGCGG
>JACDHV010000142.1 GCA_013820855.1 Gemmatimonadales bacterium | reverse complement strand
CCCCGGCTCCGGATTCCACCGCCAGAGTCCGGATCGAGAATCGCTCGTCGTCCGACATGGACATCTATCTCCGTCCCACCTTGAACCCGCCGGCTCGGCTGGGCTTCGCGCCCGCGGCGGACACAGTCGAGTTCGCACTGGCCCGGGCGCTCATCGCGGGATCGACTTCGTTCCACCTCGAGGCTCGTCCGGTGCGGGGGGCCGGCGGGACCACGCTGAGCGAGCCGTTCACGGCGCGTGCCGGCGAGGAAATATTCTGGTCGATCCCGCCCCAGTAGGCCGCGCCCGGCTCGGGTCCTATCCCGACGCCTTCAGGCGCTCCTCCATTTCGGCGTCCATCTGCTTGCGGAGGCCGGCGAGGCGGACGGCGTAACCCTCCAGGGCCAGGTCCAGCTCGGACTCCGGTCGCCACGGCCGTACCCCGGTGGGCCTTCCGTCGGGGCCGATCGCGACGAAGACCACGACGCAGTGGCCGGTGCGGCGCCGTTCCGGGCTCTTGGGGTCGCCGGCGTAGACGTCGATCGCGATGTCGAGGCTGGTGCGGCCCGTCCGGATGACGAGCGCCCGCAGCTCGACCAGCTCGCCGACGCGGATCGGCCCCAGGAAATGGAGACCGCCCAGATAGACCGTGACGCAATAGGTGCCGTTCCAGCCGGCGGCGCAGGTGTAACCCGCCTGGTCGATCCACTTCATCACCGCGCCGCCGTGGACCTTTCCCCCGAAGTTGACGTCCGTCGGCTCGGCGAGGAATCGCAGCGTGATGCCACGCTGGGGCTCCACCGACGTCATCCCAGCACGACGGCGGTGCCGCTGGCGCTGACCATCAGCAAGCCGCCGCCCGACCCCACCTGAATCGTTTCGTAGTCGAGGTCCACCGAGAGCACCGCGTTCGCGCCCAGCTCCTTGGCCTGCTGCTCCATTTCTTCCAGCGCGATCGCCTTGGCCTTGCGCAGCTCCTGCTCGTACGCGGCGGAGCGGCCGCCGACGATGTCGCGGATGCCGGCGAAGAAGTCGCGGAAGATGTTGGCGCCGAGAATGGCCTCGCCGGTGACGATGCCGAGGTAGCTGGTGACCCGCCGTCCTTCGATGGCGGGAGTGGTGACCGACAGCATGCCTGCCTCCAGCGTGGTTGTGCCTAGACGGGTAGACCTTCCGTGATCACCAGCTGCGTGTCCGCGCAGGACTGCCGCACCGCCCTGGCCGGCGCGTACTCGGGGGATGACCACCACGCGCGCGCCCGCTCCACGTCCGGGAACTCGAGGATCACCAGCCGCGCGGGAGACCACCCGCCCTCCCGCACCTCCACCGGACCGCCGCGGGCGATGTAGCGCCCACCGTAGGCGGGAATGGTCGGCGTCGCGAGCCGCTTGTACTCCTCGTAGCGAGCCGGGTCGTGGACGGTGATGTTGACGATGACGTAAGCCGGCATGGCGCTTCCTCGATGGGGGTCACGTGCCTCCGACGAAGCGGTCTCCGCGCCTCATCGGGTGCCGCCCCGGGGCTGCCGCAGACGCACGCGGCACGCGCCGGCGCTGTCGGGCAGCGCGGGATACTCGACACCGAGCTGCTCCAGGTAGGTGCGATGGCGCTTCGCGTCGTAATAATAGGGACGCATGGCGGGTCGGTACCGCTCCAGAATCTCGCGGTTGAGCTCGATGGGCGGCTGGTCCTCCGGGCGGATCAACGGCTCGTATTTGACCTCGCGGGTCTGAACGTCCCGAAAGTAGGCGCGGGCGCTGTCCACCAGGGCCGGCCTGAGCAGCAGATCGAGCATCGTCATCGCGCCCGCCTTGGCGCCGGCCACCGACCCCTTGTGAGCGATCGGCGTCGCCATCGCCATGGCGCTCGACCAGTGATGGCCGGGCAGCCCGTCCACGTTCGCCGGATAGTACAGCACGACCGTCGGCACGGTCCAGGACACGTCGCCGATGTCGTCGGAGGCGCCGCCCATGTTGCGGGCCGGGTCGGCCGGGGGGTCGAGCGAGTCCACCTTGCGCTTGAGCCCGGAGTCCGGCTGGCTCACGGCACGCTGGACGGCGCGGGCGAATGCCTGGTCGTCGGCGGTCCACGGCGGCATCCCGACTCGCTCGATGTTGGCGGACAGCGCCTCGGCCACGGGCCGGTTGTAGTGGCGGGGCCAGGCCGCGCCCAGCACGCGGGTGGGGAGGAGCGTCGTGCCGGTCATCAACGCGGCACCTTGCGCCACCGAGTCCGCCACCGCCCAGAGGCTCCGGATGCCCTTGTAATCGACCTCGCGCAGGTAATACCAGACCGACGCGGTCTGAGGTACCACGTTGGGCTGGTCGCCACCATCGACGATGACCGAGTGCGACCGCTGCTTCAGCGGAAGGTGCTCGCGGCGGAAGTTCCATCCGATGTCCATGAGCTGGGCGGCGTCGAGCGCGCTGCGCCCCTGCCAGGGGCGCCCCGCCGCGTGCGCCGCCTTGCCGCTGAACCGGTACAGCACGGAAACCAGCCCCGACCCGTACGTGAGACCCCAGGAGGTGCCGAACTCCGTGCCCACGTGGCTGAAGAGGACGACGTCCACGTCCGCGAACACACCGGCACGCACCAGGAAGGGCTTGCCGGCGATCTGTTCCTCGGCCACGCCTGGCCACAGCACCAGCGTGCCGAGCAGCTTCTCGCGCTCCATGATTCGCTTCACCGCGAACGCGGCCGCCAGGTTGACCGCCTGCCCCGAGTTGTGGCCCTCCCCATGTCCGGGCGCGCCTTCGACCAGCGGCATGCGGCAGGCGACGCCGGGCACCTGTGAGGCCTGCGGGATCCCGTCGATGTCGGATCCCAGCGCGATCACCGGCCGTCCCCGCCCCCACCGCGCCACCCATGCCGTCGGGATGCCAGCCACCGCGGTGTCCACCGAGAAGCCCTCGCGCCTGAGCAGGCCGACCAGATAGCGCGAGGTCTCGACCTCCTGGAAGCCGAGCTCGCCGAAACTGAAGAGCTGGTCCACGATCCGCTGCACCAGATCGGCGCGCGCGTCCACCTGCTTCGACACCTCGTCCTTCAGGGCGTCGAGTCGAGCCGCCGGGTTCACCCGGTCGCGCTGCTGTGCCGCGAGTGGCGACGCCGCCCCCACCCACATCCAGATGGCGAGCAGGACGCCGGGGACGAATCCGGTTTGCCGCAATGGCGCGTGCCTTCGGTGGTGGTTGGAGGGAGAGGTGGAATCCGCCGTCAGACGAAGGCGCCCAGCCGCCCGACGGCACGCCGGAGAAAGTGCAGGCGCGCGAGCCCGCTGACACCGAGGATCCGCGCTTCGTCGTGGCGTGAGCGGCCCCGACCCGAGCGCCAGAGCCAGCCCTCGGTCGCGCACCGAACCATCGTGGCGGCAACCTCGGCCGGAGACTCGCGCTCGAGCGCGTCCACATCCAGGGTGCAGGTGCCGGTGATGCGGGAGTAGTAGCCGTGGGCCGGCGGCTGACGCATCAGAAAGAGGCCGGTCACGTGCCGCTGTAGCCGGTTCCGAAGCCCGGGGGAGATGTGTTCCAGAAGATCGAGCGCGGCCTCCAGATGGGCCCGGGAATGGGGCCCGGTGCCGCTCCCGCGGAGCACCGGGATGCCACCCGCTCGAGGGTGGCCGGCCAGCGCCACCCCGGCCAGGCCCGCGACGATGCGGTGAAGACCCGCGGTCACGCCGAGCGAGAGCCGGCGGCGCAAGCCGAGCCCCTCCTCGCGTGGTGCCCACGCCGTCCCGCGATCGCCTCGCATGTAGCCCCCCGTGGAAATCCTCACGTACAACTCAATCTATCCCCGGGAAGCGCCGGTCCGCTGCCAGAGGCCGGGCCATGACGCGATCGGTCTGGCGATCGTGACCGAGGATGAACGGCTGCTCTCCGCGATCCAGGAAGCCGCTCTTCCGGTAGAACGCCTGCGCCCGCTGGTTCCGCTCCCAGACGCTCAGCCAGACGGTGTCCGCGCCCCGCGCGCGAGCGGCCTCGAGCGTCGCCTCCATCAGTGTCTGCGCCACACCCTGCCCCTGCCAGGCGCGCTCCACGTAGAACCGCCAGAGCTCGATGGGCCTCGACCCGCCGACGCACGCGGGCTCCGACCCCTCGCGGAGCTGCGAGTATCCCGCGAGCTCGCTCCCGGCCTCGGCGAGGAGCGTCACGACGGCCGCGTTCCGAAGCTCGGCGGACTGAAGCTCCGGACCGTAGCTGGAGGCCAGATACAGGGCCATGTCCTCCGGGGTGTTCTCTGCCTCAAACGCGTCCCTGAATGTCCGGGAGCCGAGCTCGGCCAGCGCCGCCGCGTCGGCCGGACTCGCGAGGCGGACCGTCGTCAGTCGCTCCGCCACGAGAACCCCGCCAGAAGCACGAAGTCGTGCCGAACCCTCGAGGCATGCTCAGGCGCCGGCGCGGTCCCGAGATGCGGTGTGTAGGAGCCGTCGAGGGTGCTGCTGAAGAGGTACTGCTGAGCGTCGAGCCGCACGGAGAAGCGGTGGTCCAGCCGCATGATGCCGCCGAAACTCACCATGCCGCCGAGGTTCGTCTCCTCGGTCGGCGAGGCGCCGGGCCCGCGCTGGAGGATCAGTGCCGGGCCCACGCCGGCCACGACCCCGAAGCGTGCCTCCGGCCGGGTCAGCCATCCCTGCACCGTGCTGCTGAGAAACAGCGTCCGGGCCTCGAAGGAGGGCAGCGCCCGGCTCACCGCCCCCTCCCAGTTGCTGCTCCGCGACCATGCGAGTCCCCCGTCGAGCTGCCATCGGTCCGACAGGCTGACGCCGAGCCGGGCGCCCGCCGTGGTCGCTTCGCCCCACGCCCGGCTGGAACCGGCAGCCCGGGCGGGCTGCTCGAGTGCGTAGCGGCCCCCGCCCGCGGCTCCCAGGTGGAGACCGCCATGCACCGTGAGCTCGACCTGGGCAGCGGCGGGATGCGCCGCGAGGGACAGCAGCAACGAGATCGGCAGGCTCGAACGGCGGTGCCACATCTTGCACCTCCCGGGTGGGACCGGAGCGTGGTGGGGTCTCCCAAGAACTTGGCAATCCGTCCGCCGAGAGGCCAGACCCCGGCGCTTCACCTCTGCGCGGACGCCACGACGAGTGGCACCTGTACCGGGCACTGCGCGAGGCTCTTGCATCCCGAAAGGGGGACGGTGAGCACGGGTGCGACGACACGGGCGGCCGCGTTGGCAAATAACAGGTTGCATCTCTGCCGACGATCGGCACGCCCATTGCCCTTCGAAGACTCGTGCTCCACCGCGCCCGGTTTCCTCTCGTGGCATTCGCCGCCCTGCTGGCCGCCTGCGGCTTCGATCCCGCTGGAAGTCAGGCCTGGGAGCCGCCGGCGGTTTATCAGGAGTGGTGGGCGAAGACGGAGGCATGCTCGGGACTGAGCGGCGATTTCGAACGGGTCGAGTGGCTGATCGTGCCGGGGCCGAGCTTTCGCTGCTCCAGCGGCGACTGTGTGGGCCACTGGGACCCGGGCCACAAGATCTTCGTCGCCTCTGATTGGGCCGCGCACGAGATGGTCGTGCGCCACGAGATGCTGCACGACCTGATGCGGCGGAGCGGCCACCCGAGCCCGCCGTTCGGGCACGGCTGCCCGCTCACCTGGGAAACCTGGCATCCGGCCCAACAGTCATCCCCGACCCCGACCGTCAAGCTCCTCGACTGAGCCCGCGTCACCCCCCGCCGAGAATGATGTCCTCGCTGTCCGGCATCTCGGGATGCTCGTCCAGCCAACGCCGGATTCTCGCGCGCAGTGCGTCCTCGCTCTCGCCTGGCACCGCGTCGAGTTTCGTGATCGCCTTGGGCCCGAGCGTGACGTACCACGAAGACCGCCCCACGGGAGCGCCGCCTCCTTCCGCCGCGTCGGCGGGGTGATCGCCCCGCTGGATCGTGTAATCTCGTCCGTCGAATTCGAGCGTGAATCTGTCGGGCATCCAGGTGTCCGGATCGGGGAAGATCGTGCGCGTCTCCGGCAGGTGCGTCAGAGGGTGAGGCCCAGCGTCCGACGCACCTCGCCCTCCTCGGGCATGGGATCGAAGGCGCCCAGCAGCTCGGCCGGAATCGGCCGGCGCCGGCCGGTGGCGAGGTCCACGAAGACCCAGACCGTCTCAGCGGTGGCCAGCACGGTCCGGTCGGCCTCGCGAACGAACAGGTACCTCCGCGGCGTGGTGCGCTGATCGAAGCGGGGGACCCAGGTGTGCGCGCTCACCACATCGTCGGCGAAGGCGGGACGGAGATACTCGATGAAATGCGATCGCACGACCCAACCCGCGCCCATCGCGAGGTAACGGGGCACGGCCCACCCAACCGTGGCCGAGTGCTCGATGGCGATGTCCTGCATCCAGCCGACGTAGGCCAGATTGCTGACGTGGCCCTGCATGTCGATCGCCTCCGACGGCACCACGAACCGCTTCGAAACGATCGGCGCGCGGGTCACGTCAGCAGGATGACCACGAGTGCTACCCCCAGCGCCACCAGCGACCATCCCAGCATCAACGGCAGCACTTCGGCGTGGGAAGACGGCAGATATGACGGGGCCAGGCGCCGGCAGAACTCCCGATAGCGCTTGCTTCCGGCCGAGATGGCCACGATACCGACGACGACGAGGGCGGCACCGAGGAAGTGCGATGGCCCCGCCGCCTCCACCGGCTGGCCCTCAGTGGCACGAAGCACGCGGAGGAGGAGGCCGAACCGGGCCACCACGAAGCCGAACGCCATGATCGTCACGCCCGTGCGGATCCAGGCGAGCAGGGTCCGCTCGGCGGCGAAGTAGACCCTCGGATCGGCCTCGGTGTTCAGCATGGGCGCGAGTCTCCGTCGATGCTCGGTACGGCTGCATTTACCGCCCGACCATAGTCAGGTCCCGCCCGGCGCGAAAGGTGAGGGATGACGACCATGACCCTACCAACCTGTTTCGCTCTCCCAGAGCGGTGGATACCGGAGAACGAACCCGGCGGCGCCGACCTCCAGGTCGGTCACGAACTCGCCGCCCGATGACTCGTAGCGGTAAGTGGAGTCGCCGGTGCGCACGTAGGTCTGCACCAGTGGTGCGAGCGTCAGGTCCGGGAACGAGAGCCACGCCGCCCTGACCTCGGCTCGCTCGCCGGGGTTGAGCGCCAGCCGGCGGATCGGGATGGTGTTGGTGGAGGGGCTGAAGGCGAGGTCGAGGTCCACGCAGCCCGCTACCGACGGTACCTGCTGCCCGTTATGGATCCAGCGACGAGCGGTGTCGGTGTAGAGGTCGGCCTTGACCTGCCGGGGGCCGATCCAGCCGTTGATTTTGGCGTGGAGCGTCCGCCAACCTGCGTCGCACACCACCTGATACTCCAACCGGCAGGGCCCGCGCTCGTGGGCGAACACCGCCGTGCCACCCAGCTGCCAGAACGGGGCGTGATGCACCAGTCGCGCGGCCTCGTGACCGGGCCGATCCAGCTTGCGCCAGAGTACCGTGTCGGCGTGCAGGGCAACTCCCTGAGCCATGTCGGGACCGGACCTTCCCCCACCTTCAGGGAAGATGCTCCAGCGCCCCCCACGATCAAGCTCCGCGACTTGGCCTGGCTCATGCAGGAAGTCGGCGGCGCACCCACTTTCGCCCCGATCGGCCGGAAGTGTGCAGCGGTTTGCATCGACCTCGTCCATCGTGCCACGTCCCTGACCCTTCGCGTTCGCGTGGATGGACCAGATGACCGCGCAGCTGCTGCAAATCTGCAGGGCCGCAGCCGTCACTCTCGCGCTGTACGCCTTCTACTGCTACTGGGAAGCGGGCCGAGCCGACCTGGCGTCGAGCTTCCGCCATCTGGTCCCCGGCCTGCCGGGATCTCCGATGGACGGGCAAGGGGCGGGTTCCCGCGCTCGCGGCCGCTTGACCGGTATGGCGGCCGTGCTCCTGGTGCTGAGCTGCCTGGCAGCGGTGCTCTGACGCCGGATCGAGCACCCGGCGTCATTCCTCATGGTGTGCCTCCGTGCGGTGATCCTGCCTCTGAAAGGCGAGAAACTCATGGATCGCCGCGAGAGCGGGACTGTCCTTGGTCGTCAGTCGGAGCGCGCCTCCGCGCGGCAGGCTCTCCACCACATACCTGATCTCCGTTCGCCGGGCGGCCATCACGGCGGTGCCCGGCACCTCGCGTGCGTGCACGACGCCGGGCACGGTGAAGTCTCCGGCACCGAACGCCTCCTCGATTTCGGCCAGGTGTTCCAGGATGCGGGTCCGGCCGACGCTGTCGGCCTCGTCGCGCTGGAGCTCGATGCGGCCGCCGTCGGGCAGCGGCTGGAAGTGGTGGGTCGAGGTGTACTGATCGACTCCCATCGCGGCGTGACCGCGGGTTTGCACCTGGGCGAAGCCGCTGTCGGCGGCCGCGGCCTCCCGGCGGGCTTCGGCGCGCGACCCGGCATCGGGCGCTGGAGAGCACCCGCAGAAGAGCGCGAGGATGAGGACGGAGCGAGGTGGTATCATGCCGGCGCGCCTGACCATCGAAGATTCTCCCGGGGAGAGCGTTCGAGGTGCTGTGGCCCAAGCTGCCGGCCGAGCGCGGGGCCGGCTCGCGCCGCCGTTCCGACGGTGACGTTGCCGTCTGGCGTCCGTGAGGGTAAGCTTGGCGTGCATCGCCCTCGCATCACGAGGGCATTCCGAGGAGGCCAGGGGGCCCAGGACATGTGCCGGACCCCCTTTCTACTGCCTCCCGGATCAACTCAGCGGGAGGCAGCGTGATAGAAGTTCGGCTCGATGAGAGCGATCGCCTGGAGCACGCGCTCAAACTCTTCAAGCGCAAGGTTCAGAAGGCGGGACTGCTCAAGGAGCTCCGCCAGCGCCGGCACTACGTCAAGCCCAGCGCGGCGCGGCAGCTCAAGGCCGCGGCGGCACGGCGGCGACGGCGCCGGGCCCGGGAGAGCTGAAGAGCCACCATCGCCCTGCAGAATCATCGACGCGGCCCCCCCC
>JACDHV010000141.1 GCA_013820855.1 Gemmatimonadales bacterium | reverse complement strand
GTCGCGGCCCGCTCGCGGGCGACCCGGCCGGACACCGGGGCCACCGCCGGCCGCTGAGGGGCCGCCCGGCGGCTTGCCTGCCAATCTCCACCCGGGGAGATTTCGGTGGTCCGGCGGCGCCGCGCGCCGCATCCACCTCCCGGAGCTCCACATGCCGCATCTGCCCCTGCGTACGGTCGCGCTGTCCGACGCGACGAGCCGGGTCTACGACGCCTGGCTCGCCGACATCGAGGGACGGCTGGACGAGCCGGGCGCCGACTGGTCGCGGCTGACGCGCGACGTGCTCTACCAGCTCTACTATCCCGGGTTCGGCGACTACGACCAGCGGCTGGCCGACGCGCGAACCTCTCCGGCGGCGCGCGTCGCGCTGCTCTCGCTCGATCCCCGGAACGTCACGCTGGAGCCCGAGTACTACGCCGACGTGGACCAGGCCCGCTTCGCGAGAGTGAAGCCGCTCCTCTGGCTCTGGTACAGCTTCGACCGCTCGGTGGCGGGCGGGCAGAACGTCGAGCTCGGCGTGCGCTTCCGCCGGATGCTCGCGCCCCGTTTCTTCGCGCGCTGCGGGCGGAACTTCAAGTGCTTCCAGTTCACCGAGTTCTCCTACGGCTACAATCTGGAGGTGGGAGACGACGTCGTGGTCCACCGCTACGTTCTGCTGGACGACCGCGGCGGCATCACGCTGGGGAACCGGGTCAGCATCTCGGACTACGCCAACATCTACAGCCACACCCACAGCATCGTGGACCAGAAGGACGTGACCAACGCCCGCACGGTCCTGGAGGACGACGTGCGCATCACCTACCACGCGACCGTCCTGGCGGGCGTGAAGGTGGCCCGGAACGCGATGGTGGGAGCGATGGCGGTGGCCACCAAGGACGTGCGGGCGTATCACGTCAACGTCGGCATTCCCGCGAAGTCCATCCGGGTCAAGCCGAATGCCCCGCCCGAGTCCTACATCACCGAGCGGGTGGCCCGGCACGCGCCGCAGGAGCCGTAGCCCTGGCCCGCCCGCGAGAGCGCTGGTACCTCTCCCCCTCCGCCATCGCCGCATGGGCCCTCCTCGCGAGCTCGCTCGTCGCCTCGGAGCTCGGCGGAATGCCGAGCGTGCTCACTGTGATGGCGGGGCTCTGCGGCGCGCTGATCGTGCTGCTGGCCGCCTGGCGCCGCGAATGGGAAGTTCCGCTCCACGCGGTCGCCGTGACCCTCCTGGGCGTGGTGGTCTGGTTCGCGGACGACCGTTTCTGGTGGCTCGCGCTCGCCGCGGTGGCCACCATCTCCGCCAGCTTCTGGGTGGCGATCACCCGGGGGCGCCGGCGGGTGCGGGAGGCGGAGAGCAGGACCGACGCGCTCGCGAGCCAGCTGGACCGGCGGATCAGCGAGCTGTTTTCGCTGCAGGAGCTGAGCTACGTCCTCTCCGAGTCCATCCAGCTCGATCGGATCGTGGATCAGGTCGCCCGGTACGCCGGCCGCTTCCTCCAGACCGACGGCGCCATCGTGGTGCTGGCGGACGACGAGCGGGCACACCACCTCCGCGTGGTGGCCGCCACGGGCACGCTCGTAGACCTGCAGGGCCGCACGGCCGAGGAGGCCGACACGGGGCTGGTACGGTTCGCGATCAGCCGGGAGCGCATCGAGGTGGCGCAGGGCGTCGACGAGCCCACCGTGAACCTCGTCGCCGGGGCGACGGTCCGCTCGGCGGCGGTGGCCCCGCTCCGCTCGCAGGGGGTCACCATGGGCGCGCTCGCGGTGGCGGACCGCCAGGGCGGCCCCTTCACCACCGAGGACCTCTGGCTGCTCTCCACCGTCGCCACCAACGCCTCCGTGGTGCTCGCCAACAGCCGGCTCTACGAGATCGTGCGCCAGAGCAAGGAGGAATGGGAGACGGCCTTCAACGCGCTCACCGAGGGGATCGCCGTCGTGGGCCCCACCGGCGCCGTGCTCCGGGCCAACCGGGCCCTCGCCGCGCTGGCCGAGCTCGGCGAGAGCGAGCTGGTGGGACGGGGGTTCTGCGAGACGCTGTTCGGCACGTCCGAGGCGGTCGAGGAGCTGATCAGCGCCGCGTATCATCGGCGGCGAACCGCTCCGCTGGTGGCGCGGCTGGAGCGGACCCAGCGCGTGCTGCGTCTCACCGCCGCGCCCTTCGCCGATCAGCCCGGCCGAAGCGCCTCCGCCGGGACCGGGCCCGTGGTCATCCTGGTCGAGGACGTGACCGAGCAGCGCATCCTCGAGGCGCAGCTGATCCAGAACGACAAGATGGCCTCCATCGGCCAGCTCGTCTCCGGCGTGGCCCACGAGCTCAACAATCCGCTCACCTCCATCGCGGGGCTCGCCGAGCTGCTGCTCGAGCGCGAGCCGCACCCCGATTTCCCGCACGAGCACCTCCGGGTAATCCACGATCAGGCGGAGCGCGCGGGACGGATCGTGCGCAATCTGCTGACCTTCGCGCGGAAGGGCGTGGCGGAGAAGAGCGCGGTGGACCTGAACGACGTCGCGTCGCGCACGTCGCTGCTGATCGTCTACGAGCTGCAGCTGCACGGCATCGAGCTGGAGATGGCGCTCGGGCAGGAGCCGGTCGTCGTCCTGGGCGATCGGTACGAACTGCAGCAGGTGCTGCTCAACCTGGTCAACAACGCGGTGCACGCCGTGAGCCAGCTGGAGCCGGGACGCCCGCGGCGCATCCGGCTGGAGACGGCGCTTCAGGGCGGGATGGCCGTGTTCCGGGTGGTCGATTCCGGTCCGGGCGTGCCGCCGCACCTCGTCTCCTACCTGTTCACACCCTTCTTCACTACCAAGGCGCCGGGCGAGGGCACCGGCCTGGGGCTGTCGCTGAGCTACGGGCTGGTGCAGGCGCACGGGGGTATTCTGGCGTACGAGGCCCCGCCGGAAGGCGGCGCGGAGTTCCGGATCAGCCTGCCGGCGTATCAGCCTCCGGCGGATCGCCCGGCGGCGCCGCCGCCCCTCCCGGGCGCGCGGCGGGAGTGCCACCGGATCCTGGTGGTGGACGACGATCCGGCCGTGCACCGGCTGGTGAGCGCGCTCTTCACGCCGCAAGGGCACGTGGTGGAAGCCGTGCGCTCCGGGGTCCAGGGCCTGCGGATGCTGCGGGAGCGCGACTTCGACCTCATCGTGGCCGACGCGATGGCGGCAGCGGGGCCCACCGAGCTGTTCGTGCAGGCGCTCGCCACCCATCGGCCGGACACCTGCTCGCGCGTGGTGCTCGGCGTCAGCGGAAACGGGGACCTGCCGGAGCCGGGACCGGACTTCGGCGTGCGCCGTGTCCGCAAGCCCTTCAGCCTTCGCGACCTCAACGCGCTGGCCGAGGAGATCTTCGCTAGTAGCCCGCCGCGCTCGCCGGCCGCCAGGGAAGGACACTGATCCGTCCCTTCACCCGCGCGGACGCCGCGGCGGCGTCGGCCGTGGCCCAGTAGTTCCCGCCGGCGGCCAGGTCCGGGGCCGCGATGAACCAGCCGCTCGCCCGGAGGAACACGTTGCCGGTGACCTCGGTGCCGTGACCGGCGTTGTCGATCACCAGGCCGTCCACCAAGTCATCGAGCAGATTCCCCCGCACCCGGCTGCCGCTGGTTCCCTGAAGCACGATGCCCTGCTCCGCGCCGCCCACCACGTTGTCGTCGATCCGATGGCCGCGGCTCGGGGGTCCGCCCGGGCCCGGAGCGGTGACCATGATCCCCGCCCGGCCGCCGAGCAGCACGTTGGCCTCGAGGGTGTTTTCGCCGCCGTGCTCGAGCACGATGCCGGCGGTGCGCGCGCCGATCACGGTGTTGCCCCGCACGACGCTGCCGTTCAGGTGGTCGAGGCGGAAGCCGTACGCCGCGCTGTCGGCACGATTCTCCAGGAAGGTGGTGCTCCAGGTGCGGCTCGCGACGAACCCCGTGCCGGTGCCGGACGCGTCGTTGCGATAGATCAGGTTGCCGATCGAGGGGCGGGTGAGCGGTGACTGGCCGGTGATGCGGAGGCCGGCGCTCGAGACCGTGAGATCGTTCTCGGCGATCGTGTTGGAGTCGCTCCCCTCCCGGAGCAGGATCGCGGCGGCGGCGCAGTCCACCCCGGGTGGCGCGCACCGCACGGTGTGGTGCACCCGGTTCCGGACCACCACGTTGCGGGACGACCGCCAGAGGCTGATACCCCACCCCGAGTTGCCGGTCAGCTCGTTGTCCGCGAGGTAGCTCTCCCGGGCGTGGATGAGGCCGATGCCGTTCTGCCCCGCCCTGGCCGTCACGCCGGTCACGCTGGCTCCCACGGTGCGCACGAGCACGATGCCCGACCCCGACTCGATGAACGCCGCCAGGCGGAGCGGGTCGAGCCGGTCGGCGGTATCGGGCTGGGCAGCGGTGGAGCGGAGCGCCTCGCTCCGGCTGCCTGTAAGGTCGGTGCCGCTGATCCGGTGCCCCCGGCCGCCCTCGAGCCGGAGCCCGAATCGGTAGCCCCTCACGGTGCCCCCGACCACCGACACGCCGTCCACGTCCTTGCTCCCCACCCCCACCCCGACGAAGCGCGACGGCACCGAGTCGCCGCTCTCCAGCACCACGCCCGTGAGATCGATGCGGGTTCCCGACGCGGCGGCGACGATCACGCCGCGCTCTGAAGGATCCGCGATGCGATACCGGCCGGGACAGATCCGCACCTCGCCCTGTACCTGGGTGCCGGCGCGGGTCGGGCGGACGCACGCCGACCCGTCGGCGGCGGCGACGGGGGGCGACAGCAGCAGGGCGATCGGCAGCAGCAGGGTCATGGCCGGACCGGGTACCCCCGTTCGCGGAGGAACGCGCGCGCCTCGGGGAGCGACGAGCCGCGAAAGTGGAAGATGGTGGCGGCGAGCACGCCGTGGGCCCCCGCCTCGAGCGCTTCGGCGAGATGGCCGAGGTTCCCTGCGCCTCCCGAAGCGATGATCGGAATGGTGACGGCGGACGCGGCGACCCGGAGCAGCTCGAGATCGTAGCCCGAGCCGGTGCCGTCGCGATCCATCGAGGTGAGCAGGATCTCGCCGGCCCCGAGCGCCTCCAGCTCCCGCATCCAAGCCCGGGCCTCGAGCGGCGTCTTCTCCCTCCCACCGTTCACAACGACGGTGAGCCGGCCGTCGATCCGCTTCACGTCCACCGCGGCCACCACGCACTGGCTTCCGAAGCTCTCGGCGAGCCGCGAGACCAGGAGGGGATCGCGCACCGCGGCCGTGTTCACCGAGATCTTGTCCGCGCCCGCGCGGAGCGCCGCCCCCGCGTCCGTGACCGAGCGGATGCCACCACCCACCGTGAAGGGAATGAAGATCGAATCGGCGACCCTGGACACCATCTCCAGCGTGGTGCGACGCTCGTCGGGGCTGGCGGAGATGTCGAGGAATACCAGCTCGTCCGCGCCCTCGGCATCGTAGCGGGCGGCCTGCTCCACCGGGTCCCCCGCGTCGCGCAGGGACTCGAAGTGAACGCCCTTGACCACCCTGCCGCCCGCCACGTCGAGGCAGGGAATGATCCGGCGTGCTAGCATATCCGGAGCACGTCCTCGACGGCGCCGGCGTCGCCCGCGCCTAGGAGGAGCACGGCGTCCTCCAGGGCCCGGCGCTCGCGCGGCCAGGCGAAGCGGGCCGCCGCCTCCGCCGGCGCCAGCCACTCGTGCGCGTCGTGCTCGGGGCCGAGCCTCACCGCGGCGTCCGCCGGCACGAAGGCGACGATGACCGGGACCATCGCCACCTCGTCCAGCCGGTGCTGGTAGAAGGTCTCGACCCGGCTCAGATTGTAGAGCCGGTCGGGCGCGAGGCCGGTCTCTTCCTCCAACTCCCGCTTGGCGGCCTGCCAGGGACGCTCGCCTTCCTCGATGTGACCGTGCACCGCTTCCCACGAGCCCGGGCACCGGCCGCCGGCGCCGCGCCGCAGGACCAGGCACTCGAGCCCGGCGCGGCTGTGTCGAAGCACGTAGACGTCCACGAGCGACACCCGGATCGAGGTCACGGGCTCCACCGCGCGAACGCATCCAGCAGCTCGATCCCCGCCCGCTGAGACTTCTCGGGGTGAAACTGCGCGCCGATCACCGTGTCGCTGCCGACCAGGGTCGGGAACACCGCATCGTACTCGCCGGTGCCGAGCACCGAGTTCGCCGGGAGCTGGGCCGGATGATAGCTGTGCACGTGGTAGAAGAAGCGCGGCTCACTTCCGAAGAGAGGCCCCAGCATGGCGTGGCGGCGGCCCGCCTCGGTCAGGTCCACCCGGGCCCAGCCCACGTGCGGCACGTGGAGCGTGTTCGCGAAGCGGCGCACCCGGCCCCGCAGCAGGCCGAGCCCCCGCGCGTCCGGCGCCTCCTCGCTGGTCTCGAAGAGGAGCTGAAGCCCCAGGCAGATGCCCATCACCGGCCGGCCCGCGCCGGCGACCTCGCGCACGGCGTGGCCCAGTCCGGAGGCCGCGAGGTTCCGCGACCCCTGTCCGAAGTTCCCGACCCCCGGAACCAGGACCCGGTCGGCGACACGCACCTCGTCGGCCTCAGTCGTGAGCGTGGCCTCGTGGCCGCCGGCCTGCAGCGCGCGCACGACGCTTCTGAGGTTGTTGACGCCGTAGTCCACCACCGCGATCACAGCGTCCCCTTGGTGGACGGCACTCCCGCCACTCGCGGGTCGATGGACGTCGCCGCGTCGAGCGCCCGGGCGAAGGCCTTGAAGGCGGCCTCGACGATATGGTGCGGGTTGTCGCCCCGGACCAGATCGAGGTGCGCGGTGAGCCCGGCGTTGAGCACCACCGCCCGGAAGAACTCGGGGGTGAGGAAGACGTCGTAGTCTCCCAGCATCTGCCACTTGGCGATGTCGATCTCGTAGTGGAGGTACGGACGGCCCGAGACGTCCACCACCGCGCGCACCAGGGCCTCGTCGAGCGGAACCAGCGCGTCGCCGTAGCGGCGGATGCCGGCCCGATCGCCGAGGGCGCGGGCGATCGCCGTGCCGAGCGCGATGCCGGTGTCCTCGACAGTGTGATGCCCGTCCACGTGCAGGTCGCCGTGCGCTTCGACCGTCAGATCGAGCAGTCCGTGGCGCGCGAACGCCTCGAGCATGTGGTCGAAGAAGCCGATGCCGGTCTTCACGCTCGCCTCACCGCGGCCGTCGAGGACGACGCGGACCAGAAGGTCGGTTTCCTTCGTCGTGCGCCGGATCTCGCCCACGCGCGGTGTCACCCGGCCTCCGATCCGGGGCCGACGATCTGGTGCAGCGCGGCCAGCACGGCTTCCATGTCGTCCTCGGTTCCGATCGAGATCCGAAGACAATCCGCGAGCTCGGCGCTGCCGGACACGTCTCGAACCAGAATCCCGTGCTCGTCGTGGAGCCGGCGGAAGACCTCGCTCGCCGGCCGCGCGCGGCAGCGGATGAGCACGAAGTTGGCCTCCGTCGGGAATACGTCCAGTCCGGGGACCCGAACGAGCCGTGGAAGGAACCGGTCGCGCGTGGCGGTCACCTCACGGGTACGGCCCGCGAAGAGCGCGGCGTGCTCCAGGGCCACGTCGGCGGCGGCCAGTGTCACCAGGTTCACGTTGTACGGAAGCTTGCCCTTGGCCAGCTCCCGTGCCACCTCGGGATGCGCCAGCGCCAGCCCGAAGCGGAGGCCCGCCATGCCCATGGCCTTCGAGAAGGTGCGCAACACGACGACTCGAGACGTGTGGCGCAGCAGCGGGATGGCGGTGGGCCCGCCGAAGTCCTGGTAGGCCTCGTCGCAGAGGACCAGCGCGCCGGTGTCCGACACGATCCGCTCGACGGCGCCGGCCGGCAACGCGGAGCCGGTGGGATTGTTGGGTGAGTTGAGCACGACCACCCTGGCGCGCTCGCGCACCGCGGCTTCCACCAGCCGGTCCACGTCGAACTCGAAGCCGGGACCCAGCGGAACCGGGACGTAGCGCCCGCCGAGCACACCGGTGAGGAGACGATAGAGCGAGAACGTCGGCGACGGGGCGATCACCGCGTCGCCCTGCCCGAGCACGACCGAGAGCGTCGCCTGGATCAGCTCGTTCGAGCCGTTCCCGACCACGATGCCCTCCGGGACCCACCCGTAGTGCACCGCGAGCCGCTCCACCAGCCGGATGGGCGCGAACTCCGGGTAGCGCTGCCACGAAGCCGCGGCCGCGCGGTCGAGCGCGATCTGCTTCAGGTGGGCGGGCACATCGTACGGGCACTCGTTCTGATTGAGCTTCCGCCGTGCGGCGGGGGCCCGCAGCGTGTAGGCCGCCTGCGCCCGCACGCCGGGCTTCACCAGCGCCATCCCCTCGGCGCCGTCGGGGAGCGCGTCCCCCGGGCCGGTGGAGTCGAGAGCGATCGGTCGGGCGGGGGGAGAGGAAGTGCCGGGTGTCGGCGGCCGGCTCAAGCGCGGTGGCGGCCCAGAACCGCCTCGAGCCGTGCGGACAGGGCCCGGGCCCGGAACGGCTTGGTGATGAAGTCGTCGGCCCCCAGCTCGAACACGCGCACCTCGTTGTCCTCGTCACCCTTGGCGGTGAGCACCATGACGGGAATGGATCGGGTCGCAGGCCGGGAGCGGAGCTGCGACAGCACGCTGTAGCCGTCCAGCCCGGGGAGGTTGAGGTCGAGAATGATGACGTCCGGCGCGAGCCGGTCCACCTGGTCGAGCGCCTGGACGCCGTCACGCGCTTCAGCCACCGTGTAGCCGTCGCGCTCCAGCAGATCCTTCATCACGAGGCGGAGCTGGTCTTCGTCCTCGATCAGGAGGACGCAAATTCCCGCCCCACGGCCTACCGGACTGAGGGCATCGGGAGGCGCTTCGTCCACCAGCTCGAGCGCCGCGCCGAAGTCGAGCGACGGCGTCGTGGCCGCGCCGCCCGGGGGCGAGGAAGCCGCCGGTGCGGGGGCTGGGGAAGCCGCGGGCGCGGGCGATGTCGCGCTCGGATGGGCGCGGCCGGCCGGCCGCTCCCGGACTG
>JACDHV010000323.1 GCA_013820855.1 Gemmatimonadales bacterium | reverse complement strand
GACGGGAGAAAGCCGTTCCCGGGGTCCTCACTGGTGATCCGGCACTCTATCGCCCAACCGCGGGGCGCGAGCCACTCGGCGGGCACCCGCATCGGCTCGCCCGCGGCAATGCGGAGCTGCTCCCGCACCAGATCCACACCGTAGACCAGCTCGGTGACGGGGTGCTCCACCTGAATCCTGGTGTTCATCTCCAGGAAATAGAAGGAGCCGTCGGCCGCCAGGAGGAACTCGCAGGTGCCCGCGCCGAGATAGCCGACCGCCTGCGCGGCGGCCACCGCAGCCGCTCCCATCCACTCCCGCAGCTCGGCGCTGACCGCGGGGGACGGCGCCTCCTCCACCAGCTTCTGGTGCCGTCGCTGAATGGAGCACTCGCGCTCGCCGAGGTGGAGGGTGCGCTCCCGGTCTGCGAGGATCTGGATCTCCACGTGCCGGGGTCGGTCGATGAGCTTTTCCAGGTAGACGCTCGCGTCGCCGAACGCCTTGCGCGCCTCGGAGGAGGCCGTCTCCAATGCCGGACCGAGCTCCTCCGATGAGCGCACCACGCGCATGCCCTTGCCTCCGCCTCCGGCGGCGGCCTTCACCAGCACCGGATAGCCTAAATCCTCCGCCAGCAGCCTGGCGGCTCCCGGCTCGGTGACCGGCTCGTGTGTCCCCGGCACCACCGGCACACCGGCGTCGCGCATTCGGCGGCGCGCCTCGGTCTTGTCGCCCATGGCGCGGATCGCCGCCGCGGGCGGACCCACGAAGACGAGGCCGGCCTCGGCGACCGCGTCGGCGAACGCCGCCCGCTCGGCCAGGAACCCGTAGCCGGGATGAATCGCGTCCGCGCCGGCCTCGAGCGCGGCCTCCACCAGACGGTCGATGCGCAGATAGCTCTCGGCTGGAGGCGCGGGACCGACGGCCACCGCGCGGTCGGCGGCGCGGACGTGCGCCGCGGCACGGTCGGCGGTCGAGTAGACCGCGACCGCTTCGAGTCCTTCCTCATGGCATGCGCGAATGACGCGGAGCGCGATCTCCCCGCGGTTGGCGACGAGCACCCGCTTCACGGGCGGCAGGCGGGCGGGGGCGTATCTCCGAAGAGGAGGAGGAGGCTGGTACAGAGGAGCAGGTTGTGGCTCGCGGCGCGGTCGTAGACACGGCGCACGTCCCCCACCCACGGCGACGGGCTCTGGCGAACGGCCTTGAGCAGCTCGTTGACGCTCATCGCCTCGGGGCCGGGCGCGCCGGCCCGGCTCACCCTGACCAGACGATAGGGCGCCCAGGCCAGCGCCGGGACGGCGGCGCTGTCGGTGCCGGGGCTGAGACAGAGCGGCCGGCGCGGCGCCACGTCGCCCAGCGCGCGCTGGACCGGCAGAGCGGGATCCACGCCCATCGCTTCCGCCATGCGCATCCGGTAGACCGAGTCGGTAGCGTAGAGATCAGGGCGGATGGGGAGGACGTCGAGGAAGGGGCGTTCCATGCTGCCGTACCACACCGACAGCGCTTCCAGCTCGTTGCCGGTGAGGAGCACGCCACCGGCCGGACAGGACGCCAGCAGATTCTCGCCGAGCTCGAGCACGAACGGCGGCATGCGGGGCGCCCGCTCCCGTCCAGCGGTCGTCCGTGCCGCGGCCCAGCCGACCTGCTCGATCACCACCAGGGCCCGCTCGACCTCCGCGATGCCCCGGAAGATGACGCCCGAGTCGACCGACAGCCGTATGGATTGCTCCAGCGCGGTGGCGGCGAAGTCGAGGTAGAGCATGCCGTCGGGCTCGCCCCGGTGGCCATGGAGGTGCCAGTCGCGGGCGTCGTACAGATAGAAGCGGCCGAGCTGCAGCCAGGCCCGGCCGTCGTCCGGCGCCGTGGCGAGGTAGCGGCCGAGGAGGTCGATCGCCATGTGGCGCTCGCCCTCACGCTCGAGCGCGGCCGCCCGTGGCGCCACGTTGGGATCGATGGCTGCCTGTGGGTGGAGCTGAGCGGCGGGCAGGAGCAGCGGCAGGAGCCCCGCTGCGACGGCGCGGCGGAGCCTCGGCCAGCGAGCTGGCGGGGCGACCTTCGACTGCCGGGAGAACGCGTGCATGGACGTCTCAAGATGGTATGGCCGCTGGCACTTGGCTAGGGGCGCGCCCTTCATCAGCGGTGACGGCTCGGCCCGCCGGAGCACCACACGGTCCGGGCCCTGGGCGGCCGGCGGACGCGCGTCAGAGCGGGATGTTTCCGTGCTTCCTGGGCGGGTTCCGATCCCGCTTGGTGCGCAGGGTCCGCAGCGCGTCGATCAGGCGGGGCCGGGTGTCCCTCGGATCGATCACGTCGTCGATGTAGCCTCGCGCCGCCGCCGCGTACGGATGCGCGAACTTGGACGTGTACTCCTCGATCAGCCGGGCGGTCGCCGCGGCCGGGTCGTCCGACCTGGCGATCTCGTCCTTGAAGAGGATCTCGACGGCACCCTTCGGTCCCATGACCGCGATTTCAGCCGACGGCCAGGCCAGGTTGAGGTCACCCCTGATGTGCTTCGAGCTCATGACATCGTAGGCACCGCCGTACGCTTTGCGGGTGATCACGGTGAGCTTCGGCACCGTCGCTTCGCAGTAGGCGTAGAGGAGCTTGGCCCCGTGCTTGATGATGCCGCCGTGCTCCTGGGCGACGCCGGGCAGGAAGCCGGGCACGTCCACGAACGTCACCACCGGGAGATTGAAGCAGTCGCAGAAACGGATGAAGCGGGCCGCCTTCACCGAGGCGCTGATATCGAGCACCCCGGCCAGCACTGCGGGCTGGTTGGCCACGATGCCCACGGGTCGGCC
>JACDHV010000008.1 GCA_013820855.1 Gemmatimonadales bacterium | reverse complement strand
GCCCTGCCCGGCGCCGCCGCACTCATTTCCCACCAAGAACGAGATGGCCGACTACCTCGAGAGCTATGCCGCCCGCTTCGCGCTGCCGGTCCGCACCGGCACGGCCGTGGACCGGCTCTCGCGAACCATGATCCATGGCGTCGAGCGGGACGCGAAGCGCGTCGCCGGCGTCATCGCCGCGCGAACCCGGCGGACCCGGCCAGAGCCCGTCCGGCGCTAACCGCCCAGCGCCGCGAAGATGGCGCTGACCGCGATCACGATGCCGAGCGCCATCTTCGCCGCCGCCGCGGCCGCGCGGCCGAGCACCGCTCCCCATCCCGCCCAGGCGGCGGCACCCCTCTGTCGCGCGCGGGTGTATTCGAACAGTGCGGCACCGGCGAATGCTCCGAGAAATCCGCCGATCACCGGGCCGACCAGCGGCACCGGCACGCCGATCACCGCACCCACCAGCCCGCCGACGAGCGCACCCCAGCCGGCCCGGCGCGATCCTCCGTATCGGCGGGCGAAACGAAACCCGAGCCACGCCTCGACCACTTCACCGACCACGGCGAGGGCCAGGACGAGCGTCATGAGGCCGAGCGTCACCGTCCGGAAATCCGTGAGCCATCCGTACCCGGCCACGCCGAGCACCATCACCCACAGGCCCGGAAGCCCGAAAGGCACGAGCAGCAGCCCGACCAGGCAGGCGCTCACGAGGAGGAGCGCGGCGGGCAGGTCACCCATCACGTGCCGGGGCGACGGTCGAGCGCCGCATGCAGCGCCGCATCGAGCTTGACGGCGTGGCTCGAGCCGGAGACCGCGAAGACCCGCTCGCCCTTGCGGACGAGGTCGAGGAGGACGGCCGCGAGATGCTCGTCCCTGAGCGCGTTCGAGCGGGCGGAGAGATCCCCGAGATAGCCTGGAAGTCTGTATTCGTCCGAGGTCTCCCGCCAGTCGGGCAGATTCGGAAAGTCGCGCGACCACATCGAGTCTATCGCCGCCATGCTCGACAAGGTGCCCTCCAGCCCGGGATACCTGGTTCGCTTGCTCCGAAACTCCTCTACGAACAGCTCCGGGGTTCCCCGGCCGTCCGAACCGCAGTTGACTGAAGTAAGGCCTCAAGACGTAGAAGAGCGCGACCCTGGGCGCCGGAACGCTGTCGAGCATCCGGCCGATCTCCCACTCCCGGCGCGGCTCCCAGCTGTAGAGCCGCACGTCGGCCGCGCGGGCCAGCGCCGCGGCGGCGCCCATCTCGCCGTATTCCTCGACGGGATCCATCAAGGGCGGCAGGACGAAGCCGAGCCTGCCTTCCACCAGCGCGACGGACGGGCGAAAGGTGCTCCACTCGTGCCGGAGCATGGTGAGCTGGGGGTCGTCGTAGTAGGGAGGTGACCGCCAGGCCACGAGCCATACCAGCGCCGCGGTCGCCACCGGGGCGCCGACGGCGGCCCCGATGACGCGCCTGATTGTACGGGAGTGTCGCATGGCGTCGCAGTACGCAACGTCCACGGGAACTGTTTCGCGCGCTGCGGTCGGAGGGGCCCCGAGCGCTAGCGGCCCGAGGCCGGCGGGGCCGTCAGGGCAGCCCGTCCACCGGCAGCCCGCTCGGAACTCGCGTCGGCACGAACCGTCCGAGGTTCCGCGCGCCCGGATCGGTGAGCGACTTGAGAAACTCGGTAATTTCGTCAACGGTCTGCGCATCGAGGACCAGCTTCTTCAGCTTTCCGCTCCGCGTCGCGAGGATGGCATCCGCCGTGGAGAGCAGCGTGCCCCGCAGCAGCGGCTCGAGCTGGCTGGGATCGTAGGTCCGGAGCTTGACGTCCGACTGACTGTAGTGATCCACCCAGCTCCGCAAGCTCACGATCGCTCCATCGTGGCCGTAGGGAGCGGTCAGCTCCACATTCCGGAGCGGCGGCGTGCGGAAGGCATACTGGTGCGCCGGGTTTCCGGTCTTGCGCATCCGTCCGAAATCGTCGCGGCCGTCGGGCCCGTTACCGAATCCGGGACCCACCTGCGGCACGGCCACGTTGTGGAATTTCCCGTCGGTGAACAAGGGCCCCGTGTGGCATTGGGCGCAATTAGCGGTGGTCAGGAAGGCTCTCGCGCCGCGGAGCTGCACTTCGGTCAGGGCATCGTCGTTCCCCGCCAGCAGCCGGTCCCAGGGTGAGTTGTTGAAGGCGAACACCGCCGCAATCCACCCGCCCATCGCATTCCCGGCGTGCGCGAAATCCATGTTGTCGAAGCTCTGACCCGGGTACGCGCTCTCGAACATCGTGCGGTACTCGGGAATCGCGCCGAGCCGGCGCATGAGAAATTTCCAGGTCCGCTGCGGCTGATCGTCGGAGACCGCGGCCAGCTCGTTGCCGCCGTCGGCGCGCATCTCCGACCGCGACAAGACCGGAAACATGGGCAGCGCCGATAGCGTGCCGAACTCGAGCACCGCCCGCTGCGCCGTCCGCAGTGGCGCGCCCGGCGTGCGGACGACGCCCTTCGCATCCACGAACACCCGGCCGTCCCAGGTGAGCGGCGTCAGTGCGTGGAGATTGAAGAGCGGGGGAGCATTGCGGTGCACGAACTTGCCCTGGGGATGCACCCGCGTGGGGCCGAGGCCGGTCGCCCCCTGGCCGATGGCCGTGCTGTGGCCGTCGACGGTCGCCATGGTCGCCAGGTGGCATGTCATGCACGAGATGTCCCGATTGCCGCTCAACTCCTTGTCGAACGCGAGCGCCTGGCCGAGCAGCGACAGCGCCGGCCGCACCGGTGCGGGACGCTGCAAGGGAGAGATGCCGGCCGCGGCGGCGAGCTGACGCACCTCCGCGGCGAGGGCCGCGACTTCGGCGGTCGCGGCCGCGATCTGTGGGCTGTCGGCCGCCATCTCGGAGCGAGGGGCCGTAGTGTCGTCGCTACAGCCGGCGAGCCACAAGGTAACGCAGACGCCGAGCGCGATGGTCGGGTTTCTGCTCGTCATCGAATGCCCCTGTCGGGAAGGTGCCAGCTGCTAAGTGCGCCGACGCATTTCATGTAGATCGGCGCTGCCTGGAATTGCAGCTTTGATTGGGAGACGCTGAAGAACCGCTCGTGCCGAGAGCAGGGTGCGACTCCCGTGCCATTTCAGGGCGCGTCCGAGCTGCCAGGCATTGCAGTTGGGATTATCTGGGGAACGACCGGTCGATCTCGGAGAACGGGACGGCGCCGGCGAGGCCGCCGAAGGTGCCTCGCTCCGCGATCTCCCTCGCCGCCGCGAGGAACCCGGTCCAGGCGGCGCGGGAGAGCGCGCCTCCGACGCTGATCCGCCGGACGCCCAGGCGGGCAAGCTCCTCCACGGTAGCGAAGTCGCTCCCGACGAGCACGTTCACCGGCGTGGGGGCGACGGCGGTGACCACCGCGGCGATGTCCGCGCTGCCGCGAAAGCCCGGCGCGTAGAGACACTCGGCGCCGGCCTCGGCATACGCCCGGAGCCGGCGAATCGTCTCCTCCAGGTCGGGACGCCCGACGGTGAATCCCTCGGAACGACCCGTGAGCAGGACTCCCGTGCCGCTGTCGTCGATCGCCCGGCGGGCGGCCCTGATCCGTTCGACGGCGAGATCGAAGTCGAAGAGGGGAGTGGACGGGTCGCCGGTGGAGTCCTCGATCGAGAGACCCGCTATCCCGGTGGCGACGGCCGCGGCCACGTTGGCGCCGACCTCGGCGGGCTCGATCGCGAAGCCCCCCTCGAAGTCGCCGTTGACCGGAACGTCCACGCTCTCCGCGATCGATCGAAAGTGGGCCAGGGCCTCTCCCAGGGATACGCCGTTGTCCGGGCGGCCCAGCGACCAGGCGAAGCCGGAGCTGGTGGTGGCGAGAGCGGGAAAGCTCAAGCCCGCGAGGAGGCGCGCGCTGCCGACGTCCCAGGGGTTGGGGATCACGAAGCACCCGGAGGCGTGGAGCCGGTGGAACGCCCGGACCCGGTCGCTGCCGAGTGTCATTGCAGGTCTCTCGGAAGGTGCGGTGCGGACACCAGCGCGCCGAAGGCGCTCCAGCGCGCCTTCTCGTCGTTCCCGGCGGTTCGTGCGATCCAATCGGCCACCAGGTCGCGTCCCAGGTTGTAGTTGATCACGTAGCTGCGATAGGTGTCGATGAACCGCAGCGTCTTGGCCGCCGCTTCGGGCGTGATCAGCCAGTAGCGCTGCAGCATGCGCCGGGCACCGGCCGCGTCCAACTCACCATCGAGGTAGCGCCGCGCGACCTCGTTTCTCGCGTAGTTGAGACGCTCGACCACCTGACGCACCGCCGCGTTCCGCTCCGCCAGCGCGGTGTCCAGCCCGGCCAGCGGGAAGAGCGAGTCCCGCTCGAACGCCACCCGCTCGGCCGGTGGAAATGCCATGTCGATTCCGAAGTTGGCGCTCCCTTCGGCGATCAGGGACTGGGGGCTGAACAGCGGGTACATCGAGCTCTCCACCCAGCCGCGCTTCCGGACCAGCTCCTGCTCCAGCAATACGTTGTAAACGTGGTGGCCGGGGTACCCCTCGTGGCAGGCGAGATCGACTGCGCGATCGAGGGGGATGGGGAAGTCGAGGTTCACCTGGATCAGACTGCGGTAACCGCCCTGGTACCAGTTGTAGGCGTTCCAGGGCGTGCCCTTCACGTACTCGAGGTCGAATCGCTCGTTCCCCGGTAGAGCCAGGTGGTTCAGCGTGCGCGCCCGGCAGGCGGCGATGGCGGTCTTGAAGACGGTGTCCACCTTGCCGGCCGGGATCATGAGGCGGTCGCGAAAGCGCTGGTAGCGTGCCGTCAGCGGTCCGGGGCCGGGTACCATGCTGTCGAGCCGGCTCAGCAGCGAGTCGAAGTGGGCCTCCGAGTAGCGGGGCGGCCGCACGTCGTAGAGGGCCTGCGCCTCTTCGTCGAAGGTGAATCGCTCGCCGCCCAGCATCCGAGCCCGCGCCGCCATCGCGCCCAGCTGAACACGGAGATAGCGGTGGCGCATGGCGACCAACGAATCACCGTAGCCGGGAACGCTGTCGCCCAGGACGGCGATCAGCGATTCGGCCGTCGCCTGCACGCCCTTCACCGAAAGCGAATCCCCTTCGGCCCGCGCTCGCAGGGAGTCGGGTCCATAGTAGGCGTCGACGTAGTTCGCATCGTGTCGGCCCAGACCCAGGCCCAGGACGACGTAACGGTGGGCCACCGCGTCCAGCTGTCCGTCATCCTCAGGGACGGGTGGGCTCTGCCGGCATCCGGCGACGAGTACCAGCGCGACAGCAAGCCAGCGGGTGACGTCGATCACGGTTCCTCCGGTGTTCGAGGTCGACTGTCTCGCGCGGTAGCCGAGCCAGGGGTTCATCGAGGGAGCCCGGACAGGCGAGGACGAGAGGGAAGGAAAGGGCACGCAAGCGGCTCGGGAAGACGGAGAAACATACCAGCGACGAAGTGCCAGGGCAGAACTGATCCGGCGCACATCGGCGCTTCCGTATCGCTGCTTCCGGGGCAGGGATCCACCATATCCCTCGGTTCGACTGTCTTTGGGCCGGGGCTCGTCACGAAATGAATCGCGGCGGTCCCCACGTCCGGCGGTCACCCGCGCTCCGCCTGCATGCCGAGAAACGCACGCACCACCCGCGCGAAGGCGCGCGGCGTGCTGTAGTTCACGCAATGGGGGCCGCCGGGGATGACGACTAGACGCGTGCAGCACGCCAAGTAGTTCCAGGATGGAACGCAGCGCGGGGTGCCGGCGCGCCCCTCTTGAAGGCCCCTCTTGAAGGAAGAGCCCGCGGTCGCTATATTCCCGCCTGCGATGGTCGTGCCCGGTTCGGCACGATTCGAAATCCAAGGAGCTCAGGGCCCCCGGACATCGCTGGGGCCCTTTTTCTTGGTACACCGTCGCAGCCCGGCGTGAGGGCATCGATCACGACGAACTGGTAGTCGGTACGCGTGCGAACGCCGAGTCCCGATTACGAACACAAAGGAATACTCAGCATGCGCACCACCGGCACCGTGAAGTGGTTCAACGACGCGAAGGGCTTCGGGTTCATCACCCCGGAAAACGGCGAAAAGGACTGCTTCGTCCATCACTCGGCCATCTCGGGTCAGGGCTTCAAGAGCCTCGCCGAGGGCGAGAAGGTGGAGTTCGACGTGGTTCAGGGCGCCAAGGGCCCGGCCGCGGAAAACGTCGTCAAGGTCGGCAAGTAAGCCGGCTCTGACACACACGACATAGCCTTCGGGCCCCAGGGGTGGAGCAGCCTGGGTGAACAATCCTGCTTCGACTTGCGTCCCGGCGGTGCCATAGCACCGGCCGGGCGTTTTGTTTATGGTAGGTTCGTGCAGCCAGGAGGTCCCCGCTGACCAGCCGCCGTTCGCAGTACCCACCCTAGTGCTACACCACACCTACCCGGAACCCGGGGCTTCGCCCCCCAGGAGACGCGCGTATGCTCTGGAAAATCCCGCCTTACGGCATCGCTCTCGCCCTCGCATGCTCCACCGCTGTTCCGCTGCAGGGCCAGGTCAAGAACGAAGAGTACGTCCGCGCCGCCGTGGAGGGCGCGCCGGAGCGGGTCTCCGACCGGGCCGCGGTCGCCCGGGTCGAGCCGGGGGGCAAGACGTCCCAGCTCCGAACAGGCACCAACGGCTTCACCTGCGCACTTTTTCCCGACGCGAGCCTGGCGCCGGTCTGCGCCGACGAGCAGGGTTGGGCCTGGCTGACCGCGGCCTTCTCCAACCGGCCCAAGCCGCCCAGCACGAAACCGGGCATCGCCTACATGGCGAAAGGCGGGGTTCACCACGCGATGCCCGATGGCAAGATCGTGATGGCGGCCTCGCCTCAGACGAAAGAAGTGAAGGAGCCGCCGCACTGGATGATCCTGTGGCCGCTGGATCCGGCCACGACGGGACTGCCGACTAAACCAAATGCAGGAGGGTCCTATGTGATGTTCGAGGGCACCCCCTACGAGCACCTGATGATCTACCAGGACCCGAAGATGCTGAAGTAAGGCGGGCACTCGAGGGGCCGCATCAGGGATCCACCGTGCGGCCCATCAGCAGGCAGTCGTGAAACTGCCCGTCGATGAACGCGTCGCGGGTGGTCCTTCCCTCGTGCTGCCAACCCATCCGCTCGTACAGCCTGATGGCGCCGCCGTTGTCCGCCCGCACCTTGAGATTGATCTTGCGTACCACGCCGCTCCGCTCGGCCCACGCGATCATGTACTCGATCATGGCACGGCCGATGCCCAACCCGGCGTACTCCTGCGCCACGCTGATTCCGAACTCGCCGACATGCCGGAGCCGGGGCCGCTGGCCCCCATCGAAGGTGAGACCGCCCACGAATCGGTCTTCCACCAGCGCGAGGATCGCGAGCCCGTTGTCCGACGCGGCGATCCGCGCGAGATACTCCCGCTCCTGGCTCTCGGTGAGGCCGGGTCCGTCGGCACCGAATGTCAGGTTGGAGGTCTCGCCGCCGACTTTGCGGAGATATTCCAGCACGTTGCCGGCGTCACCCGGGACGGCGCGGCGGATCAGCACCACCCGCCCATCCGCCAGCCTGAGCTCCCGCCCGGGCACGATCGCGCCGCTCACGACTTCCTTCCCTCGTCGAGCACCGCCAGGAGCTTCTTCGGCGCGGTGAGGCGGTAGGAGTCGCAGAGGAGGTCGCGCACCTCCCTCCAGTCCGGATTCGCGTCGAGCCACACGCCGACCCAACCGCTCGGCCCCACGTAAGGGGGCACGAAGAAACGGTCGGGCGACGCGCGCACCATCAGCGACTGGTTGCCCGGTCCGGCCTTGCACCAGACCGCCGGCCGCCCTCCGCCGTGGTGATTGTCGGAAGCGGCGTACATGGCGAACAGCTTGTTGCGAACCCTGAACGTCGGCTCGCCCCAGGCCTCCACCTCGTGAGCTTCGGGGAGAGCCAGGCAGAGCTTGCGCAGTCGAGCGAGTGGGCTCGGGGGCATCATCCCCGAGGAGCGGTGCCGATGCCGCGGGCCATCACGACGGCCGCCAGCACCATCAGCAGGACCAGCGCCGCCTGAACGTAGCTGATGCTGGCGAACCGCCCCGCCCGCCTCGTGTCCGGCATCTCGCCCCGGCGCGCCTGAATTCGCCAGCGCACCAGGGTCACCATGGGCGACAGCTCGAGCAGCAGAACCGCGAGCAGGAGCGTCATCTTGCCCCAGAACACGTGATTCCGCAGGTAGTAGTCCATCCCCTTCTCGAGGCCGCCGATCAGGCGGACGAGCCCGGTTCCGATCCACAGAGCCGCCGCCACGCCCCACCAGCTGTCCGCATAGAAGACCCGCCGGAGTCCTGCGGCATCGAGTGGCTCGCGGAGCGCGCGGGCGCGAGCCCACACCGCCCCCAAGCCCACTCCCAGGCCAAGCAGATGAAGTGACGCGAAGAGCCACCGAATCATGATGTCGTCTCCGACGTGACTGGGCTCACTACTTCGCATTCCTCCCGCGGTTACGTTGCAGGCTGCCTTGGGGGATCTTCTACAGAGAGGTACAATAAATGATACGCAATCTGATGGCGCTACCGTGCATGCTGGCCCTCCTGCTCGCCTGCGGCGATGGCCGCGTGGACGACCGGAGTGCCGGGACGGCAGGCTCGGAAACGGGCACCCTGCCGGCGGACACCGGGTACACCGGTGGCGGGTTCGACGACACCACGGCGGCGCCGTCCGTCGACGGGGATACCGCCCCGAGGAGCGACATGTCGGCACCAGCGGGCGACACCATCACGACCGGCGACACCGCAGCGGGCACCGACACCGGCGGCACGAGCGCTCCGAACCAGGATCAGTCCGGCGTCACCAACACCGAAACCGGCGAGTCCGAGCTGGGCGGTGACGTGACCCGGACCTCCCCGGATCAGGGTGAGCCGGTGACTTCGAAGGGCGACACGGTCGGCACCGGCGGCGCGGGCATCGCCGATACCACGAACTGAGGCCGGATCGGCTGGCTGCATCGAGGGCGGGCGAAAGCCCGCCCTCAGCTTTTCATTCTCCGCATGTCCGCCAGCAGGGCAGCGGGCGTTACCGGCCCGCCCAGGAACTCCTCGACCACCTCGCGGGTGGACCGCTCGAGCCCGTACCGGAACAGGTTTCGCGACACCCAGTCGTACCAGGTGGCGTCTCCGGTGACGAACGGGCCGTGCAGCTCGACGGTCCGCGCGCGCAGCGCGGCAATGATCATCGCTCCGATGGCGTAGTTCATCATGTAGCCGGGTGAGTCCACCAGTTGGCCGCGCATGGCCCACCAGGACAGCTCCGGATGGGGTCGGATGCGGAGATACTCCCGGGTCAGGTGGCTCCACTCCCGGTTGGGGTCGGTGGTGGGCTCCCGCAGCATGCGGAGCTCCAGCAGTGACCAGGCGACGTCGAGGACGATTCCACCATATCGCGATCGGAGCCCATCGGCGAGTGGAACCGAGTCGCCCAGCCAGCGCTGCTGCCAGACCGGCTCGGTGACGTCGAGTGCCACGTAGTCGGCCACCGCCTCGGTGAAGGGATCGCTGTCGGGCCAGTCGGCGAACGCCGGCCGGGTGCGGATGGCCGCGATGTGGACCGCATGCCCGGTCTCGTGCAGCAGCTCGGCCAGATTGTCGAACCCACCGGAGCGGTAGGTCGCGAAAACCGAGGGCTCGCCCGGTGTCCACCGTCCCTCTCGAAGTCCGGGTCGTGCGCCGAAGGTGCAGAAGGCCACGGGATCCTTTCCCTCCCTCGGCTCGAGGTCGTAGCGGACGTTGAGCTTGCGGACGTCCGCGCCGAGCGCGCGATACACCTCCGCGTTGAGGGCCATGAGCCGCTGGCGTGGGATCCGCGCGCCGAGCACACGGCCCGGGCGGCCGGTCAGAAAGTGCCAGTCCCAGGGCTCGATCGTCGAGTCCGGATTGGCGTCGCGCCACGTCTCGAGAATGGCGACCAGCCATCCCTCGAGCGAGTCGGGTGGAATGCCCGAGAGGCGCGCCTGCCTCGCTAGGGATGACTCGCCGGCCCTCCCCCTCGCCTCGAGGGCGAGCAGCGTGCGGTACGGGCTGTCAGGCCCGTTCTCGCCGTTGATGCTGTGCCAGACGGGCTCCAGCGAAAGGAAGAGTCGTCGGCGCGCCAGTGGATTCCGGGTGCGGCCCAGTGCGCCGAGCACCGAGAGGCGGTCCATGGTGTCGCCGACGACGGCGACTCGCCGCTGAGCCCATCCGTAGCAGGCGTACATCCGCCGGCGCAGCGAGTCGAGGCCGTTCCTCGCCCGGGCGATGGTCGCGGGCACGTAGTCGCAGTGGGGCGGGGCCCCATCCGGCGGTGAGGGGTGGGGCACTGAGTCGGAAAGCGGAGCGAGATCGCGAGCCAGTGCAGCCCGCATGGCCCCGTACGCACGGGCATCGTGGGCGTCCAGCGCGCTGGAGTCCACCGCACCGAGCCGCTCCACCAGATGCCGGCGGAGCTCGTGGTGCCGGCGGGCCAGCACGGCGACCGGAGTGCCGTCTCGAGCACTGGTGCGCCCCGCGAAGCCCACCACGTCGATGCGGTCGCGTAGATCCCGCAGATCATGGTAGACCGACTCGGCGGCCGCGAGGGAGCCGGCGGGGTCCGGCGCGTGGAGCGCGGGCGGTGACGTGCAGGCGGCCAGGAAAGGGAGCCAACCGACCATGCCGAAGAGTCGCCTCGTCCGACGGGGTTCTGGATCACAGTGCACGCGCGGGGCCTGCTCCTAGGTTGGGCGCCCCTTTTTCAGACCCACTCCAGCGAGGACGCTGATGATCATACGCGTAGACCGGCTTCCGGGGGACATTCCGAAGCCGAAGAATCCAACCCGAACTCCGCTGCCGCCGTTCAGGAGCTGTTGGGCGGAAAGTTCGGGGAGATGTCGACCCTGATGAACTACACTTTCCAGTCGTTCAACTTCCGCGGGCGCCCAAGTTGCGTCCCTTCTACGACCTGGTCTCCAGCATCGCGGCCGAGGAATACAGCCACATCGAGATGGTGACCTGCACCGTCAACCTGCTGCTGAGCGGCACGATGGACCGGGGCACCGATCCGAGCGCCCCGCCCTTGAAGGATCCGACCGACGCCCGGAACACCCACCACTTCATCGCCAGCGGCCAGACGGCGCTGCCGGTGGATTCCAACGGCCGCCCGCAGATGTTCGGAGAGGGCGCCACGGCCAAGCCGCGTGCGCGCCGCTGATTCTCCACGCGTGAAGCGGTCTAGAGGTAACGGGCGACGGCCATCGCGGTCACCGCGAAGAGGAGCAGGTAGGCCGCCGCCCGGCCCGCCGCGGTCGCGCGCCCCCGCAGCCGCTGTGCCTCCCCCATGATTCTCTGCCGTTCCTCCGCGCCGGTGGAAAAGCCGAGCGACTGCCCCAACGCCATCGCCTTCATCATCGACGGCCGCAGCACCGCCATGCCGAGGATCCAGGCCACGATCCCGGCGAGCCCCCCGATCCCGTACGCCATTCCCACCGGCGACCGCCCGAACTCCGCGGGCATTCCGGAGGCCGCGCGAATGTAGAGCCAAACCCCCGAGATCAGCGCGCCGATCGCGAGCACCGGCATCATGGTCATCAGCCCGCGACGCTGGATTACGGCCATGACCTTGCCTCCGTCGGGCCCGACTTCCTGAACGGCAGGCATCAGGTAGAACGTGCTGAAGACCATCATCCCGACCCACAGCGAGCCGAAGACGATGTGAACGAACCGAAGCAGAATGACGAGCGGGTCCACGACATGCCTCCTGGGCCTCGGGTTGGCGGACAGCTCCGCGGTGCGGGGCCCGTGTCGTGTCCGCTTAGGCGCGGTCCCCGCGCATACTCCGTGGACGGTCTTCAGCAATCCGCTACGCAAGGAGGGGAAGGCAGATGCGCAGGTCAAGTCCCCAGCGCCCCAGTGCGGCCATACGGGCCGTGACAGGGCTGGCGGTCGCGTCGCCCGCCGTGGTGCCGTTCGACGGCCGGCCCGCCGTGGTCGCCTCCGCACCGGTGCCGCACGGCCCCGGGTTCGCGGAGGTGCGGCTCTCGAACGGTGTACGGCTCCGCTACGTCGAGCAGGGAGATCCCGAGGGCCGGCCGGTGCTGCTGATCCACGGCATCACCGACTCGTGGTACTCGTTCAGCCGGGTACTGCCAGGCATCTCGAAGTCGCACCGGGTGTACGCGCTCGATCTCCGGGGGCACGGCGACTCCGACCGGCCGACGGCTACACTCCTCGCGACATGGCCGGGGACGTGCTCGCGTTCATGGACGCCATGGGCATCCGGCGCGCCACGCTGGTGGGGCACTCGATGGGCAGCTTCGTGGCGCAGCAGGCAGCCGTCGCCGCGCCGGAGCGCGTCGTGGGAGTGGTGCTGATCGGGTCGGGGAGCACCGTGCGCAACGAGGTGACGCTGGAGCTGCAGCAGGCGATGGCGTCGTTACCCGACACCGTTCCGGCGGACGTCGTGAGGGAGTTTCAGGTGAGCACCGTCCACCAGCCCGTGCCCGAGGAGTTCATGGACCGGGTGGTCGCGGAGAGCCGCAAGCCCCCGGCGCGAGTGTGGCGCGCTGCGTTGGCGGGCCTGCTGGAGACCGAGCGGTTCACCGGGCTGGGCGAGCATCGGGTCCCGGCGCTCCTTCTCTGGGGCGATCGCGACGGCATGTTCCCGCGGTCGGAACAGGAGGTGCTGGTGGCGGCGCTTCCAGTCGCGAGTCTCAAGGTGTATCGGGAGACCGGTCACGCGCCCCACTGGGAGCGCCCGAAGGAGGTCATCCGCGACCTGGAGAGCTTCCTCCGGACGACGCCTCCGTGAGCCTGGCGAGGGGCGGGCGTTCCGCCCCTAGGCCTCGCGCCGCGGCAGGCCCAGTTCCTGAGTGCCGAGCCACTTCAGCAGGCCTTTTTCCACCTCGTCGTCGGGCTGATCCGGGTTATGCTCCATGACCGGCCACCGCTTGTTGGGACCCATCAGGTACCACATGGCGGGCATCGCCGACTCACCGCGCCGCTCGTTGGCGGGGTGGCCCTCATAGGAGACGAAGTGAAAGTCGCGTCCCCGGTAGGACAGGCGACACTGCTTGACCTTATGGCTGCTCACGGAGAACTCGCGTGTTGGGCGTGATCGGGCGGTGGGCGCAGGCTGCCGGGCGGCCACCGATGCGGCGGCGCCGCACGGGGTAAATCTAACCCCGTCGGGACTTTCCCGATTGGATGACTACACCAGCGGCACCGTCTCCGCCTCCACTTCCGGCGGTGCCGCCCGCCCCCGTGGGCTGCCGCGCTCGATCTCCGGAAGGAACGCGGTGAGGAGACCCAGCGCGGGCAGGTAGGAGCAGAGCCGGAAGACGAACTCGATGTCGGTCCGATCGGCGAGGCGGCCCAGCAGCGCGGCGCCGATGCCGGCCGTGCCGAACGCAAAGCCGAAGAAGAGGCCCGAGACCAGCCCGATGCGGCCGGGCACCAGCTCCTGCGCGAAGACGATGATCGCGGAGAAGGCCGATGCCAGAACGACGCCGATGGCGACGCTCAGCAGGCCGGTCCAGAACAGATTCACGTAGGGAAGCGCGAGGGTGAACGGCAGCACCCCGAGGATGGACACCCAGATCACCCACTTCCGGCCGAGCCGGTCGCCCACGGGGCCGCCGATGAAGGTCCCCGCCGCGACCGCACCCAGGAAGACGAACAGGTGCACCTGGGCGGCCTGTACCGACACGCCGAACTTCTCGATGAGAAAGAAGGTGTAGTAGCTGCTGATGCTCGCCAGATACACGTTCTTGGAGAAGACCAGCACCAGCAGGATCGCGAGCGCCGCGACCACCCTGGCGCGGGGCAGGTGGTGGCGGGCGCCTCCGGCGCGGGAGGCGGCCACAGCCTGGCGATGGCTCCGGTACCAGCGTCCCACCCTCGCCAGGATGACCATGCCGGCGAAGGCCGCCGCCGAGAACCAGGCCACGCTCCGCTGGCCGCGGGGAACCACGACGAATGCCGCGAGCAGCGGACCGATCGCGGACCCCGTGTTGCCGCCGACCTGAAAGAGCGACTGGGCGAAGCCGTGGCGCCCGCCGGACGCCATCCGCGCGACGCGGGACGACTCCGGATGGAAGACGGCAGACCCCAGGCCCACGAGACCGGCGGAGAGGAGGAGCACCGGATAGCTCGATGCGACCGCGAGGACCAGGAGGCCGACCAGGCTGAACCCCATCCCGGTGACGAGCGAGTACGGTTTGGGCCGGTGATCGGTGTAGAGCCCGACCAGCGGCTGGAGCAGCGAGGCGGTGAGCTGAAAGGTGAGGGTGATGAGGCCGATCTGCCCGAAGTCGAGCCCGTACCGGCTCTTGAGGACCGGGTACATGGCGGGCAGCAGCGCCTGCATCATGTCGTTCAGCAGATGGCAGATGCTGATGGCGAAGAGAACTGGGTAGGCGGTGCCCTGCACCGGCGGATCGGCCTGTCAGGGACGGGTGTCGGGTCCGTCTTCCTCGGGGGCGTCCGCGGGCCGATCATCGGCAGTTTCCCTGCGCTCGAGCTTCCGCTGCTGCTTTTCTTCCCGCTTTTTCTGCTTGTTCAGCTCCTTCTGCCGCTTCTCGAAGCCGTAATTCCGCTTGGGCAAAGCACGCTCCCGTCGTGAGGGCCGGGGCTGCGGCGAATCCTCCCGCGTCCCGGGTAGCGCAAGATAGCCTCCTAGGTCTCCTCCTGCTCGCGATCTACGTGCTCGAGCAGGTCGCTGACGTCGTCCGGCGTCATGCCGATGTCGCGGAGAATCTGCTCCCGGCTCGGGCGGGTGAAGTCCACCCGGTGGGCCTTGAAGATCAGCTCGACGGCCAGGGGAGCGTCCAGCCTCTGTTCCTGCAGCAGCTCCCATCCGGCCTCCTCGACATGCCGGCGGAGCAGCGACTCCATCGAATCGAAGTCCGCCTCGTTCCAGCGGCGCTCGTGGGGATTCCAGTAGCGCTCGCGCAGCGTGGCGCCGGGATCCGACTGGTCCTGCCCGCCGAGTGCCCGGGTGACGACCGTGACCAGATGGGTCCGCCTGGGGGGTGGGGACTCGGTCGGCTGCTCCGCCACCGCCGGCAGCGGCACCTTGCCACCGGTCGCCTCACCCGCCGGATCCTCAAGCCGCATATCGGCTCCTCTCCTTGGTGAGTGAAGCGTAATGGCGGAGGGGAGCGTTAGGAATTTGCGATGGAGATCACGGCAGGCCCCGGGACCGAGACGTATCGAGCGCCGCCGACACTCCGCTCGGGGACCCGGGCCGCAACGAGCAGGAGCGGCGGGACGAGGCGCTTCAGGAGACCTCCCCCGCGAGCGATCCGATCGCGGTGTCCATCGAATGAGCGAGGACCTAGGACCGTGGTGCCTCGTGATCGGTGAGCACGGGCATGAATGCCACCCAGGGGCCGACCTCGTCCCGGTACTGCTTCGCCATGACGCGGGAAACCTGAGCGATGTGCCCCAGGTCGTGCACCACCCAGCTCGCGAGCAGATGCCGCAGAGTGACGCGGCCGAGACTCGGGTGGGTAGCGGCGAGATCGAGCTCCGGGTCTCCCAGGCGCCACGAGCGAAGCAGCTCGAGGTTGGCGGCACGCAGCCCGGCGAACTCGGTGAGCAGCGACTCCAGCGACCGCCCCCGGTTGCGCTCGCGGTGGCGAAAGCGGTCGTAGGGCTCGAAGCGGGCATCGGCGCCGCGCGCCAGGATGATGCGCGCGCGAGGAATCCAGTCGGTCTCCTCGCCGTCGATCAGATGGCCCACGACGTCGAATGAACTGAAGGCCTCGGGACCCTCCGTGCCGCGAGCCCACGGATCGGCGACCCCGCCGAGCAGGGCCTGGAGCCCGGGCGGTGTCCGGCGGAGCACGTCGATCGCGGATTCCAGCTCGAATCTCATGGGGACCTGCCGTGCTGAAGGGTGGGCACCGCTCGCGCGCGCCGTTGCACAATGCACTGGAGGACCCGCGGCCCGGACACCCGGTGCAAGCCGGCGTCCGCCGTCCGTCCTTTCAGTCACGATGCGCGATCACCACCGCCCGAAACAGGAACTGTGCGACGAGCTCACGGCCCTGCGCAAGCAGGTGTCCGACCTCAAGGCGGAGATGGTCGTGCGCCGCAGAGTGGAGGACGCCCTCCGCCAGTCCGACGAGCAGCTCCGCGCCCTCGCCGACGCGGTGCCCGCCGGCCTCTGCCTTCTGCGTCCCGGCGGCACCGTGCGCGCCGCGAACCTGCCCTTCGCGCGCCTGCTGGGGTACGACTCTCCCGCCGAGCTTCAGCGGCTCGGCGACGTCATCGGCATCTTCGCCGCCCCCGAGGAACTGGAGCGCGTGCTCGCGATGGCCCAGCGGGGCGACCAGCGGATGGCGGGCGTGCTGTTCCGCCGGAAGGACGGCAGCCGGCAGTCGCTTGGCGTGATCGGGGTGCCGTCCGCCGATGCGGTCGCCATCGCCGTCCTCGAGCGGCAGCCCCAGCCGTGGCGCGCGCGGCCGCTCACGGGCTCGACGGGAGGGAAGTAGGCCTACTCCTCTCCCTGTACCGCGAATGCCCCCGCCGCGGCGACCGCGCCGAGCAGTGGGCCCGCCAGGTAGATCCAGAGGTTCCCCAGCGTCCCATCGCCGAAGATGGTGTGCACCATGATCGGCCCGAAGCCGACCGCCGGATTGAACGCCCCACCCGACAGCGGCCCGCCGGCGAACGCCGCGACCACGATGGTGAATCCGATCGCCAGCCCGTAGAAGGAGTTTCCCTTGGTCTTCTGGATCGTCGCCACGTTGAGCACCACGAGGCAGAGGGCGAAGGTGTAGAGCGCTTCGACCGCGGTCGCCCGGGTCGCCCCGAACCCCTGGGCCGGTGCCAGCGTGAACGTCTGCCCCAGCAGCGCGCGGACCACGAGCGCCGCGGCCAGGGCACCCGCCAGCTGGGCGGCGAAATAGGGCGGCACCTCCGACCAGGTCAGCTTGTGACGCATCGCGCACGAGAGGGTCACGGCGGGGTTGTAATGCCCTCCCGAGACGTGCCCACCCATGAACACCATCACCATCAGCGCCGCTCCGATCGCCAGCGGTGCAAAGGGGGTCCCGCCGATCACCGTGAGGCCGACCGTGAGCACGAGGAAGAACGTCCCGATGAACTCGGTGAGGTACGCACGCATGGCGACCCTCCAGCAGGGGTGGTGGGCGATGGGACAGGCGATCGGGCTGAGCGCCCAAGTTATCTTGTCGTGGTGCTCAACAGGGAGAGCCGCATGTCAACGCCGAATCGCCTCACGGCCTCCGTGGCCGCCCTGGCGGTGGTAGCAGCTGCCTGTGGAGGACGCGCGCGACCCGCGGCGATGGGCGCGGCGCCCGCGGCGGACCAGCCCGCCGAGAGTGGGCCCACCGTGGTGCCGGCCGGCGACACCACCGGGCTCCTCCGTGTCCGGTTTGCGCGCGGGACGACGTCCGGCATCGTGAACGACAGCCTGCGGGACGGGGAGACTCAGGGCTATCTGATCGGTGCGGAGCAGGGGCAGGTGATGATGGCGCACGCGATCACGTGGCCGGTCAGGGAGCGGGAATCGGCGCCGGCGGCGGCGACGGTGCGGGTCTTCTCGGTGCCGGATGGGAGCGAGCTTTCGGCTCCGTTCGGAGCGGGCGCGCTGTGGTCGGGGCGGCTGCCGGCCACGGGCGACGTCATCGTGCGGGTGAGCGCCACCGGTGCCACCGCGTATACGCTGGCGGTGCAGATTCCCCGCCGGCTGTCGGTCGGCGCCGAGCATCCGACGGCGGCGATCAGGGGGAGCGCGCCGTCACGCGCCCCGGTGGACTACATCATCGACGGCGAGAGCGGACGGACCCTCGCCGCCTCGCTGCGCGAGCGCGACCCTGCCACCCTTCACGTGTACGGGCTGGACGACGGCACGCAGCTGGCGCCCCTATCCGAGCGACGCCGGCTGTGGGCGGGGAGGCTGCCCGCCTCCCAGAACTACGTGATCAGCGTGGTGCCCGCCGAGGAGGGCGCCGAATACGAGCTCAGCATCGCCCTCCGCTGACCGCGCCGGTCACCCGACCGTCTCGCCTCCGAGCACCGGCAGGACCTCGCCGCTGATGTAGCTGGAGCAGATCGACGAAGCGAGAAACACATAGGCGGGCGCCACCTCCTCCGGCTGTGCGGGCCGCTTCATCGGCACGTCCTGCCCGAATTCCGCCACCTTCTCGGCATCCTGATCCGCGGGGTTGAGTGGGGTCCAGACCGGCCCCGGCGCCACGGCGTTCACCCGGATGCCTCGCTCCACCAGGTTCTGCGCCAGCGACTTGGTGAACGCGTGGATGGCGCCCTTCGTGGCCGAGTAGTCGAGCAGCTCCTTGCTTCCCTCGATGCCGGTCACCGACCCGCTGTTGATGATCGCCGCGCCGTTCTCCAGGTGCGGCAGCGCCGCCCGGGCCATGTAGAAGTAGCCGTAAATGTTGGTGCGGAAGGTCCGGTCGAGCTGCTCGTCGCTGATGTCCTCCAGCGACGGCAGGTGCTCCTGGTAGGCGGCGTTGTTGACCAGGATGTCGAGCCGCCCCAGCTCGCGGACTGCGGTCTCGACCGCCACGTCGCAGAAGCCGGAATCGGTGACATCGCCGGGAATGAGGAGCGCCCGCCGGCCCTCACCCTCGACCGCGCGCGCGGTCTCTTCGGCGTCCTCGTCCTCGCTCAGATAGACGATGGCTACGTCGGCGCCCTCCCGCGCGAAGAGCACGGCGACCGCCCGCCCGATCCCGGAGTCGCCACCGGTGATGATGGCGACCTTCCCCTCGAGCTTACCCGAGCCGCGATACCCCGGGGCCATGAAGCGCGGCCGCGGCTCCAGCTCGGACTCGAGGCCGGGCTTGGCAAGGGTCTGTTTGGGCTGGGGAGGCTCGGGGTATTTCCGCTGCCCCGTCTGGACGGCGCCTCCCTTCTTCTGCTTGCTCTCCTGGGCGCTCTCGCGCCGCTGCTCGGCCTCCCGCTGGAGCTTTCGGTCGGCCTGAGCCTTCGCCTTCCCGGCGGCAGCGCCGCCGCTCTTCTTGGCGCCGGACCACCGCGCCCCCTTCTTCTTCACCGCCACGTTGTGCCTCCTGAAGGTCTGAGCGATCGCGCATTGAGGAGGGATGATGGCTTGCAGGGGGAACGGGAGGATGTGACACCGCTCACCCGCTTCAGCGACGGTGTTCGACCGGCCCCGTCTCGCGCGGCCCACCCCGATCGTCGGGGACGCCGTCACGATGATATCCGAGCTCGATCGCGGCGAAATCGAGCGCGGCCGTGTCGAGATCGAGGCGCAGCACGCCGTCCGCATTCGGCGGGTCCAGCGCGGCCACGCTCTTGACGTAGCTCCGGCAGGTGTCGCAGACGTCGGCGCGCCGGAAGTCGCCCTCACCGGACGCGTGGAGCGCGCCGAGCCGCCGGTGGTCGTCCTCGCCGCACGCGGGGCAGCGCACCCACGGGTACCGCCATCCCGTGCCGCACCGCGGGCAGAAGAGGGTGCGGTCCCCCTCCTTGCCGGACCGCACCGAGAGCGCCGGCGGCGCACCGCAGGAGGGGCAGGTCCCGCGGCCCCATCGCGACGCGGTCACCAGGGGCTTCACCACCAGGGCGCCGGCCCTGAGCGCCGGCCTCGCGGCGTAATCCGCCAGGGTGATCAGCGCGTGGGCATCCAGCTCCAGGCCGTCGGCGAGCGACGCCATCTCGTCCCACATGCCGCCGAGGGCAGCCGCCGCGAACAGCTCGGTATCGAAGGTTGATGAGCGGCGGGCGACCGCGTCGGAGACCGCGCCTGCCGCGCCGTACCCCTCGATCGCCTGAAGCCGGCGCCCGATCTCCCGGACGCCCGCGACCAGCGCCGGGCCGCCGATCAGCGGCTCTCCCGCGAGCGCGGGCACCCCGCCCTCGAGCCGCACCTCGGCCGCCTCGACTGCCGGTACGCCCGGCGGGAGCGCCGGCGACAGATCACGCCAGACCTCCGCGAGGACGTCGAGGACCTCGCTCGCCCGGGCCATCTCGGGATCGGCGGGGCGCGAGGCGAGGCGAGCCACTCTAGCGCGCCTGGTCGGAGGGCAGGCGGGGATCCACGGATGGATCGCTGTCGAAGGTTCGTTGCTGCGCGCCCGTGGGCGGCTGGTCGCGGGGGGCGGCGGGAAACGTGGCCGGCGCCAGGTCGCCTGCCGCGAAGCGCTCGACCGGGGCGGGGGCGAGCCCCGGCCACAGCGTGGTATCCGCCGCGCGAGGCTCGGGTTGCCGGTGCTCGACCAGCACTTTGTTCCCGGGATCAGCCCCGGGGCCGCCGTCACGGACCCGGCGGGCTTCGGGCGAGCAGGCGGCCGCCGCCAGCAGGGCGAGCGGGAGCGCCGTCCGGCTCAGAGCGCCCACAGCGGCACCATCGGGTACTGCGGCGACATCACCACCACGAATCGCAGGATGAGTCCGCCCACCAGCACGCACACCGCCGCGATCACCTCCCGGCGGTGCGCGTCCCATCCGCCGAGCGCCGTCCGATGCAGCAGGAGGGGCGCCACCACGCCGAGGCCGACGGCCCCGAGCCAGAAGAGCACCCCGAACCCCCCGGTCGTGATCGGCCGCGAGGCCTGGCCCAGCGTGAGCACCAGAACGACGATGAGCAGGAGCTCGAGCACCACCGTGAAGCGATCGGCACGGGCGAGCTTGGCGACCGAGGGGTCCGAGTGCGCGCGCCCCCGCCGCAGAAGCAGCAGCACGAGCAGCGCGTAGGAGGCCGACGCCGCCGATGTGAGAAAGAGTCCGCCCAGCAGGCGCGCGTTCTGCCAAACCGGAATGGTCGTGGCCGTCACCAGGACACCGGTGTACCCCGCCAGCCCGAAGCCGAAGAAGCTGCCGAGGACGTTCCAGGCCACGACCGCCTGGCGAGGAAGGCCGCGCACCCGGTCCGCCAGGCGGAGCACCGGGGCCCAGCGCAGCCGGCCGCTGTCCACCAGCGCCCCCAGGAACGCGACGAAGGAGAAGAGCCCGAACGCGGAGAGGATCCAGGTACCCAGCGAGATGGGCGACCAGGGCTTGAACATGAGCTCGGGGACGTTCTTGCTCTGGAAGACCATGTGCCAGAAGCGGGACGGCACGCCGAGATCGAGGATCAGCAGGATCGCGCAGAGGATCAGCAGCGGAAAGGAGATGAGGTACCCCAGCCGGATCGTGTCCCGGTCGCGGGGATCGCCCAGGAGGAGCAGCAGGGTGGCGACGAAGTACGAGCCGGCACACAGCCCGCCGAAGAAGAAATAGAGGACGATGTACCAGCCCCAGTGGGGCGCGAAGCCGTGGCCGACGACCGGTGTGGCCACCTGCGCCAGGAGCTCGGCGCTCACGCGTGGCACCCACAGGCGCCGCCACAACCGCCCTCTGCCTTGGGCTCGGCGCGGCGGCCCCGCGCCGTTTCGTTGGCACCGTGCACTGCGCTCATGAACGCCACGAGATCGACGCCCGGCGGCGGGCCGCCTCCGCCCGGGGATCCGCCGCCGGGGCCGGTGTGGGGGACGGTGTCGGGACCGGTGTCGGGCGGCGGCTCACCTCCCATGCCGTCCATCCGCTCCTTCCGGAACGCGACCACGCTGCCGGCGGCCACGACGGCCGCCGTCAGCGCGCTGAGGCCGAGACCCTCGGGCACGTTGTCCGACGGCAGCCTGGGGTCCGCCGGCATGCCGTACACCTCGGGCTTGTCCACCAGCAGGAAGAAACAATTCAGGCCGCCGACGATCTCCTCCTTGCCGTACACGTACGCCGGCACACCTTCGGCGCGGAGATCGGCCACCCGCTGGTCGGCCAGCACCATCAGCTCGCTCACCTCGCCGAAGCGGATGGAGTCCGTCGGGCAGGCCTGGGCGCAGGCCGGCTCCATGCCGTGCTGCAGCCGGTCGTAGCAGAGGGTGCACTTGTGCGCCTTGCCGTCCTGGCCCACGTCCACCACGCCGAACGGGCAGGCGGCGATGCACGCGCGGCAGCCGTTGCAGACGTCCTGCTGGATGAAGACGCTGTCGAACTCGGTGCGGATGATCGCGCCGGTCGGGCACACCTCGAGGCATCCGGCCTTCACGCAGTGCTTGCAGACGTCGGACATCATCAGCCAGCGCGAGCCGTGAAGAAAACCGTCCTGGCTGCGGTCCTCGGGGAACTGCTCGATGAAGCGCACGTGGCGCCAGTCCAGCGCGCTCAGTCGGCCGGTATTGTCGTAGGAATTGCCGGTGAGCTCCACCTGGCCGTCGTTCACCGCCGGCAGCTCGTTCCACTGGTGACAGGCCGTCTGGCACGCCTTGCAGCCGATGCAGATAGTGGTATCGGTGTAGAACCCCTTAGCCATGATAGACTCCGAGCGGCTGGTCGAGCGGGAAGGGCGGCTCCACCAGGATCTCGGCGGGGCTCCCGGCGGCCTCGGCCAGCTCGATCGCACGATCGATGTTGGCCTCGGCGGCCTGTCGCTCGCGGCGGCCGACATGGGGCACCGGGCGGGGCGCATCCTCCAGGCGCGCGAGGACCGCCTTGGCGTTGCGGCCCGCCTCCACCTGGCACATGAACACCTTCGCCTCGTGAATGGTGACGTTGGGGTCGGCCACGAGCGCGGCCAGCTCGTTGGTGACGCCGCCCGTGACCACGCCGCGGTATCCCCAGTGGAACGGCATGCCGACCTGGTGCACCGTGCGCCCCATCACCTGGAACGGCCGCATCCGGCGGGTGACGAGCGCCTTGCACTCGACCGCGCCGCGGGGCGTGGCCACGGTGACCCACCCCGCGTTCGTGATGCCTCGCTCGCCCGCCAGCTCGGGTGAGATCTCGATGAAGAGCTCGGGCATCAGAGACGCCAGCCACGGAAGCCAGCGGGTCATCGCCCCGCTCAGGTGGTGCTCGGTGAGCCGGTAGGTCGAGATGACGATCGGGAACGCCGGGTCACCGGGGTCGATGTAGCGGTTGCCGACGACGTTGAACGTCTTCGCCGCGGGGTTGCGGGGGTGCTTCGGGTACAGCGCGTTGTCGACCGGCGATTCCCAGGGCTCGTAGTGGGTCGGCAGCGGCCCATCCACCAGGCCGCTCGGCACGTAGAGCCAGATTTTCCCGTCGGGCTTCATGATGAACGGCGCGTCGCCGTCGAGCGCGTCCATCCCCCCCTTCGCCCAGACGCCCTTCGCCGTCGGCGGCTTGGTGCTGGGGAAATCGGGCACGTCGTAGCCCACCCACTCGCGCCGCCCGTCGTCCCACCAGACGTAGCGCTTGCGGTCGGACCACGGCCGACCGGACGGGTCGGCGCTGGCCCGGTTGTAGAGGATGCGGCGATTGGCCGGCCAAGCGAACGCCCAGCCGAGCGAGACGTACTCGTCGGCGTCGCGGGCGGCGGCGAGGTTCCGCCCTTCCTCGGGATAGATGCCGGTGTAGATCCACGCACCGCTGGCGGTCGAGCCGTCGTCCCGCAGGTCGCCGAACGACTTCACCAGCTTCCGGTCCGGCAGCGTGTATCCATTGATCTCGCGGAGCACGCTCTCGGCCGAGGCTTCGCCGTCCACCTCCTCGAAGTTCCACTCCATCGCGAGGAAGGGTGCGTCGTTGGGGTTGGTCGAGCCCTGGTAGAGCTTCTTGAGCCGCTTCACCAGCTGGTGCGTGAACCAGAGGTCGCTCCGGCAATCACCCGGCGACTCGATCGCCTTCTCGTGCCACTGCACCAGCCGCTGGGTGTTGGTGAACGACCCGTCCATCTCGGGCACCGAGGCCGACGGGAAGAAGAACACCTCCGTGCCGATCGCGGACGGGTCCTCGACGTCCGGCGCGTTCCAGAAGTCGGCCGTTTCGGTGACGAAGAGGTCCTTCACCACCAGCCACTCGAGCTGCGCCATCGCCCCCCGCTGGAACACCGCGTTCTGCCCGCCGACGGCGGGGTTCTGCCCCATCGCCATGAACCCACGCAGCACCCGCTGGTGCATGGCGACGAACATCGGCATGTGGGAGTGATCGCCCACGTTCTTGGGAAGGAACTGATAGCCCCACTCGTTCTCGGCCGTGGCCGCGGCGCCGTACCAGGCCTTGAGGAACGACACCATGTACTTCCGGCCGTTGGCCCACCAGCCGGTGGTCGGCATCTCGTTGGCCAGCCACCCCTCGAGGGTGTCGTGGGCCCGCACCTGTGCGCTGGGCGCGGGGAGATAGCCGGGCAGCAGATTGTAGAGCGTGGCGATGTCGGTCGAGCCCTGGATGGTGGCGTGACCCCGGAGCGCCAGGATGCCGCCGCCGGGCCGGCCGACGTTACCCAGGAGCGCCTGGACGATGGTCGCGGTGCGGATGTACTGCACCCCGACGGTGTGCTGGGTCCAGCCCACCGCGTAGACGAAGGCCGAGGTGCGCTCCCGCCCCGAGTTGTCGCAGAGCGCCTCCGCCACCTGGAGGAACTGCGCCTCGCTGCAGCCGCAGATCCGCGACACCATCTCCGGCGTGTATCGGGCGTAGTGCCGCTTCAGAATCTGGAAGACGCAGCGGGGATGCTGGAGCGTCGGATCCGTGCGCGGCGGCATGCGCCGGAAATCCACGCCCGGCTGCCCCTCCTTGGCGGGGGGCTGGTTGGCGCTCTTGTCCAGCTCCGGCTGGCCGGCCACCGTGCCCTCGTACGCCCACACTTTCGTGTCGTACCGCCGGCTCTCGGGGTCGAATCCCGAGAACAGCCCATCGAGGTCCTCGGTGTCCTGGAAGGTCTCGGCGACGATGGTGGCCGCGTTGGTGTAATGGAGGACGTACTCCTTGAACCAGCGGTCGTGGCTGATGATGTGGTTGACGAGCCCGCCGAGAAACGCGATGTCGGTGCCCGCACGGAGGGCCACGTGCAGGTCGCACATGGCGCTGGTCCGCGTGAACCGCGGGTCCACGTGGATCAACTTGCAGCCGCGCTCCCTCGCCTTCATCGCCCACCGGAAGCCCACCGGGTGGCACTCGGCGAAGTTGGAGCCCATGATCACGATCGCGTCCGAGTTCTGCAGGTCCTGCTGGAACGTCGTCGCGCCGCCTCTACCGTAGCTCGTCCCCAGACCGGGGACCGTGGAGGAGTGTCATATTCGGGCCTGGTTCTCGAGGAAGACCCCGCCGAGCCCCCGCCACATCTTCGCCTGCGTGTAATTCCACTCGTTGTCCATCGTGGCCCCGCCGAGGGACCCGATGCCCAGCGTGTGGTTCACCGTCACTTCGCGGCCTTCCACCGTGGCGGTGCGGCGAAAGGTGGCGTCGCGGGTTCGCTTCACCCGCTCGGCCACCATGTCCATGGCGCGGTTCAGCTCGATCGGCTCCCACTCGGTGCCGCCGGGGCGGCGATAGAGGCACCCGGTCGGGCGGTTGGGGTTGACCGTGAGCTGGTAGCTCGCCGCGCCCTTGGGGCAGAGCGTGCCCCGATTGATGGGGGAGTCGGGGTTACCCTCGACGTTCACCAGCTTCCCGTCGCGCACGTGGAGCAGCAGGCCGCAGCCCACCGCGCAGTAGGGACAGATGGAGGGGACGACCTTGGTCCGCTCGATCTTCCACTCGAGGGGCACCGTGGCGGCGCGGGCCCGCTCGGGGTCGAGCCCGAGCGCGACGAGGCCGCCCAGGGTGCCGCCGCCGGCCGACAGGCCCGATCGCTTGAGAAATTGCCGCCGTGAGAGGCTCATTGGGGAGTGGATCACCGTCTGATGTGGTGGCAGAGGCCCCTCGGTTCATCGAGGGGGCGAGTGGCAGCGTCCAGCCTAAACTGTGCGCAAGGAACCCGCGGCGCTAGATCAGGAGCCCGGCTGATCCGGGCGGGAGGACGGCCCCTGCGCCGCTTCGCCGCCGTGACTGGTATGCCCGCCGGGCCAGGGCTCGCCGCGGGTCTGACTGATTGCCCAGACATAGGCGGCGATCAGCCGCGTCTCCTCGGCGGTCAGATTGCCCTCGGGACGACCGGCACCCTCCGCGCCTCCATCTCCGCCGCAGGCGACGGCAAGCGCTCCGAAGCGACGACCAGGAGGGCAGGGAAAGGTGCCATGGGCCCACCCTACGCCCGAAAGACACGGGATTTCTGTGACGCCGCTCACTGTATTGCGCCGAAACAGAGCGACGACCCGTGCCGGTCGATCCGTACCACCGCCATGGACTATGTCGAAGGCTGGTACGACGGAGACCCGGAGCGGATGCGCCGCGCGCTCCATCCCGAGCTGGTAAAGCGCATCGTCGTGAGCGACACCGCCACGAAGCGCAGCGTGTTCCAGAGCATGGGAGCCTCGGCGCTGGTGAACGGCACGATCCACGGCTGGGGCAGAGAGACCCCCCGGGACCGGCGGCAGAAGGACGTGACGATTCTCGACGTATTCGGCGGCGCGGCCAGCGTCAAGACCGTGATGGCCGACTGGATCGACTACATGCAGATGGCTAAGGTGGACGGCCGGTGGGTGATCGTCAACGTGCTGTGGGAGCGGAGGCCCGGAGCCGGGGGATGAAGGTGACGCCACTCGCCGGCGCGATCGTCGCGCTCGGATCGGGGGCCGCGATCCTCGCGGGGGCATGGGTCCCACCGGCCCACCGTCCGGCTCCCATGGGGACGGCCCGATCCAGCGCCTGGCTCGCGCGGCTCCCCGATGGCGAGGCCAAGCGGAAGTTCATCCTCGACTGTACCGGTTGCCATCAGTTCGACGAGAAGATCGCCCGCCCTGGGGGCACCCCGCGATCCGAGGCGCAGTGGGCCGAGGCGGTGATTCGAATGCTGGGCTACGCCGGCGCCACCACGAGTTTCCCCGTCATCGGCGCCGACCGCGATGCCGCGGCCACCGCGACGTGGCTGGCGAAGCACCTCGCCCCGGGCGATGTCCCCGACCTCCCGGTCGCCGGCTCGAAGCGGGCGGACGTGCGCGAGTACCTGATGCCGGTGCCCCACGACCTCCCGCACGATCTCGTGGTCGAGCCGGGCGGGGCGGTGGTGATCACCGGAATGTTCACCCACCGGCTCTACCGGTTGGATCCGGAGAGTGGCGCGCTGACCGAGCTCCCGATTCCGGTGGTGGAGAGCGCCAATCCGCGTGCCATCGATCGCGATGGGTCGGGGCGCACATGGGTAGTACTGGGACAGCCCCAGCGGCTCGCCGCCATGGTCGCCGACACCCAGTGGCGGAGCTGGGATGTCGGCATGTACCCGCACAGCCTGGCTCCGGCGCCGGACGGCAAGGTCTGGTTCAACGGCCACTTCACCAGGGACCCCGAGCTCATCGGGTTCGTGGATCCCACCCGCGACATGGTGCGGACCTTTCCGGTGCCGCACACCCGACCCTGGCCAGGCGGCCGGGCGGGCCGATTCCCTACGAGATCCGCTCCGGGCCCGACGGACGCATCTGGCTGGGCGAGCTGCAGGGCAACCGCCTGATCGCGTTCACCCCGGCGACTCAAGAATTCCAGACCTTCACCATGCCGACGGCCCATAGCGGGCCGCGGCGATTCGATGTGGACACCAGGGGGATCGTCTGGATCCCGGCTTACTCGGGGAACCTGCTGGTGCGGCTCGATCCGGCGACGGGGGAGTTCACCGAGATTCCGCTGCCGATCAGGGATGCGCTGCCGTACGTGGTGCGGTCCGATCCGCGCGACGGCGCCCTCTGGGTGGGCACCGCCGCGGCGGACGCTCTGCTGCGGTACGACCCCGGCTCGCGACGGTTCGATGCCTTTCCGCTGCCGACCAGAGGGGCGCTGGTGCGCCATCTGGCGGTGGATCCGCGGGCCGGCGCGGTCTGGCTTGCGTACAGCGCGTCGCCCGGGATCGCGTCGCGCGTCGCGCGGGTGATGGTGCGCTGATCGGGCCTACTCTCCGAGTCTAATCCGCTCCACCCGCCGGTTCTTCGCCTGGGCGTTGTAGACCCTCAGGCTCACGATCTCACCCGGCTTCATCCCCTTCACCGCCTCGGCCAACTGGCCGACGGCCTTCACCGGCTTGCCCTCCACCTCGAGGATGATGTCCGGACCTCCGCGGCCCGCATCCACCAGCTCGCCCCAGGACGGGCCACCGGCGGTGACGCCGGTGACCAGGAGACCGCGCTGCTCCTCGGTCAACTCGTAGCGCGCTACGTCGTCCCGGGTCACGGGTGCGACCGTCACGCCCAACCGGCCGACCGCGGCGCCCGCCTCATCCGCCTTGCCCCCGGTCCCGCCGCTCCGGCCGGCCACCGCTGTGGCGCCGGGCAACGCCTGGAGCCTCACGTTGTAGGTCTTGCGGACGCCGCCTTTCCGGGCGACCTCGACCTTGACCGTCTCGCCCGGCTTGCGGAAGGCGATCCGCTGCTGGAGCTGTCCCACGTACTCGACCGGCTTCCCGTCCACCGTGATGATGATGTCGCCCGGCTCGAGCCCCGCCTGCTTCGCCGCGGAGCTCTCCGTGCCGAAGTCCTCGACGAGCACGCCGCGGATGTCGGGCAAACCGACATAGGCCGCGTCGTTGGCCGACGCGTTGCGCACGGCGATGCCGAGCACCGAGCGGCGGACCTCGCCGTGAGCGATGATCTGGTCCATCACCTGGCGCGCCAGGTTGATGGGGATGGCGAAGCCGTATCCCGAGTAGAAACCGGTGCGGCTGGCGATGGCCGAGTTGACGCCCAGCACCCGGCCGCCGGTGCTCACCAGCGGACCGCCCGAGTTGCCGGGATTGATCGCGGCGTCGGTCTGGATGAAATCCTGGATGCTGCGGTCGCTGACGTTCGGCAGGGCGAGGGTCCGCCCCTTAGCGCTGATGATGCCCGACGTGACGGTGAAGGTCAGGTTCTCCCCCAGCGGGTTTCCCACCGCGAGGACCCATTCGCCCACCCGGGCGGCGTCGCTGTCGCCCAGCGGGGCGGGGCTGAGGCCGGTCGCGTCGATCTTGATGACCGCGAGGTCGGTTCCCGGATCGGTGCCGATCACCTTGGCCTTGAACTCGCGCCGGTCGAGCAGCCGGACGGTGACGACGTCCGAGCCGTTCACGACGTGGTCGTTGGTCAGGATGTAGCCGTCCCGCGAGACGATGAAGCCGGAACCGGCCGCCTCCTGGAACTCGGGCGGCTGCATCTGCGGCAACCGGGGCATGAACTCCTCGAATCCCGGGGGGAGCTGCGGCCGCGGCATGTTTCGCTGGTCCTGGTCACTGCGTTTGCCGGACTTGATGAAGACCACGCTGGGCTTCACGGTCTCGGCCACCGAGGCGAAAGCCTCGCTCAGGCCCTGAAGGCTGCCGATGGCCGCGGCCGGTGGCGGTGTCCCTCCGGCAGCGTACCGGGTGTCCTGCTGCTGTGCCGCGGAGAACCCCGGCAGGTTGAGCAGGCCGGCGAGCAGCAGACCTGCGAGAAAAGCCAGGATGACGCCGCCGAGAGGAAACCGGCGCAGCGAACCTTGAGGCATCTTGAGCATCTCCATCGTGGGGAACCCGAGGCGGGGCGAATCCCGCCCTGGTGTAGCTCAAGATGCACCAGCAGCCCCGGCCGTCGCGCGCCGACGTTTCCCTTCGCACCGACCGAAACGAGCCTTGCCTGGGGACCGTAGTCAGGCGATCATCCGCCCCCGGGCGGAGCCCAATGGACCACCGAGACCGGAGAAGCTGATGGATTGCACGGTATTGGCAGCACGCACCCGGCTGGCGGGGCTTCTTGTCGTCTTCGCCCTGGCGGGATGCGGCTCGGGCCGGACGGGCTCCTCCGCACCGCAGCCCGCCCCCGACCGCGCCGGCACCGCGGCAGCCCGAGTGATGGAAGTCCCGGCGATGGTTGCGTTCGATCGAGCCGTGGCGAACGGGACCCGCGTCGAGTCCGGCGCCCCCGGCCCGGGGTATTGGCAGCAGTGGGCCGACTACCGGCTCGAGGCCGAGCTCAACCCCGTCTCGAAGCGGCTCACCGGAACCAGCGCTATCCGCTACCACAACCGGTCGCCCGACACCCTCGCGACGGTCTACATCCACCTGCTGCACAACATTTTCGCCCCGTCCAGCCGCCGCAACACCAACGTTCCGTGGGCGGTCGAAGGATACGAGCTCTCCAGAGTGGCGGCCCAGGGTGCTGCCCTCGGCACGGGCGCCGGGGCGGGTCCCGGCTACGAGGTGGACGGCACGATCATGCGGATCCGACTTCCCAGGCCGCTGGTCCCCGGGGGAACCGCCGACCTCGAGTTCGCCTACCGCATCCGCATTCCGCCGGACGGGGCGCCCCGGGGCGGTCAGGACGGTGAGGTCTACTACATCAGCTACTGGTATCCCCAGATGGCGGTGTACGACGACGTGAACGGCTGGCAGACCGACCAGTATTACGGCAATGCCGAGTTCTACATGGGCTACGGCAACTACGACGTGGCCCTCACCGTTCCGGCGGGTTGGCTGGTGACGAGCACCGGCACCCTGACCAACGCCGCTGAGGTGCTCTCCGAGCAGACCAGGGCTCGCCTCGACTCGGCGAGGACAGCCGGGGAAGTGGTCCGGGTCGTAGGGGAGAACGATCGCGGTGCAGGGAAGGCCACCGCCCGGGGGGGCGACGGGAAGCTCACCTGGCGCTTTCGGGCGGAAAACGTGCGGGACGTGGCCTGGGGCACCTCGAAGGACTATCTGTGGGACGCCACCCATGCCGTGGTCGGCGATGCCGACGGCGATGGCTCGACCGACACGACCCGGGTGGACGCGTTCTGGCGGCCGAAGATGCGGAGCAGCCACTGGGACCAGGCGGCCCGCTACGGGCGGCACTCGGTGGAGTTCCTGTCCGAGTACCTCTGGCCCTATCCCTATCCCCACATGACCGCGGTGGACGGGCCCACCTCCTGCGGCGGCATGGAGTACCCGATGATGACCTGCATCGGGGGCCAGTGGGATACCCTCAACATGTACGAGGTGGTGGTCCACGAGATCGCCCACATGTGGCACCCGATGCAGGTGGGCTCGGACGAGAAGCGGTTCGCCTGGATGGACGAGGGGTTCGCCCAGTTCACCCAGTCGCAGGCCATGCCCGATTTCTTCAAGGGGTACGACGACGAGGCGGCCAACCGGCAGCCGTACATCAACCTGGCCATCGCAGGCGGCGAAGTGGAGCTCATGCGCCACGGCGACCGCTTCCCCAACTACAACGCGTACGGGACCGCGAGCTACTACAAGACCGCCACCGTCCTGGTGGCGCTGCGCGGCGTGCTCGGCCGGGACACCTTCGAGCGCGCGTTCAGGGAGTACGGGCGCCGCTGGCAGTACAAGCACCCCACCCCTTACGACTTCTTCAACACGGTCGAGGACGTGGCGGGCCGGGATCTCTCGTGGTTCTGGCGCACCTGGTTCTTCGAGACCTGGAAGCTCGACCAGGCGATCGACACGGTCGCGGCCGCGGGCGACTCCCTCGAGGTGGTGGTGGCCAATCGCGGTCGGGCCCCCATGCCGGTCCATCTGGTCGTCACCCGCTCCGAGGGAGAGCCCCAGAGGGTGGAGATTCCGGTCAGCGTCTGGTTCTCGGGTGCCAAGCGAACGGCCGTTCGCATCGCCCGCGAGCCGGCGATCAAGATGATCGAGATCGACCCCGGCCGGGAGTTCCCCGACATCGACCGGGGGAACGGGATGTGGCCCCGCTAGGAGCCCGTCGGGTGGGCGGGTAGAAGGATCCGGGGCCCCCCGTCATCCCGAGCTGAGCCAGGAATGACGGGGGGTCAGGCCAAAGCTCCCTCTTGCCGGCCTCCTGCTCCTTCGATCCCTTACCCCCGTTCCGCCGTTCCGCCCTCCCGCCGTTCCGCTACCTTTCGCTCATGTCTCGTCTTCTGATCGTCGCCAACCGCCTGCCGGTCTCGGTTCGACCCGTCGAGGGTGGCGTCGAGGTGGGGCGGAGCCTGGGGGGGCTGGCGACCGGGCTGTCGCGCCCCCACGAGCAGTCGGGCGGGCTCTGGATCGGGTGGCCCGGCACCGAGGAGGAGCTGACCCCCGAACAGCAATCCGATCTCGACCGCAAGCTCGCTGAGCTCCGGCTGGTGGCCGTCCCCCTCACCGGGGACCAGGTGACCCGGTATTACGAGGGCTATTCCAACGGCGTGCTCTGGCCTCTGTTCCACTATCTGCTGGACCAGGTTCCGCTTCAGGCGAGAGACTGGGACGCGTACGTCGAGGTCAACGAGCTGTTCGCGGACGCCGTCGCGGAGCAGTATCGGCCGGGAGATCTGGTCTGGGTGCACGACTACCAGCTCCTGCTCCTCCCCGGCCTTCTGCGCCGCCGGCTCCCCGAGGCCCGGATCGGGTTCTTCCTTCACATCCCCTTTCCGTCCGAAGAGCTGTTCCGTACGCTGCCGGCACGAAAACGGCTGCTCGAAGGGATGCTCGGCGCCGACCTGGTCGGCTTTCATACCCCCACCTATCTCCGCCATTTCGCCACCGCGCTGACCGACATCCTCGGTCTGACCGTGGACATCGACCGGGTGCAGCTTCCCGGCCGGGAGGTTCGGCTGGGAGTCTTTCCGATGGGAATCGACGCGGCCGCCTTCCAGGGGCTGGCGCAGGATCCCGCGGTCGAGGCCGAAGCCGCGGCGCTCCGCGGCGACGGCAGTGTGCGCATCCTCGTCGGTGTCGACCGGCTCGACTACACCAAGGGCATTCCGCGCCGGCTGCTGGCCTACGAGCGGATGCTCGAGACCCATCCCGAGCTTCGCGAGAAGGTGCGGCTGGTGCAGGTCGCGGTCCCTTCGCGCACCGGGGTCGGGGCGTACCAGGATTTCCGATCGCTGGTGGACGGCCTAGTGGGCCGGATCAACGGCGTCTTCGGTACGCCGCGCTGGGTGCCGGTGCACTACATCTTCCGCGGCCTCTCGGCGCCCGACCTGGTGGCGCTCTACCGCGCGGCCGACGTGATGCTGGTGACTCCCCTCCGTGACGGCATGAACCTCGTCGCGAAGGAGTTCGTCGCCTCCCGGCCCGACGGGGATGGGGTGCTGGTGCTGAGTGAGTTCGCGGGAGCCTCGTGGGAGCTGCCCGAGGCCCTGCCGGTGAACCCCTACGATACCGATGCCACCGCGGAGATCTTCTTCCGCGCGCTCACCATGGAGCCCGACGAGCGGCGCGCGCGCCTCGGCCCGCTTCGCCAGCGTGTCGCCACCTTCGACGTGCATAGCTGGGTCACCTCGTTCCTGGACCAGCTCGAGCGGGTCAGCGGACCATCGGTCCGGGTCCTCTCGCCTACGGCGGGCGAAGGTGCGCTCCGCGAGGAGCTCACCCGCGCGCTGGAGCAGAACGACGAGCTGCTGCTGCTCCTGGACTACGACGGGACCCTGGTGCCGTTCACCGCGACACCGGAGCTGGCCAGGCCCGATGCGGCGCTGGTGGGGCTTCTCCGCTCTCTTGCCGCCCGCCCGGACACCGAGGTCCATATCGTCAGCGGCCGGAGCCGGGAGGCGCTCGAGCAGTGGGTCGGCAGCCTTCCCATCTGGCTTCATGCGGAGCACGGCTTCTGGTCCCGGCCTCCCGGCCAAGCGGAGTGGACCCCGGCCGCCGACATCCACGGCACCTGGCGGGAGCCGGTGCTGGAGATCCTCCGGGACATCACCGCGCGCACGCCGGGCACGCTCATCGAGGTGAAGGCGGTCGCGATCGCGTGGCATTACCGGCTGGCGGACCTGGAGACCGGCGCCCGCCGCGCCAACGAGCTGCGCATCCACCTCAATCAGCTGCTGAGCAACCAGCCGGTGGAGATCCTGGCCGGCAATCGCGTCCTGGAGATCCGGCCCTACGGCGTGCACAAGGGGCGGATCGTCCCCCCGATGTCCGCCGAACGGGAGGCGAGGACGACGATTCTCGCCATCGGCGACGACCGGACGGACGAAGACCTCTTCGCGTCGCTGCCGCCTACCGCGATCAGCGCGCGGGTGGGTCCGGGCGCGACCCGCGCCCGTTTCCGGCTCGAGAGCACCGCGGCGGTGCGCGGAGTGCTCCAGATGGTGGCGGACACGGGCGTACGGGCCGACCTGGCGTAGCCCCATGAGCCGGCTCGCGCCACCGGTGAGCGGTCGCGACCACTCTCTCGGACCGGCCGACGCGCGCGTCACGCTGGTGGAGTACGGCGACTTCGAGTGCCCCTACTGCGGCGCGCTCCATCGGGTGATTCCGTCGGCCCGATCGGCGTTCGGCAGGAACCTGCGGTTCGTGTTCCGGCATTTTCCCTTGCGCTCCTCCCACCCGCACGCGCTCGCCGCGGCCAAGGCGGCGGAGGCGGCGGCGGCGCAGGGCCGCTTCTGGGAGATGCACGACCGACTCTACCAGCGGCAGACCGAGCTGGACGACGACGACCTGCGGCGGCACGCGCGAAAGATCGGCCTCGACACGGCCCGGTTCGAGCGCGAGCTGCCGGCCCGGGCCCACGAAGTCCGCATCCGCGAGGATCTGGCGAGC
>JACDHV010000322.1 GCA_013820855.1 Gemmatimonadales bacterium | reverse complement strand
GGCTCAACACCGAGGACCTCGCCAAGGAGCGCTGCCCCAAGTGCGGCTCGGCGATCGAGCTCAAGACCGGCCGCTTCGGACCCTATCTCGCCTGCGTGAAGTACAAGGACACCTGCGACTACGTGAAGTCGCTCCGGAAGGCCCGCGCGCCGGATCGGCCCACCGACGAGAAGTGCCACCTTTGCGGCTCGCCGATGGTCATCAAGACCGGCCGGTTCGGCGAGTTCCTGGCCTGCACCACGTATCCCGAGTGCAAGGGAACCCGGGCCATCTCCATGGGCCTGAAATGTCCCAAGTGCCTCGAGGGCGACATCGCCGAGCGGCGCACCAAGCGGGGCAAGTCGTTCTGGGGCTGCGTCCGCTATCCGGCGTGCGACTTCTCGACCTGGAACCGCCCGGTGGTGGAGACCTGCCCCGAGTGCGGCTGGGTGGGCATGGAGAAGAAGGTGAGCAAGGCGGAGGGCGAAACCCGCACCTGCCTCAAGTGCAAGCACAAGATCGTCCTCGCCGAGCCCGAGGAGGTGGCTCTGGCGTGATCGCCACCGTCGTCGGCGGAGGGCTCGCCGGCTCGGAGGCGGCCTGGGCGCTCGCCGAGCGGGGGGTCCGGGTCAGGCTGTACGAGATGCGTCCGGTCGTGCCGACTCCCGCTCACCGCACCGACCGCCTCGCCGAGCTGGTCTGCAGCAACTCCTTCAAGTCGGTGGACCTCACCAATGCCCACGGGCTCCTCAAATGCGAGCTGCGGGCGCTCGGCAGCCTGCTGTTGCCCTGCGCCGACGAGGCCCGAGTGCCCGGGGGTACGGCGCTCGCGGTGGACCGCGACATCTTCTCGCGGGCGGTGCACCAGCGGGTGAGCGGCCATCCCGACATCACCGTCGTGCGCGAGGAGGTGGCCGAGCTGCCATCGCCGGGCGTGGTGGCCACCGGTCCGCTCACTTCGGAGCGGCTGGCGGGGGCGATCGCCGCGCGGCTCGGAGTGGCCTCGCTGGCGTTCTACGACGCGATCGCGCCGGTCATCGCCGACGACTCGCTCGACCGCGATCGGCTCTACGCCCTCTCCCGCTACGGCAAAGGCGGTGGCGACGACTACCTGAACGCCCCACTCGACCGGCCCGGCTACGAGGCGTTTCTCGACCAGCTCATCGCGGCCGATCAGCACCAGGGACACGAGTTCGACCAGGTGCCCTACTTCGAGGGCTGCCTTCCGGTCGAGGAGATGGCCCGGCGGGGGCGGGAGACGCTCCGCTTCGGGCCGATGAAGCCGGTGGGGCTCCCCGACCCCCGCACCGGCCGGGAGCCCCATGCGGTGCTCCAGCTTCGGCGCGAGGACCGAGCGGGACAGATGTGGAACATGGTGGGCTTCCAGACCCGGCTCCGAATTCCGGAGCAGCAGCGGGTGTTCCGGATGCTGCCGGGGCTGGCCGAGGCCGAGTTCCTGCGCTACGGCAGCATTCATCGGAATGCCTATCTCAACAGCCCGGCGACGCTGGGCCCGGCGTTGACCGCGCGCGATGACGACACGCTTTTCTTCGCGGGCCAGCTCACCGGCGTGGAAGGCTACACCGAGTCGCTCGGTACCGGGCTTCTCGCCGGCGTCAATCTCGCTCGCAGGCTGCATGGGTTGCCCGCCTCCGTGCCTCCCCCGACCACGATGCTCGGCGCTCTCTACCGCTATCTCCGCGAGGCGGATGCGAAACACTTTCAGCCGATGAATGCCAACTTCGGCCTGCTGGAGCCGCTCGAGCCGGCGGGCCGGATCTCGAAGGATCGGAAGAAGGAGCTGCTGGTGGAGCGCGCCCGGTCCGATTTCGGATCGTGGCTCTCGGGAGTCAGTCCATGAGGCGGCGTCCGGAGGTGGCCGAGTTCCTGACTCATCTGGAGAAGGAGCGGGATCAGTCGCCACACACGATCAAGGCCTACGGCCGCGACCTCGAGGCGTTCACCGAGTTCTGCGACCGGCACTACGGCGGCCGCTGGAAGTGGACGTCGGTGGATCGGCTCGGCCTGCGGGGCTTCCTCGGCGACCTCCAGCGGCGGGGGCTCTCGAAGCGGACCGCGGCCCGGTCGCTGTCGGCGGTGCGGAGCTTCTACCGCTATCTGCAGGTCCACCGCGGAGTGTCGAACGCCGCCGCGCGCGCGGCGAAAGTGCCCAGGATCGACAAGCGGCTGCCGACCTACCTCGACCGGGCACTCACGGAGCGCCTCTTCGAATGGGCGGAGGCCCGGGCGGCGGGGGACGAGTTCGGGCCGACCCGCGACCTCGCGGTGCTCGAGCTGTTCTACTCGACGGGCATACGGCTCTCCGAGCTGAGCGGGATGAATCTGGAGGATCTCGACCTGCTCGCCGATCGGGCGAAGGTGCGGGGAAAGGGCCGGAAAGAGCGGCTGGTGCCGCTCGGCTCGCGCGCCGTGCTGGCTCTCCGGCGCTATCTTAACCTCCGGGAGGACCTGGTCTCACGGGTCGGTGGCGATCGCGGCGCCGTGTTCGTGACGCGCCGGGGTCGGCGCCTGGCCCCGCGCGGCGTCCAGCGGGTCATTCACGTCATGTTCGACGCGGTGGGCGGGGACGGGCTGAGGGTGCACTCGCTCCGGCACACCTTCGCCACCCACATGCTGGACGCCGGGGCCGACTTGCGCGCGGTGCAGGAGCTGCTGGGCCACGCGTCGCTCAGCACGACGCAGGTGTACACCCACACCAGCGTCGAGCGGCTGAAAAAGGTTTACCAGCAGGCGCATCCGAGGGCGTGAACATGTCGGAACGGCGGAACGGCGGAACGGTGGAAGGTCAGGACACGGAGTGCAGGTCGCTCGGATCGAGCT
>JACDHV010000321.1 GCA_013820855.1 Gemmatimonadales bacterium | reverse complement strand
GGATCGCCGGTGTGGGCTACGGTCTTCACCCCGATCGGGGGCTCGCCGTGGTGGGAGTCGCGGGCCAGTACGGCCGCCCGGGCTTGATGGCCGCGTTCGACGCCGCGACCGGACGCCCGCGCTGGCACTGGGACGTGACGGCTCCCGGATGGGAGGGCTCGTTTCGTGCCGCGACCCCGGACGGCGTGCCGCTCGGGCGCGACCTCGCCCGCGAGCGCGCGGAGGCGCCGCGCCATGCCGATGCCTGGCGCTACGGTGGCGGATCGATCTATACGACGCCCGTGGTGGATCCCGAGCGCCACCTCCTCATCTTCGGCACCGGCAATCCGTCACCTCAGATGGCCGACGCCTCCCGTCCCGGCGACAATCTCCATACCTCCTCGCTCATCGCGCTGGACCTGCGCACGGGACGGCTGGTGTGGCACTATCAGCAGGTGCCCCACGACCGCTGGGGCTACGACGTCGCCAGCTCCCCCATGCTGGTGGAGGTGACCCACGGCGGGAGGCAGGTTCCCGCGGTGGCGCACGCGGCAAAGACCGGCTGGGTGTACGTGCACGACCGGCGGACCGGGCGGCTGCTGTTCAAGTCCGAGGCGTTCGTACCGCAGCGCAACCTCTTCACACCTCCCCGGCCCGGCGCGGGCGTCGTCATCGCACCCGGCATCGGTGGCGGAGCGAACTGGTCTCCGTCGGCCTTCGATCCGCGCCGCGAGCTGTTCTACGTCGGGGCGCTCCACCTGCCCACGAGATACGTCGCCAACGAAGCGCGCCGGCCGGACGGAACCGTGCTTCGATACGCCAGCACCCAGGAGACGGAGGAGGCCTGGGGCACGCTCACGGCCGTGGACCTCGCGGCCGGGGGCCGCCTGCGGTGGCAGGTTCGCACCGACGAGCCTCTGGTCGGCGGCGTCCTGGCCACGGCGGGCAACCTGGTCTTCTCCGGGGCGGGGAGAGGCGTATTCGCGGCGTTCCACGCGGGCACCGGCAGACGGCTGTGGTCGTACCAGTGCGAGGCGGGGGTGAACGCGCCTCCGATCACCTACGCCGTCCGCGGCAGGCAGTACGTCGCCGTCGCGGTCGGGGGGAACGCGCTCTTCGGGTTCACGCAAGGGGACATGGTGATGGCGTTCGGCCTTCCCGACTGAATCCGACGAGTCGCTGCATCCACTACATCTCACCAGGAACGGGAGGGCAGGATGGCCAAGTTTCTCTGGCAGGTCTCGTACACGACACAGGGCGCGCAGGGATTGCAGAAGGACGGTGGCTCGGCCCGGCGTGTCGCGGTCCAGCGCTTGGTCGAGCACGCGGGCGGCAAGCTGGAGAGCTTCTATTTCGCGCTCGGTGAGGCCGACGTCTTCGTGGTTGCGGATCTTCCCGACGCGAAGACCGCGGCCGCAGTGAGTCTGGCCGTCAACGCCGCGGGCGCGGCACGACTTCGCACCGTGGTCCTGGTAACCCCGGAGGAGATGGACGCCGCCACGAAGGTTGCCGTGGACTACCGCGCGCCGGGTGCCGCCCCGAAGTAGTCCCGCGCCGCGGTCCATGAGCCCGCCGCGGCCGACCCGGGCCGAGCTATGGGCCGCGGCCGGGCGCACCGTACCCGACCTCATCGGCCCGGGGTTGAGCGTGCTCTTCTGCGGCATCAACCCCGGGCTCTATTCCGGCGCGACGGGTCACCACTTCGCGCGGCCGGGAAACCGGTTCTGGCGGGCGCTGCATGCGGCGGGCTTCACCGAACGGCTCCTCGACCCATGGGACGAGCACCTGCTGCTCGAACGCGGGTACGGGATCACGAATCTGGTCGCCCGCGCGACGGCCGCGGCGGACGAGCTCACCGCCGCCGAATTGGTGGGTGCTCGACGGGGGCTCGAGCGGCGGGTTCGCCGCACGGCGCCAGACTGGGTCGCCGTGCTGGGCATCGGAGCCTATCGCACGGCATTCGGGAGGCCGCTGGCCGTGGTGGGCCGGCAATCCGAGTCGCTCTCCGGGGCGAGGCTCTGGGTGCTCCCGAACCCGAGTGGTCTCAACGCCCACTATCAGCTGCCCGACCTGGTGCGCGAGTTCAGGAGATTGCGGAAGGCCGCGCTGACCCGGGGCCGGCGGCGGCCGCCGAGGGCCGACCCGAGCCGGATTCCCGGCGGACGTGCCGCTCGGCAGCGGCGCCATTAGTGTTCAGGCGAACCGACAACCTCCGGAGAAACACATGCTCCGCCATCACGAGCCCGAGACCCCACCCCTGGCAATCGCCGACTCCGTCGGTGAGCGCCTGCTTCGGGCCCGGACCATCATCATCAGCGGCGAGATCACTCAGAAGCTCGCGGCGACCGTCTCGGGACAGCTCCTGGCTCTGGCCGCGGAGTCCGAGGCCGACATCACGATCTTCATCAACTCCCAGGGCGGCCACGTGGAGGCCGGCGACACGATTCACGATCTGCTGCGGTTCATCCGTCCGCGCGTGCGGGTGATCGGCACGGGCTGGGTAGCCAGCGCGGGCGCGCTGATCTACGTCGCCGCGCAGAAAGAGCAGCGGTTCTGCCTTCCCAACACGCGCTTCCTCCTGCACCAGCCGGCCGGCGGCGCCGGCGGAACGGCGAGCGACATCGATATCGAGGCCCGCGAGATCCTGCGGATGCGGGACCGCCTGAACCGCATCTTCGCCCGAGAAACCGGACAGCCGCTCGAGCGGATCGAGGAGGACACCCACCGGAATTTCTGGCTGGGCGCGGAAGCCGCCCTGCGCTACGGGCTGGTGGGACGGATCATCGAGCACGTCAGCGAGCTCGACGCCTGAGGGGACGCGCCATGCCCTTGCGTGAGGAGTTCGAGGC
>JACDHV010000320.1 GCA_013820855.1 Gemmatimonadales bacterium | reverse complement strand
ATGAAATACACTATCCGGCACCACGCAGTGGTGCCAGCGGGTTCAGGTCCGCGGTCTCCCGCCCTGTGACGTGCGATTCACTTCGCTCTCGCTCATCCGGTCGGCGTCGAGATCCGACTGGCCGGTGACCCGGTTCCAGGCGTCCCGAACCGCGTCCTTCACCTTCTCCCAGGTGGACTCCGACCCACCGCTGCCCTCGTCCCACCCCGTACGCAGGTCGGATTCGACGTCGTTCCAGTTGCGGCCCATATGATGGCGGCCCGACTCGAAGCCGTACTGGTACGCCGGGCGGAAATCTTCGTAGTTGCGGCCGGTGGCATAGGGACGCGCTCCGTAGTTCTCACGCCACCAGCTGTCCTCTTGATCCCAGGTGTTGTCGAACGCCATGATTTCCTCCAATGCTGGGTATTGTGACGCCATGGCACACCGCTAATGCTAACGCTGCACGGCGCGGAGGATCGTGATCCCCATCACCTTCTCGCGGTGTCGCTCGCGGTCCCCGTCAGTTGACCCATGATGCACTGTGCGGGCGGCTTGTCGGGGCGCCAGCGGAGAAACCTGGTACCGTGGCGGAACCGACCCCCCGAGACGTGATCGAACGCCACCTCCGCGACCAGCTCGGGGCGCAGAGGCTTCCACTCGGCGGATCGATCGGTGCTCCACCGGCTGGGACCGCCGGGCGCCCGGCCGGTGAATCCCGGCGGCTCGACCAGCCGCTCCAGCTTCTCCGTCAGCGCGGGCCGGAGGCGGGCCGGAATGCTCGAGGTGAAGCCGACGTGGTGCAGTATTCCCTCGTCGTCGTAGAGGCCGAGAAGCAGTGAGCCCACCGTTCCGCCTCGCGACGCGTATCGGAATCCTCCTACCACACAGTCGGCCGTCTTTCGCCGTTTCACCTTGACCATGCCGTCGCGCGCGCCCGAGCGGTACGGGAGGTCCAGCCGTTTGGCCAGGATGCCATCCAGGTCGCCGTCGCCGCCGCCGGCGAGCCACCGCTCTGCGGTCGCCCTGCTCATGGTGGCCTTCGACAGCGCGACCCGGCTCCCCCGGCCGAGGAACTTCTTGCCGAAGGCCTCCAGCCGAGGACGCCGCTTCGCGAGCGGCAGGTCCACCAGCGTACGCCCCCGCTCGTCGGCGAGCAGGTCGAACGCCATGAGCCGCGCCGGATGGGCTTCCGCCAGCGTTCGGACCCGGCTCTCCGCGGGGTGCACCCTCAGGAGCAGCTCGTCGAACGAGAGACGCCCGTCCACCGGAATCACGATCTCGCCGTCGAGCACGAATCGTGTGGCGGGGACCGCCCGGACCGCCGCGACGACGTCCGGGAAGTAGCGCTCGAGCGGCTTCCCGGCCTTCGATTGGATGCGCACCTCGTCGCCGTCCCTGAAGACGAGGCTTCGGAAGCCGTCCCACTTGGGCTCGTAGAGCCAGCCCGGGCCCTCCGGAATGGTGTCGGCGGTTTCCGCCTCCATCGGTGGGTGGGGATACCGGATCGGGAGGCTCATAGCACTTCCTCGAGCGGGAAACGGCCGCGAGGCGAGAGCAGGGGCTTCCAGAGGTCGCCCCGCCGGCGCAGGCGGGCGGGCAGGTTGTCCAGCCGGAAGTCGGCGATGTCGAACCCGCGCTCGACTTCATCCCAGGTGATCGGCGTCGAGGCGCCGGCCACCTCGGTCGGGCGGACCGAGTAGACCGAGGCCAGCGTGCGGCCCCAGGCATTCTGGTTGTAGTCCACCAGGACCCGGCCCCGGGGCCGGTCCGCGACTCGGAACTCGGCGGTGATGAGCTCCGGGTGTCGGCGCTCGAGCTGCTTGGCCAACCGCTTGGCGACCCCCCATACCGCCTTCTGCACCGGCCCCCGAATTATCGGAACGTAGAGATGGAGCCCCTCCGATCCACTGGTCTTCACCAGCGGGTGCATGCCCAGCTCCTCCAGCGCACGGCGAAGCACGAGGGCGGTCTCCCGCGCCAGCGCGAAGGGGGCGCCCCTGCCGGGATCCAGATCGAAGTTGAGGTAGTCGGGGCGATCGACGTCGTCGCACCGCCCGTACCAGGGATTGAGATCGATGCAGCCCAGGTTCACCACCCAGAGCAGCGACGCGAGGTCCTGCACCATCGGGAACGCGATCAGGTTCGACGATTTGTGCATGATCTCGCAGGTCTCGATCCACTCGGGACGCGGCGAGGGGGCGCGCTTCATGAAGAACCACGTGCCGCGGATGCCGTTGGGATAGCGCTTCATCACCATGGAGCGGTCTCGAAGATGCGGCAGCAGCAGCGGCGAAACGTCGGCGTAGTACTGTAGCAGGTCGCGCTTGGTGAGCCCGGCGCGGGGCCAGAAGATCTTGTCGAGATTGGTGAGCCGCACGGTCCGGCGCCCCGCGCGGAAGTCCACCTCATTCGCGTCCTTCGGGATCCGCGGTATCGTCGCGGTTCTCGTCGCGGCCATTCGCCGCTCCTCTCGGTCTCGGCCGCGGGCGCGGAAGTGCGCCCAGGGCCGGCTCGTAGGCCAGCTCCCGACCTTCGCGTGCCGCACGGAGGAGCAACGCTCCGCGACTCATGTCACCCCGGCCCACGAAGTCGGTTGGAAAGAGGAGCCGCCCGCCCACGACGTCGAGCAGCAGGTCCACGTACTTCCCCGTCGCCAGGCCGCCGAGCAACACTAGCTCGGTGGCGCGGCCACCGGCGAGCCGGGCGAGGTCCCGCGCCAGCGGCCCGCGGTAACGGGGGTCGTCCAGCCGGATGTTCACCGCGCCGAACGCCCGCAGGTCATCAGGTCCCACCATCGTGTCGGCGGCCACGAGTCCGCGGTTTGTGGTGATCACATGAGCCCCGGGGAGCCC
>JACDHV010000140.1 GCA_013820855.1 Gemmatimonadales bacterium | reverse complement strand
GGCGAGGGGCGGTTGCGCGGTCGGTAGCGGGGCTCGGCCGATCGCGGCGAGGCGTCGGGCGCGTGCGGCACCCCGCCGGGCGACTGGCCGGCCCCCCTCGGGGCGATCCGGTGGCCGATCTGGAGCCTTCGCGTCTGCTGGGGGGCTGCGCGCGCCGGGGCGTGGGGCCGCGGCCGTGCGCGTGCGGAGGTGCGTAAGGATCTGATCGACGACGGTCGCCTGCGTGATCAACGCGAGGATCCGCATGGCCCCACCGCATCGCGGGCACGCCAGCCGGTCGACCTCGAAGATCTGGCGGAGCAGCTCGGCCCACCGACGCCGGGCCTCGGTGGGGCGAGTGGGCGCGCGGGCGCCAGGGGTACGGGCGTGGACGGGTCGACTGGTTCGGCGTGCCGCCGCATGCCGCGCGGCCGCGTGGCATACCAGCCGTAGTAGCGCGTCGTGACCTGGCCCTTGTCGGGGATATGCGTGAGCACGCGCGCCAGGAACTCCAGCGGGTCCATAGTCCGTAGTCCTCAGAGCCCCCCCACCCTCCCGAGCGGGTCATGTGGCGCCCGTGTCTCACCAATAGGACAGTCTGTCTTGATGATGTCGCGAAATCGACCCTCTGTGTCGCAAAATGGGCCTTACAGGGATTCCCGGTGCTGCGCAGTGTGAGGGGGTGCTACTCTCCTCCTCTGGCCGAGAGCGATCATGCTGAGCTGCCGAAAGCCGCCCATTTCGCTCCGCCTCAGGCTTTTGCTGACGGCGCTCACGCTCCCTCCCGCAGCCTCCACCGCACAGGACTCCACCCGGCTCGCCAGCCGCCACACCGAGTACACCGACAGTGCCAGGGCCGTGGCGAAAGCCGGCGAGATCTCCCCAGTCGCTCGCGCCGACAGTCGGCCCACCAAGTGCCGCCCGGTGGCCTACCGGGAAACCGCCACGGAGCACATCCTGCGCACCAGGGAGACGCGGGCGGACAGCGGACCTCGACTGGATTTCCCGCTCTCCGAGGTGCGCCTCCACAAGCGGCGCCACGAGGCCAGGCTCACCCGGCTCGTCCTGCCATGATCGAATCCGATCCGCCGCCCGAGGCCCCAGCGGCTCCCGGTCGGTCCAGCGCCCCAGATGCGCGGACGCGCGTCGTGCCGGACCTCCGCAAGGTGCCGGTTGAAATCCTGAGTCAGCTGGGCTGGCTGTCCGGGGTGTTTCACCTGCCGCCGCGGCAGTCGCTCAGCGAGTTCCTCAGTCTTGCCGCGCAGACCGTCAAGGTCACTCGCGTCCGCCTCTCTCAGGAGCCGGACGTGGTGCCGTTCATCGCCATGCGCCGCGATGCCGTGTGGCTGGTCGCGCCCTCGCTCGACCTCGGTGAGGAAGGCCAGGGGATCGCCGGCTACACGACATACCGTGATGTCGCGTGCTTCCTGCCCGCGCACATACTGCGCGGCTCGCTCGCTGTCCCCATCAGTCTGCGCCTGTCGGACCATCTCCAGCAGCAGAGCCACGTGATCGTCCTGCGCCACTGCTTGCTCACATCCTACGGAGAGACGGCGAACTCCCCTCACGCGCGCTCACTGAGCACGGTCCTCGTAAACGTGCACGGCACCCTCGGAATCTCGGAAAGCGCGTGAACGCGTGTGCGCCCCGCACCCACCGACACCGCCTTACTGCATGCCCGTCACCTACACCATCGACCAGGCGGCTGGCCTCGTTCGGATGGAGTGCTCCGGCGTATTCACCAACCAGGCGGCCGTGACCATCGAGCCCAGCCTCGTGGACCCGGGGCAGGCTCCCTGGGCGGTGGCGATCGTCGCACCTCAGGAGGATGTCTTCTGGATGGCTCGGACCTACGAGGTGATGCGGTCGGGATCACCTGAGAACGTCCGCGTCTTCCGGGACGCCCTCGAGGCGGAAGGCCGGCTGCACCAGCGAAACGCAGACTGCCGGGGCGCGCACCGTACCGGGGAGCCACCAACATCGCGAGGGAATCCCGCTATAATGTTGGGTGGCTCCGGCTTCGGACCCCCCGATGCCCGACCGGCTCGCGGTGCAAGCCCAGTTCCCGCGCCTGTAGCTCAACTGGATAGAGCACCGGCCTTCTAAGCCGGTGGTTGCAGGTTCGAGCCCTGCCAGGCGCGCTGACCTATTTTCCGTCGCGTTCCCCCTCACCCGCGCTCGTTTCTCCCGCCTGCTCCTCCTGCTCGTCGAGAAACTCCTTCGCGGCGTCCTTCCGGGGCGCCCGGGCGCTCTCCCGGATCACCTGGTCCTGCTTCTCCTCGGTCATCCCGGTGACCTCGTCGTTTCTGAGGGCAGGCACGCCCTCGTGAGCCTTGTCGTCCATCGCACACCTCCCCTGGGAACGGTCAGGTCCGCCCACCACCCGCTGACCACCCAATATCCCGCCCGGGCACTCCGGGGTTCGTGACCGTGGACACCAACCCCCTTTCCGGAAATATTCAGCCATGCACGACCTCATGACTCCTCCGGATTCCTCCGAAAAATCCCGGGGCGTCGCCACCGCGCTCGCCGCGCTGCTGGGCGCGTTCGGCGCCCATCGGTTCTACCTCGGGAAGACCGGCAGCGGGGCCCTCATGGCCGTGACCCTTGGCGGTCTCGGAGTCTGGTGGCTCTACGATCTGATCGTCGTGGCCGCGGGGGACTTCCACGATGCGGACGGCCGGCGGGTGAGTCGGTGGGATCCGGGCGCGGCCGACGGCCAGGGGACCGAGGCGCTCGGCAGGGACGTGGATGCCCTCCGCGCCGAGGTCGCCGAGCTGGCCGAGCGGCTCGACTTCGCCGAGCGTCTCCTGGCCCGGCCGCACGACCCCTCCGGCTCCAGTCCCCCCAGGCGACCCTGAATGGGCACGATCGACACCACCGCCGGTCGGCTCCTGCCCCGGCGGGAGGACCTCCGTGCCATGCTGAACCTCGCCGGACCTGTCGTCATCATCCAGGTCGGGATGATGCTCATGGGCGTGGTCGACACGATCATGGTCGGTCACCTCTCCGCCGTCGCCCTTGCCGCGGTCGCCCTCGGCAACCTCTACTTTTTCGGGCTCGGCGTGTTCGGCATGGGCACGCTCATGGTGCTCGACCCCGTCGTCGCCCAGGCGGTCGGCGCGCGCGACGATCCCGGCATCGCGCGGGGAATCCAGCGCGGCGTGCTGGTGGCGCTGATGCTGGCGCTCCCGGCGACGCTGTTGCTGCTGCCGGCCGAGCCGTTCATGGTGCTCGCGCGACAGCCGGCTGAAGTCGTGCCCTATGCGGCGGCCTATGCCGTCCGCCTGGCGCCGGGGGTGCTGCCGTTTTTCCTGTTCGTCGTGCTGCGCCAGAGCCTTCAGTCGATGCACCGCACGGCCCCGATCATGATCTCGATCGTGGTGGCCAACCTCGTCAACGCCGCGCTCAACTGGGCGCTCATCTTCGGCAACTTCGGCGCGCCGGCGCTCGGCGTGGTCGGCTCCGCCTGGGCCACCACCCTGAGCCGCTGGCTGCTGGCGCTGCTGCTCCTCGCGCTGACCTGGAAAGAACTGAGGCCCTACCTGCTCCCCGTGCGACCGGAGATCAGGCAGTGGGCTCCGCTCGAACGGATGCTGCGCCTCGGGGTGCCGATCGGGTTCCAGTACACCCTCGAGTTCGGCGCCTTCGCCTTCGTGGCCCTCATGATGGGCTGGCTCGGGTCCCGCGCCATGGCCGGGCACCAGGTCGCCATCAATCTCGCCTCGCTCACCTTCATGGTGCCGCTCGGCGTGGCCGACGCGGCCTCCATCCTCGTCGGCCATGCCGTGGGGCGGGGAGACCTGCCGGGCACGCGCGGCGCCGCTCGTGCCGGCCTGCTCTGCGGGGTCGGCTTCATGAGCTGCACCGCTGTCGGCTTCCTGACCTTGCCCGGTCCGCTGAGCCGGATGTACACCACGGATGCCTCGGTCATCGCCGTGGCGATGGCGCTCATTCCGCTCGCCGGTGTCTTCCAGGTGTTCGACGGCACGCAGGTGGTGGCCGGCGGCATCCTGCGCGGTCTGGGTGAGACGAAGGTGGCGATGCTCGTGAATCTGCTTGGCTACTGGTTCTTCGGCCTGCCGGTGAGCTATGTCCTGGGGTTCCACGCCGGGCTGGGGGCGCCGGGCCTGTGGTATGGGCTGGTGCTGGGGCTCGTCGCGGTCGCGATGATCCTGCTCGTGAGGGTCCGCATGGCCCTGGCCAGGGAGCGGCGGCGGGTGATCATCGACCATCCGCCGCTTCCCACGGCGCTGGACGCCTGAATGTGGCGATCCGCCTCGGAGGCCGCCGCCCGCCGAAGATGTCGAGTCTCCGCGCAGCTGCGGCCCGAGGCGGATCGCTTTCGGGCTACGATGCTAGCCGATGCTACCGTGACGCCTCTTCCTCTTCTTCGCTCTCGAGGCCCTCTTCCTCGGCCTCGGGATTGATCACGCTCTCGGCCAGGGCGGTAAGCCGCTGGTCGGTGGTCTCTTCCTCGTCCAGATTCTCGCCGAGGAGCTCGTGCACCTGGTCGTGTCCCAGCATCTCGGCGTAGGTGCAGACGCAGCCGTACGACGCGATCTCGTAGTGCTCCACCTTCTGGGCCGCGGCGATGAGGGCGGCATCGAGCACGGCCGGCTCGGCGTCCTGCTCCATGACTTTCTTGCCCTCTTCGATGAGTCCCGCCATGCCCTCGCACTTCTTCCCCTTGGCGGGCAGGCCGAGCAGCTTGAAGACCTCCTCGAGCCGGCGCACCTGTCCCTCGGTCTGAACCCGGTGCTCCTCGAAGGCTGTCTTCAGTTGGGGATGGGTGGCGGCCTTGGTCATCTTGGGAAGTGCCTTGAGAATCTGACCTTCGGCGTGATAGATGTCCTGCAATTCGTGGACGAGCAGATCGTCCAGCGAGGAAAGCTTGGCCATGGTGTTCTCCTTTGCGCGACAGGGCCGTCACAGTGACGCGCCTGGACTCGATCGTGGCTGCGGCGACGGGGGCCAAACGTACCCACCGGGCCCCGGTGGTGACCGTGTTCTGGGTCACCAATTACCGCCGGCGACGCTTTGCTCGCCACTCCCGTGAACATCGGCGACTGACGCATGCAGACCACCCTGGCCGCCATCGCAGTCATCACCGTCGGCTACATTTTCGCGTACCTGATTTTCGATCGCCTTCGCGACCGCTTCGGCTACGTGGGCGGGGCGGAGTACGTCGTCATCGGCTTCCTGCTGGGGCCGAGGGTCACCGGCCTGCTGGACGCCGGACAGGTCCAGGACCTCACCCCGATCGTCAGCCTCGCGCTCGGCTGGCTGGGGATGCTGCTGGGCACTTACTTCCGGCTGCCCACCATGGCGCTGGTCGATGGTGATCACCTGCGGGTCGCCTTTGCCGAGGCGGTCTCCACCTTCGCGATCGCCCTCGGAGCGCTCCTTGGAGTATTCCGGCTGCTGGTCCAGACGCCTTGGCCGGAGGCGGCGGTCCTCTCGGTGACCCTGGCCGCCATCGCCACGTTGAGCTCGCCCGTGGCGGTGGACGCCGTGGTGGACCGGCTGCGGGTCCGGTCCCGGATACCGCCGGTGCTGCAGCTCGCGGCGCGGATCGATACTCTGATCGCCGTTGTCGCCTTCGGGCTGGTGCTGGCCATTTACCACCAGGGTGACGTGGCACCCGGCGTCCGGCCCCCCACATCCACGGAATGGGCTGTCATCAACATCGCAGTGGGAGTGGCCTCGGGCGTGCTCTTTCACCTCTTTCTCGGACCGCGCGGGCATCTGGAGGAGGGGCGCCTCTTCGTCGCCCTCGCCGGGGCCATAGTCGTGGCCAGCGGGGCGAGCTACTACCTCAATCTGTCGCCCATCTTCACCACGCTCGTCCTGGGCTTCATCCTGGTGAACAGCGGGAGCGCGCACCGCGACGTTACCCGGTTGCTGCTCTCGACGGAGCGTCCGGTCTACCTGGCACTCCTCCTCTTCGCCGGCGCGGCATGGAGCCCCGGATCGGTGGACCTCCTGTTCATTGCGCCCCTGTTCGTGGCGATCCGGGTCCTGGCCCGCTTCCTGGGGGGAGCCATCGCCGGGGCATACGTCGCGCCGCCCGAGCTGCGCGCCCCCGGCCTCGGGCGGGGTCTCCTGGCGCAGGGCGGCATCGGGGTGGCGCTGGCCCTCAATTACGGTCAAGTCTATCCCGACTTTCATCCCCGGCTGGTTTTGACCGCCACTCTCCTGGCCGTGCTGCTCTTCGAGATCGTGGCCAGCCGGGAGGCCTCCGCGTTCATCCTCGGCCTGGGTCGCCGGTCCCCTGTGCCGGGTGACGGCGAGGCGGAGCTGGAGTCCATGGCCGAGCCTCGATGATTCGGCGCCTCGTCGTCCTGGTGCTGCTGGTGGGCGGCGCCGTGCTCCTCGAGCCGCTGCGGGTCCCCACCGAAGGCGTGATCGCGCCTCGGTCGCTCTTTCTGTTCGGCATTCTCCTGCTGACCGCGGACACCTTCGGTGCGCTGGCCCACGACCTCCGCTTCCCCCGCCTCGTAGGGTACCTGGTCGCGGGGCTGGCCCTGGGTCCTTCAGTCCTGAATGTGGTGCCACCGGGGGTGCTCCAGGATCTTTCGATGATGAAGCAGCTGGCCGTCGGGGTGATCGCCCTGCTGGCGGGGGCCGAGCTGCGGGTGAAGGACCTGGTGGACCGCTATCGGATCATCGTCTGGGTCCTGGCTCTCCAGACGGCGGCGGTCCTGGTCGGACTGACGCTCCTCATGCTGCTGCTTCGATCCTGGGTGCCTTTCCTCGGGGGACTGGAGTTCGCGCCGCTCCTCTTCGTCGCCTTCCTCTTCGCGGCCACGCTCACCGTGAACTCCCCGATGGTCACTCTGGCATTGCTGACCGAGACGAGGGCCGAGGGGCCGCTCGCCAGAACGACACTGAGTGTGGTTCTGGTGGCGGACGTACTGGTCATTCTGATCTTCACCGTGGCCTTCAGCTTGGCCAAGGCGAGCCTCGGCGGCGAGACCGCGAGCGCTCCGGACATCCTGCTCCGGCTCCTTCAGGAGGTGTTCGGGTCGATTGTGGCAGGGGGCGTGGTGGGAGGAGTGCTCACCCTCTACCTACGGTTCGTGCGGCGGGAGCTGGTGGTGTTCGCGGTCGTGCTGGTCTTCGCCACCGCCGCCGCCGCTCAGACCCTCCATTTCGAGCTCCTTCTGAGCCTGCTCGTGGCCGGCTTCCTGGTCGAGAACGTGGCGCCGGTCCGAGCGGAGCCGCTGGTGGAGACGCTGCATGTGATGGCGGTGCCGGTCTTCGTCATCTTCTTCGCCATGGCAGGCGCCGACCTCCGGCTCCAGGCCTTCGTCAGCCTCTGGCCCCTCGTTCTCACCGTGGCGCTGGTGCGGATCGGCCTGATCTACGCGGGCAGCACCGCGGGCGCGAGGCTGGCGCGGGCGGAGCCCGTGGTCGCGAGGTACGCCTGGACCGGGCTCGTGAGCCAGGCCGGGGTGGCGCTGGGTCTCGCCACGATCGTGGCCGACCGGCTGCCCAGGCTGGGGCTGGCCATGCAGACCGTCATCGTCGGCATCATCGCCTTCAACGAGTCGCTGGGGCCGGTACTCTTTCGGACCGGGCTCGTTCGCGCCGGCGAGATCCGGGTCCGGTGAACGACGGCGGGAAAGTCTTGACCGGGCGGCACCTGGAGGATAGGTTTTCGCCCCGCTTCGAAACCGGGTTCAGGGCAGACCCGAACTGCTGGGTGGTGGGTGGGGCGAAGACCGAGAAGATCTCGTTACTCCCTTGACATATCCCGGCAGGTTCGGCATATTATCGGGCCCCTTTGGGCACCTTGTGCCGGGGGTGGTTGGCAGGGGCAGGTGGAGCCGCTGGAATTCGTTAGTCTGGACTGGTTTACCCCCTTGACCACTGCCCGGTTTGGTGCTATACTTGGGGGCTCCGGTATTTGGTAACCGGAACGGAAGCAAACCAAGCTCTTTGACAAGTGATGTGAGCTAGAATGTGATGGAGTGCGGACCCTCTGATCTGATCGGTCACAGAGGCCTTTCAGGTAGGGTTAACTCTGATACAAAACGTGATTCGGACGATTGGTACATCTAGTCGTTCGACCGAGCTGTTCAAACACTCAGTATGAGTAATCATTGGAGAGTTTGATCCTGGCTCAGGACGAACGCTGGCGGCGTGCCTAACACATGCAAGTCGAACGGAGCCAGGGGCAACTCTGGCTCAGTGGCGGACGGGTGCGTAACACGTGAGGAACATGACTTTCGGTGGGGGATAGCCGGCCCAACGGCCGGGTAATACCGCGTACGACCTTTCGGGGACATCCTCGATTGGTGAAAGCAGCAATGCGCCGAAAGAGTGCCTCGCGGCCTATCAGCTAGTTGGTGGGGTAATGGCTCACCAAGGCAACGACGGGTAGCTGGTCTGAGAGGATGGCCAGCCACATTGGGACTGAGACACGGCCCAGACTCCTACGGGAGGCAGCAGTGGGGAATATTGCGCAATGGGCGAAAGCCTGACGCAGCGACGCCGCGTGTGGGATGACGGCCTTCGGGTTGTAAACCACTGTCGGGAGGGACGAATGCGCCGCAAGGCGAGTGACGGTACCTCCAAAGGAAGCACCGGCTAACTCCGTGCCAGCAGCCGCGGTAATACGGAGGGTGCGAGCGTTGTCCGGAATCACTGGGCGTAAAGGGCGCGTAGGCGGCCTGGTAAGTAGGGGGTGAAATCCTGCGGCTTAACCGCAGGGCTGCCTTCTAAACTGTCAGGCTCGAGCACAGTAGAGGCAGGTGGAATTCCCGGTGTAGCGGTGGAATGCGTAGAGATCGGGAAGAACATCAGTGGCGAAGGCGGCCTGCTGGGCTGTTGCTGACGCTGAGGCGCGACAGCGTGGGGAGCAAACAGGATTAGATACCCTGGTAGTCCACGCCGTAAACGATGGGCACTAGGCGTCGGGGGGAGCGACCCTCCCGGTGCCGTCGCTAACGCAGTAAGTGCCCCGCCTGGGGAGTACGGCCGCAAGGCTGAAACTCAAAGGAATTGACGGGGGCCCGCACAAGCGGTGGAGCATGTGGTTTAATTCGAAGCAACGCGAAGAACCTTACCTGGGCTTGACA
>JACDHV010000319.1 GCA_013820855.1 Gemmatimonadales bacterium | reverse complement strand
CCCTTGCGCGATCGGCTGGACCGTGAATGTCTCGCCCAGGTCCGGAATGGAGACCGTCATGGGCCAGGCCCGGCGGATGGCGCGGGTCACGATCTTGTCGGGGCTGGGCGGCTCGAACGGGTCGCGGACCGGCACCGCGTCGGGATAGACCTCGAGCCGCCACAGGCCCGGACGCACCTTGTCGAGGAAGTAGATCCCCTCTCCCCCGTACGCGACCACCGGGGAGGAGCCGTAGCCGGCGATTCGGCGGAGCGTGGAAGGGTCCGGAGGCGCGGAGCGGGCCGAGCCGGCGTACAGGAACGCGTCCCGGGCGACCAGCTCCGCCAGATCGCCCTCGGGAGAGACGCGGAACTCGCCGAACCGGGTGTTCCTGGGGTACGGACCGTACGACCGCATCCGCGGCAGGCGGCGCATCGCCTCCGCGGCGATGATCGCGCTCACGGCCTTGCGCGGCGTGTAGACCATGTTGAGGTAGTGCGTCTGCCAGCCGAGGTTGCGCGAGGCGGTGCGCAGCATGTCGTAGGCGAACATGACTGCGAACTGCGCGCCGCCCGCGCGAAAGGTCCGTGCCATCGCGGGGTACATCGTCGCCTCGCGGAGGTCGGGCGCGTCGAACTCGTACACGATGCGCGGCAGGCGGGCCAGATCACGGCGCAGCATCTCGGGAAAGGCGTCCACGCCCCGGAGGTAGTTGCCTTCCAGCTCGCGGCCCGAATTCAGCCCCGTGGGATACCAGCCGACCGTCACGCCCTGCGCCCGCGAGCGCCGGATCGCCTCGGCGATCCGGAAATCCTGGCTCACGTTGTAGAACACCGGCTTGCGGCACCCGGTGGCGCGCACCGCCTCGGTGAGGGCATCGATGTAGCGGACCGAGCCCTCGAGGTCCTCGGGATGGTGCCACGGCTCGTTCACCAGCTCGATGAAGAGAATGGCCGGCTCGTCCTTGAGCGCGACGCCCGTGTAGGGGTTCACGTGCTCCAGGATCTGCCGCAGGTAGTTCACCTGCGCGGCGAGGGCGGCCGGGTCGGTGCCCATCCGCTCCTTGCCGAAGTGCCGCCCGAAGCCCGGCGCCGTCGTGTCGTGCAGCGCATCGGGCCAGTTCGAGCCGTAGAGCTGGATCGGGCTGAAGAGCATGTAGATCCCGCGCTCCCGCGCGCGGGCGATGAGGTAGTCCTGGAGGTCGAGGTGGTCGTTGGCGATCAGGTTGCCGGCGCTGTCGGAGGCCTCCCAGTCGCCCCAGAAGGTGAGCCGCAGCCCGTCCCACCCCATCCGGGCGAAGTGCGCCATGTCCTCGTCGATCATCCGCTTCCGGTCGGCGTGCAGGTAGCCGGCGGCGCGGTAGTCCGAGGCGGTCGGCAGCACGTAGTTCGCGCCGAAGAGCGCGACCTCCCGGCGGTCGTCCGACCAGCGGATCACGCCGTCGCGGTCGAGATGGACCGCGCGCTGGGCGGCTCCCCGGCGCTTCCGCTCCTTCAGCACGACCGCTCCATAACCCGGCAGCGACACCGTATCCCCCCGCTGTGCCCGGTTCGACAGCAGATCGCGCGCGCCGTCCACCTCGCCGTCCGTCACGGCGACCCGCGCGCCGCGAGCCCTGGCGTTCACCAGCACGACCAGGTCCCCGCGCCGATAGGCGATCACGTCGTCCGGCGCGCTGGTGCGAACCTCCCGAAACTCCTCACCGACCAGCCCCGGCTCGGTCCGCGCCAGCTTCAGCACCGTGCCGTAGAAGGCTCGAGCCCGCCCGGCGTCGCGCTGGTTCCACTCGACCGGGTCCCGCTCGAAGAGCGGCAGCTTCTGCGGGCTCTCGACCTCCTGCCCGTTGTAGAGCAGCGGCCGCCCCGGCAGCAGCGCGACCGCGACGAACGCGGCCCGCGCCGCCGCGGGACTCCCGAAGAGCGTAATCGGCGGCGCGTCCCAGGCGGTCTCGTCGTGATTGGTGGTGAAGCGCAGGCGCATGCCGCCCGGAGGCATCGCCCGCATGTCCGCCAGCTCGCCACGAACGAACCTGGATGCCGGCTCGCCTCGCCACACGTCCTTCACCCGCTTGTAGGAGTCCCAGCCGTAGGTGAGATCGAAGCCGATGCGGTGCATCTCGAGATCGCCCCACTCGGCGAGGAGGAGAATCGGCCGGGGAACGGCGGCGCGCAGCTCCGGCACCGCCTCCCGCCAGAAGTCGTAGGGCAGGAACCCGGCGACGTCCATCCGGAAGCCGTCGATGCCGAACTCCTCGAGCCAGAAGCGCATGGTGGCGATCATCTCCCGCCGGACCCGGGGATTGGCGTAGTCCAGCTGCACGACGTCGGTCCAGTCGGTCAGCTTGCCCTCGGCGTCGCGCGGCACGCTGGGCTCGCCGCGCTCGTCTCGAACGTAGAAGTCGGGACGCTCGCGGACCCACGGGTGGTCCGCGGCGGTGTGGTTCGGGACGAAGTCGAGGATGAGCTTCATACCGCGCGCATGCACCGCCCGCACCAGCGCCCGAAGGTCGGCCGCGTTGCCGAAGGCGGGATTGATGGCGCGGTAGTCTTTCGCCGCGTACGGCGAGCCCAGCGATCCCTTCCGCTCGAGCTCGCCGATGGGGTGGATCGGCATCAGCCACAGCACGTTCGCCCCGGCCGACTGAATGCGATGCAGTCCGTCCGCCACGCCGCGGAAGTTGCCCGCGGGCGAGAAGTCCCGGACGAACACCTGATAGATGGCGCTGCGGGCGACCCAGGACGTGTCCGGCGCCAGCGCGGGCGCCGGCGCCTGGGCGGGCGCGGGCCGAGCGGCGGCGAGGCAGGCAGCCGCCAGCATGAGGGGGGTCAGAGGAAATCGCATTCGAAGTCGGGCGGGGAAGGCGGTCCC
>JACDHV010000139.1 GCA_013820855.1 Gemmatimonadales bacterium | reverse complement strand
CTCGCGAGTCGCGCACCGAGACGTCCACCGCGTCGAGCCGGGCGTCGATCGCCGCGGGGTCGCGAAGCGGGGAGAGCAGCCACTGCCGGAGCAGCCGTCCTCCCATGGGGGTCACCGTCGCGTCGATCGTCTCCAGCAGCGTGCACCCGCGGGCGCCCGCCCGCAGTGGCTCGACGAGCTCCAGGTTCCTCCGGGTCATGTCGTCCAGCCAGAGAAACGCGCCGCTCCGGCGCACGCTTGGCCGCGCGAGGTGAGGAAGGCCCGCCGGTTGGAGCTCCACCAGGTACCGGAGCAGGGCTCCACCCGCTCCCAGGGCCGCCGCGTCCTCCGGGCCGACGCCAAGCCCGTCGAGCGAAGCGAGGGAGAACCTGCGGGCCAGCTCCTCACGGGCGAGGTCGGGGTCGAACTCCCACGGCTCGCGCGAGGTGAGCAGCGGCGTGGCGGAGCAAGGCGGCAGCGGGGCCGTCTCGGGGCCGGGGACGACGACTTCCGCGGGACTCAGGCGTGACAGCGCTTCCCCGAGTCCTTCCTCGCTCATCGTCTCGAGCACGAACTCGCCCGTGCTCAAGTCCACCGCGGCGAGCCCCACGTCCCGCCCACGCTGAATCGCCACCATCCAGTTGTTCCGGCCGCCGGGAATCCAGCCGTCCACCAGCAGCGCTCCCGGCGTCATCGTCTCCACCACCTCGCGCCGGACGAGCCCCTTGGCGAGGCGTGGGTCCTCGACCTGCTCGCAGATCGCGACCCGGTGCCCCGCCGCCACCAGCTGCCGGAGATACTCGGCGGCTGCCTTCACGGGCACGCCCGCGAGGGGAACACCGTCTCCTCGGGAGGTGAGCGTGATCTCCAGGACGCGCGCGGCCAGCTCGGCGTCCTGATAGAACATCTCGTAGAAATCGCCGACCCGGTAGAAGAGGATGGTGTCCGGACGCTGTGCCTTGACGTCCCGCCAGTGCTTCAGCATCGGCGGGGTCGAGGCACTGGCGGTCTCGCGGCTCACGGACGCCAGGAGGAGAAACGGTGGGACTGGCGGGACATACGCTGGAGAATATAACCCTTCATTCCGGGGGCGACCTCGCCCTCTTCCCGCGCAACGTGAGGTGCACATGGCTGGTCAAGGCTCGACAGGCAACGTGATCGCCGCGCTCGCGAGCTTCTTCATTCCGGGACTGGGACAGCTCATTCAGGGCCGGCCCATTCGAGCGGCCGTGATGTTCGTGCTCGCGGCGATCCTGTGGTGGTTCCTCCTCGGGTGGATCATCCATCTCTGGTCCATCCTCGACGCGGCGCTCTGGAAGCGCCGCGAGGCGTCGCTCTGATGACTCTTCCGCACCCGTTCCACTTCGCCTTCTTCGTCCGCGACCTCGACTCCACCCGCCGGTTCTACGGCGAGATCCTCGGCTGCCGCGAGGGGCGCAGCACCGAGACCTGGGTGGACTTCGACTTCTTCGGCAATCAGATCTCGGCCCACAACACCGGCACCGTCACCCCGACCCAGAACACCGGAAGGGTCGAGGACCTGCTGGTGCCCATGCCGCACTTCGGCGCGGTCCTCGACTGGGACCAGTTCAACGCCATCGCCGACCGGATCCGGGCCGCGGGAATGCCATTCATACTGGAGCCCCGCATTCGGTACCCGGGCCACCCGGGCGAACAGGCCACGATGTTTCTCCTCGATCCCAGCGGCAACGCGCTCGAGTTCAAGAGCTTCAGGCACCCCGAGCACATGTTCACGGCATGACCACCGCGTCGGTCGCCGTGATCGGCGGTGGGGTGATCGGCGCCAGCGTGGCGTATCACCTCGCCGCGCGCGGCTGGCGGGACGTCGTCGTTCTCGACCGGGGCCTGGGGCCGGGGGAGGGGAGCACCGGACGGGCCACGGGCGGCTTCCGCGCCCAGTACGCCACGCCGGTCAACGTGCGACTCTCGCTGCTCGCGCGGGAGAAGCTCTGCCGCTTCGAGGCGGAGACCGGTGTGGACCCCGGCTACTCGCGAGCCGGCTATCTCTGGATCGCCGCCGACGAATTCGAGCTGGCGGCGCTGCGCGAGGGCCAGCGGGTCCAGCACGCGGAGGGGTTGAGCGAGGCGGTGGAACTGGACCCGGCGGACGTGGCACGGCTCAACCCCGCGCTCGCCGAAGGCGGGATCGCCGGCGGCGTCTTCTGCCCGACCGATGGATTCATCAGGCCGCTTCGGATGCTCGAGGGCTACCTCGCCGCGGGAGCGCGGCTCGGCGTGCGGACCGAGTGGGGCACCGAAGCGACCGGATTCGCGCTGCGCCGCGACGGCACGATCTCGGCGGTGCTCACGTCCAGGGGGCCGGTCGGCGTGGCGGCGGTCGTGAACGCGGCCGGCGCGTGGGCGGCACTGCCGGCGGAGTGGGCGGGAGTCGGGCTGCCGGTGACGCCGCTCCGCCGCCAGGCTGCCGCCACGGTTCCCTGCGGCCGGCTTCCTGAAGGGATGCCGATGACCATCTTCGCGGCCGATGGCTTCCACCTTCGGGTGCGCGACGGACGGGTACTCCTGCTCCGGCCGACTCCGGGCCGCGAGGGCCGGCCGTTCGATGTGTCGGTGGATTCGGCGTGGGTGCGGGAAGTGACCGACATCGCCCGTGCGCGGGTGCCCCTGCTTCGCGACGTCGAGATCGACCCGGCCGCGTGCTGGGCGGGGCTCTACGAGATGTCGCCCGACAAGCACGCCATCCTCGGTCCCGCCCCCGGCTGCCCGAACCTTTTTCTGGTGAACGGCTCGTCGGGTCACGGCGTCATGCATGCGCCCGCGCTCGGGCATCTGCTGGCGGAGATCATGTCGGACGGAACGGCCGGGTCGCTCGACGTCACGCCGCTTCGGCCGACCAGGTTCCTCGAGGGCGACCCGAACCCCGTGCCGGGCCTCTTGTGAGACCCGCCGCGCTGTGCGCCGCGCTCGGCCTGATCGCCGCGTGCGCGAGCAGCCCCAGATCCAGCATGGTTCTGGAGCGCCGGGTCCGGCCGCTCGACACCAGCGGCCCGGATGCGGTGGCGCTGCCGGTGAACGACCGCTACCGCTACGGCGTGGTGGTCGGATCGGTGATGACCGCCGAAGGCGAGCGAGGCTGCAATGGCGAGGTCTGGCTCCAGCCGCACGGAGCGCCGGTGCGCGACGTTCGAACCATCGCCGCGGCGCGGCTCCAGAACATGTTCCGGTTCCCGAAGCTGCTCCCCGGCAGGTACGATCTCGGCATTCGGTGCTTCGGCTTCGAGCCGGTGCGGGAAACCATCGACGTGGGGATCGGGCAGGTGCTTCGTGCGGTGGTGACGATGATGCGGAAAGAAGCTCGTCATCCCGAGCGGAGCGAGGGAGCAGCCAACCGCTCCCTCGCTCCGCCCGGGATGACGAACTGACGAGCTACTCCACCGTCGAATCCCTCCACCGCTGGATCTCGGTCTGGAACTCCGTCGCCAGGGCTCCCAGATCCACGGTAGCAGTGTCGCTCTGGACGTGCGGGGTTACCCGGGCGAGGCTCGCGGCCGCCTTGCCGTAGGTGCTGTCGGCCGCGAGCGCGGCCTCGTATGCCTTGCCGGCCGCGGCGAAGTGCCCGGTGCGCTCCAGGGCCGTGCCGAGGTTGTTCTGGAAGACCGGAGAGCCGGAGCGAAGCTCGACCGCGCGGGCCAGGATCGGGAGCGCGGCCTCGCTCCGGTCCTGCTGGATGTGGATCAATCCGAGGTTGTTCATCGCCCACGCATCCCGCTCATCGAGTGCGATCGCCCGCTGGTAGGCCTGGATGGCTTCGGGTATCTGCTTCAGCTCGTAGCGGGCGCGTCCCAGCAGGCGGAGGCCTTCGCCCGACAGAGGCTCGATGCCCAGCGCACGCTCGATACGCTCCAGCGCTTCGCGAGGGCGGCTGGTCTCGAGGAGCACCCGGGCCGAGTTCAGCAGGCTCTTCCGGTGCTGAGGGTCGAGCCGGAGCGCTTCGTCGAAGGCGGAGATCGCCTGCTCGGGGTCGCCCGCCTTCCACGACGACAGCCCGTACATGTAGTGGCCCCAGGGGTTGTCAGGGCTCGAACGGGTGTAAGCCGCGAACAGGTCCACCGCTTCGTCGTAGTTGCGGCCGGTGTAGGCCGCCTCCGCGTCGGCGTAGGACACGGGAGCCGTGCGAGGGGTGGTGTCGTCCGGAGTCGCCGCGGAGGCGGTGTCCATGGCGGGCACGGCGGCGGATGAGCTGGTGATGGTGGTGCTGACCGGGCGCTCGTCCTCGCCGCACCCGGCGGCGAGCGGAGCGAGCGCAACTGCGATGATGGCGAGGTGGAACCGACGGAATGACATGGCACTTTCTCCTGGCAGAGCGTCACGAGGACGCGTGTTGGGTGACCGGCGCCTTGGGTAAAGGCAAGCTGGCGGCCAGGAGGACACAGCGGGGCGGCTGTCACATAAGTCTCAGCCTTTTCTAGTCTTGGGAAACCAGTGACGACGGAGTGGAGATCCTATGTGTATGCGGGGACACGTAGCCGAGTGGTGGTTGGTGTCCGTCGGTACACAGGAAAAGCGGAGTTGGAGCGCCCTCCCAACCACCCTCGACCCTGTCCCGTTCACTCCTTACCACCTCCGTCACCGGCCGTCGCGCCCGGTTTCCGGATTCCGTGCCTGCGCATGATTTTGAGCAGGCTGGCATGATCCGCGAGATTGAGTGCGAGTGCGGTCCGGGTGATGTGCCACTCGTGACGCTCGAGGGCGGCGACGATGATCTTCCGCTCCGCCTCCGCCTTCAGCTCCTGGAAGCTCCGCGGTCCTGGCCCCGTGGCGGCAGCCGGACCCGCGGGTCGGATCTCGGCCGGCACGTGCTCCGGTGCGATCACGTCGCCGTCCGAGGCGATGATCATCCGTTCCACGATGTTCCGGAGCTCGCGGACGTTGTTCCGCCGCCAGTCGTAGGCCATCAGCAGGTCGAGCGCATCGGCCGCGATCTTCTTCCGCCGCATGCCGAACCGGGTGCAGATCCCGGTCAGGAGCTGGTCCACCAGTGCCGGCACGTCGGAGATGCGATCGCGGAGCGGGGGCACCCGGACCGTGTGGACGGCGAGGCGGAAGTAGAGATCGTCCCGGAAGCGGCCGGCGAGTACCTCGGCCTCGAGGTCGCGATTCGTCGCGGCGACGATGCGCGCCTCGATCGGGATCGGCTTGCTTCCGCCGAGGCGGGTGACCTGCCGCTCCTCCAGCACGCGGAGGAGCTTCGCCTGCGGCTGGAGCGGAAGCTCTCCGACCTCATCGAGAAAGAGCGTGCCGCGCTCCGCGGCCTCGAACGCACCCTTGCGGGTGCCGAGCGCGCCGGTGAAGGCGCCGCGCTCGTGGCCGAACAGCTCGCTCTCGATCAGGCTTTCGGGCAGCGCCGCGCAGTTGATCGCCACGAAGGGGCCGGAAGGCTGCGGCCCGAACCTGTGGAGGTCTCGCGCCACCAGCTCCTTGCCGGTGCCGCTCTCGCCGGTGATCAACACCTGGCTGGGTATCGGCGCCACCCGCGCGATGGCGGCACGCAGCTCGGCCATGGCGGCGCTGCCCCCGATTAGGGAGGTCTCGCGCCCGAGCTGACGGCGCAGCGCGCCGACCTCCGAGCGGAGCCGCCGGCGCTCCATCGCCGATTCGATCTCGTGCACCACCCGCTCCATGGGCTCGGCCTTGTCGATGAATCCGTACGCGCCCAGGCGGAGCGCCTGAACGCAACGGTCGTAGCTGCCGGTTCCGGTGTACACGATCACGGGCACCTGCGAGCCCTTCCGCTCCAGCGCCCTCAGCACGTCGAAGCCGTCCATGCCCGGCATCTCGAGGTCGAGCACCACGCAGTCCACCGGCGCTTCGCCAAGAAGCCCCAGCGCTTTCTCTCCCCCCGGTGCCGTGACAACCTCGTAGCCGCCGGTTCGGCGCAGGTCGTAGGCGTACTGCTCGGCGAGCGGCGCCACATCGTCCACCACGAGCACCAGGGTCATCGTACGGCTCCTCCCGGAGGCCCGGCGGGGATGTCCACCGTGGCGCGCGTGCCGGCACCCGGCTCCGTGTCGATTCGAAGCGCGCCTCCCAAATCGAGGATCAGCCTGCGGACGATCGACAGCCCGAGCCCCGTACCGCCCGGCTTCGTGGTGTGGAAGTCGTCGAAGGCGCGGTCGAGCTCCGCTCGCGTCATGCCGGGCCCGCCGTCGGCGACGGTGACCCGGACGAAGCTCCCTCTGCCGTCGCTGGTGACGCTCTCGGTCGAGACCAGCACCGATCCATCGGGAATGGTCGCGACGCTGTCCGCCGCGTTGCCGACCAGATTCTCCAGCACCCGGCGAAGCATGAGCCGGTCGGCCGCGGCCGGGGGGAGGCCGCTCGCGAGGCGGGTGCCCACGGCCACGCCGGAAGCCCGGACCACGTCGGACACCACGGCGTTCACGTCGCAAAGGCCGGGTGCGGCGGCGGGCGAGAGGCTGGCGTAGTTGCGAGCCAGGGTATCGAGGTAGGCCACGCTCGAGTCCAGCGTGGCCTGACGCTCCTCGAACACGGCGGCGAGCGCGTCCGGCCGGTTTCGCGCCACCTCCTCCAGATGACGCAGCACGTTCCGGATGGGCACCAGCCCGTTCTTGATGTCGTGGTTCACCTGCCGCGCCAGGTCGCCCATCGCCACCCGTCGCTCCACCTCGCGCAGCCTCGCGGCGCCCGCGCGGAGCCGGACCGTCATCGCGCCGAGAAGACGGGACAGTGCTCCGATCTCGTCCTGGCGCTCGGTGGTGAAGTCCGCGTCGAGCCGGTCCAGGTCGATCGCGGCGGTCTTGCCCGCCAGCTCGGCGAGAGGACGGCTGATGAGCCTGGACAGCCAGGCCGCGAGGCCGAGCGCGAGCAGCGCCGTGACCCCGAGGGCGACCGCGAACCAGGTGTTGAGCCCGCGCTGGAGTCCGGCCAGCGTGCCCGAGGTGCGTGTCACCACCAGCCGGACGCTGTCCCCCGCGGCCGGGTCCTGCGTGTCGAGGAGGGAGACCGCGAGTGCTCCGACCACCCCGCTGCCCTCCGGATGAGCTTCAGCCGAATCGCTCGTCGCCAGCGCGACCGCGAGATCGGGATCAGGATCGAGGCGCCGAAGGAACCGGTCCTCGGCCGCGATGCCGCCGACCAGCACGAACGTCCGACCGGCCACGGCGAGGCGCTCCGCGGCGGCCAGCGCGAGCAGCGGCGATTCGGCGGTCCGCACGCGAACCATGGCCGGAGCCTGGCCCGCCGCGAGCAGAAAGCCGGCGAGCTCGGGACTCAGCCGGTCGTACTCGTTCCGGAAATGGCCCGAGCTCAGAATGCGGCCGGCGCTGTCCTGAACCTGGAGCATGGACAATCCCGAGAGGTTCATGGCGCTCCCTGCCCAATCGAGGAGATAGGTCCTCGAGGCGGCGTCACCTTGAACGGCGGCGAGGCGGAACCGGTTGTCGGTCGAGAGATTCTCTGCCAGCGCCTCCAGCCGCGCCGCCACGCGTTCGTGCTCGCGGCCGAGCTCGGCACCGAGGGCCTGCACCGCGGCCTCGCCCCGCCGCAGCGCTTCCTCGCCCAGGCGGCGGTCCATCTCGCGGCGCACACCGAGCGTGAGGATCGTCAGCGGCGCCAGCACTGCCAGCGAGATGGCGAGAAAGGCGCGGGCGCGGAAGCTCACGGCCAGTCCCCCGGACGGAGCTTACCATCGAACTCGACGGTCAGGCGGGGCACCCCTCGCCGCACGATGGCGCTCGCTCGGGTGTCGATGAGCGGGATCGCGGCGGCCCCGGCCGGCCACGGGGCCACCTCACGACACGGCACCAGCGCCGTGCGCGGCACCGCGACGACATAAGCCCAGGCGAGGCCGCCGTGAAGCGCTCCCGCCATCCGGACCGCGGGAATGCCGCTCGTCGCCGTGGTTCGATCGTCGGCCAGGGCGACCACCCGCTCGGCGAGCGCGCGCGCGACCGCATCCTCTCGAGCGTACACCACCACCTTGGCGCCGAGCGTCTCGCGTGAAGCCGGGACGACCTCGGGCGCCGGACAGCGGCCGATCCCATTCCACCAGAAGGGCGGCTCGGCACCGCGCGCCTCCGCGCGAACCGCGTCACGGGCGAGCCCGGCCCGGAACGCGGCGCTGTCGGCCGGGATCAGGCCGACCGGCCCTTCGCGTCCGGGGGGCATGATGAGCACATAGGTCCGGCTCCAGGGCAGCGGGTGGACCGTGTACTCGCCCCGACTTCGGGCGTAGTCCAGAAGAGCGGGATCGCCGGTTCGCAGGATGTCGGCGCCGCCATCGAGCGCGTCGCGGGGATCGCCGCTGGCCGGCTTGCGTGCGATGAACGTCGTGCCGCTCGGCGGGAGGGAGTCGGTGACCAGTCCGAGCGACGGATCGGCGAAGAGCGCGGGCACCGAATCGGTCGGACGATCGAGGGTGACGACGAGCCGCCGGCCATCCAGCGGCACCACGGACGCCACACCCGAGATTCTGAGCGTCGTGGCCGCGTCGGGCCGGGTTCTCCATTCCGCGGCCGCCGCCCCCGCGGTGACGCCGAGAGCGGACGGCGCAAGGACGAAGGTCCAGCTGCGGCGCGAGGAATCGGGGGTCCACGACGCGGCCGCGCCCGGCCGAGCGGCGCCGAGGCAATCGAGGCGTATGAGCGGGCGGGGCATTCGCCGGGCCACGATGGTCGTGTCCTCGGGCCGAACCACGGCGACGATCAGCTCGCGGGGCTCGCCCGGATCGGCGGCGGGAAGGATGCACTGGTCCGGGGGAGCGGCGGGCTCGGGCTCCCCGATCGGCACCGAGCCCCTGCAGCCACAGACCGCCAGGGCAGCGAGCCACGCCGCCCCGCGGATGCCGTCGGCCAGCCGGATTGTGCGGGGGACCATGCGGGAATCTTACAACTAGGGCTCCGCCACCACGAACGGGCTGCCGCCGATCCCGGCCTTGAGCTTGGGGATCGCGGCCTGCGCCTCCTGCCGCGTGACGAACGCCCCGGCCCGCACCTTGTACAGACCCCGCTCCCGAACGATGACCGCGGGATAGCCGAGCCCTTCCGCCTTGCTGGCGGCGTCGTCCGCCGCGCCGGGCGTGGCGGCGGCGGCAACCTGGACC
>JACDHV010000318.1 GCA_013820855.1 Gemmatimonadales bacterium | reverse complement strand
GCCGACGGCCGTCCACCCCGAGCTCAACCTCATGTACGTGCTGGCGCTGCACCAGCCCATGCTCTACAAGGTGCGCTCGGAGCCCCTCAAGCCCCCGGCCATGTGGCTGGGCGGCGCCTTCGTGGGGACCGGGGAGCCGCAGTACGGCCTCTTCTCCGCGGTCAACCTCAATACCGGCGACATCGCCTGGCAGAACAAGGTCGAGAAGCCCATGATCGGTGGCGCGCTCGCCACCGCCGGCGGGCTGGTGTTCACCGGCCTGGGCGAGCAGAGGTTCGTAGCGTACGACGCCAAGAGCGGCCGGCAGCTCTGGAACGTCGAGACTCGCGGCGGCGTCAATGCGCCCCCGGTCACCTATTCGATCGACGGAACCCAGTACGTGGCGGTCGCGGCGGGCGGCAACTTCCAGATCAACACGCCCCGCAGCGACGAGCTGCTCGTCTTTGCCCTCGGCGGACGCGCCACCGGCGGGCAGCGGCAGCAAGGAGGCCAATGATGCCTATCCTCCATGGAATGACGGCGCTGCTGCTGCTCGGGCTGGCGCTGCCGGCCACCGCCCAGCAGCCGCAACAGCGCGGCGAGCGGATGGGAGAAGGGGACCAGCAAGATTTCGACGAGGACGGACTCCCCAGGAAATTGCCCGCCCTTCCGAAGGGTATGACCATCGACCTCATCAATCGCGGGAGTGAGCTGTTCCGCACCAAGGGCGGCTGCCAGACGTGTCATGGCGACTTCGGCGAGGGCCTGCCCAATCTCGGCAAGTCGCTCGCCTCCGGCCTGGCCTACATTCCGGCCGAGTGGCCCGCGATCGATTCGCTGATCAAGGCCGGTCTCCCCCAGCCGCTGGCGCGCACGACAGTCGCGATGCCGCCGCGCGGGGTGGCGCAGAACCTCACCGACCAGGAGACCCGACTGGTCGCCGCCTACGTGTGGGCGATCAGCCAGGTGCAGGGGGAGCCGTGGCCCGGTGGGCGCCGGCCGCCGCCGGCCAAACGCGATCGGGCGGACGCGAGGAACGCCTCGCCCTGATCATTCCGCACGCACGCCCGGCGGCATCGCGGCGCTCGCGTCTTCCGGCACGGGCGCCGCTCCGCCGGTGCCCTTTCCCGGCCGCCTCGGCACCCTCACATTGCGCGCCATGCCCCGCTTTCCCGCCATCGTGCTCGCGGCCTCGCTCGCGGCCGTTTCCGCATGCGCGCCGAGAGGCGGCGTCGACAGTTCATTCCGAGAGCGTGCTCCGGCTCCGCTCGATTCGATGCCGGTCGCCAGCGACGTTCGCCTGGACCCGGCCGGCTACCTGGCCGGCAGCCTGGTGGGCGAGGGCACCAGCCGCGCGGTGCATCTCCTCTCCAGCGATACCGTCCTCATCGAGGCGCTCGCCCGGCGGTTTCGCCCGGACCTCTTCCGGGACGAGTTCGGCGTCTGGCACAATCTGCGGCGCGCCGGCACCGTCTCCCTCACGGCGCGCGGGCGGCGGCGCACCGGAGACCGGCAGGAGCCGCGCGCGGCGCTGGCGATGGTCGGCTCACCCCTGGGCCACACCCGGGTGGCCCTGTCCGAGGTGCTGCTGCGGGGCAGCCAGTGCATCGAGCGAGGTGCGCGCGGCGCCAGGCTCGAGCTGATCGTCGAGACCGAGCCCGGCGAAGGCGATCCCCCACTCCGCGGGCCGGTCCTCGGAAGCTTCCTCTCGGCCGGCGAGACGGAGCGCCCGTCGCGCGGGCTGGTGCGGCGCGACCCACCGCCGGAGCCGTCGCCTCGACTGGTGAGCAGCCTGGTCGAGCGCACCGGGACCCACCTCGACTCGACCTTCGCCGCGCGGTTTCCCGGGCTCCAGCTCCGGCCCCTTCACTCCCGCCGGATCGAGATCAACACGCTCGCCGACATCGACGCGGCCGACGTCATCCCGTTCCGCGCCGACGGCGGCCGGATCCGCTACGCCGTCTCCCTGCGGCAGCGGCGCGTGGTCGGGGGGCTGGACACGCTGGTGGCCACCGGCGTGATGGCGTGGGACAGCGCCGGGACCTGGCACCAGGAGATCTTCCATCCCACGCTGCTCTCCTCCACCGGCGGGCGGCTCGACGCGTATGGGCCGGTGGGCCGCCCGGTCTACTGGCGGCGCCTTCAGCCGATCAGCGACGTGGCCTACAGCCGCGACAACATCTGGATGGAGCAGGTCAACGTCCGCGACGGCCGCGTGGTCTGGGGGATCATCCAGCCCGGGGGAAATGTGGTGGTGGCGGCCGCCGAGGTGGAAGGAGTCTGCGGGTGAGGATCTACACCAGGACCGGCGACGAGGGCGAGACCGGCCTCTTCGGCGGCGGGCGGGTGAAGAAGGACCACCCCCGCACGTCGGCCTACGGCGACGTGGACGAGCTCAACTCCGTGCTCGGGCTCGCGCGGGCCACGGCGCCGCTCGAGCTCTTCGACGACCTCCTCGAGGCGGTCCAGCGCGATCTCTTCTCGATCGGTGGACGGCTCGCCACGCCCGAGCCCGACAAGGTGGCCAAGGCCATCGAGAAGGCGGTGCTGCCGCCGGAGCGGGCCTCGTCGTTCGAGCGGGTGATGGATGATGCCGAGCTGGAGCTGCCCCCGCTCCGCGCCTTCGTGCTGCCCGGAGGGACGGCCAAGGCCGCGGCGCTCCACCTGGCCCGCACCGTCTGCCGGCGCGCGGAGCGGAGCGTGGTTCACCTCGCCCGGGAAGACGAGGTGCCGCCCGAGATCCTGGTGTACCTCAACCGCCTCTCCGATCTCCTCTTCACGCTGGCGCGCCTGGCGAACCACCGCGCCGGGTACCCGGACCTCACCTGGTGAGCGCTGTCATCGTCCGCCACTCGCGAGGCAGCTATCCCGTCCGC
>JACDHV010000317.1 GCA_013820855.1 Gemmatimonadales bacterium | reverse complement strand
GTCCCGTTCCAGTGCCGCCTTCCCCTTGGGCGTGAGATCCACCGGGCCCACCATCAGCGGCATGCCGGCTTCCGTCTTGGTCACGCGCCGGTCGGCGAATTGCACCAACCCCCCGTCGCGAAGCCGGGTCAGGAGCATCAGCAGCCCGCGGAACGCCTCCAGGCCTTCCTCGGTGCTCTCCGCCGGGCGGAGCACGGTATGCCCTGCGTTCAGCCAGGTCAGCAGCTCGTAAGTCAGTTCATCCATGGTGCGCCTAGTCGGGAGAGGGCCGCCAGTGATACCCACCGGAGCGGCGCTTGTACAGGCCGGATTGCCAACTGCGCGGCGTCAGCGTCCCATCTTGATTGAGGGTAGAGGTCACCGAAAAGCGCGGCCCCCGATCTGAGATGTGACGCCCGTCCCAAGGGCCACCGTGACACTCATGAAGTGGATGCTCCGACATACCCGTCAAAATACAAGGATACCGCTCTCGGCAGCGCTGAATCCGCGCTTCCGGGGCCGTGGAACAGCTCCCCCCGACGAGATTGTCTGCCCTACCCAGCAAGTACCTCGCGCACACGACTCAGCAACTGGGCGGGCATGAATGGCTTTCCCAACAGCCTGCTCACCCCGGTCGAGCCCCCGGCCCCGCCCCACATCAGCAATGCCTGGTCTTCAGTCACCGCCGCCCCAGTGGAGTTAGGTGCGGTCCTCGGCACGTGTCCGCCGCTGGCGGTCGGTATGTTTGCGGGGTTCCGGCCCCCCACGGAACTCGAAATGCCGCTGATCGAACGTGCGCTGGTGAACGTTGAGCACCCGGGCGCGCCGCGCCCGCTCAACCAACACCTCGGCCCACTGCGAGGCTGGCAGCCAAGTCTCCGCCGGCATGTTCTCATATAGACCAGCGAACTCGGGTCTGAGGCGGACTTCGCGGACGGGGGATTCCTTACTCATGGTGGTCATCTTCCTGTGAGCGCGGCACGGTACTCAGCACTGGGGCTGACCCGGCGCCGGCACGAGGATCCGCTAGTCTTCCGGTGGCACCACGCATCGGGGAACGGGGGGCGGTCCCTTTAGGCTGTGGCTGGCCCTCCCCCGCGAAACATGAAATCTCGATCCGAGAGCACCCGATTCAGGCGACTGATGGCCTCAGCCGGGATGCCCCGGTACTTGGCCACGAGCGCCGCGAGGCGATCGGCCGTCGTCCACATCCGCACGGTCAAGTATGGGTAGGGTTCCGCGGCGGCGGGCTTAAGTGCAGCTTCACGAATAGGTTGCGACATGACCCGGTTTCCACAGAAGTGGTTAGGCATTTACGATCCGACGCTTGCCTAGAGCCTACTTCCGTGTCCGACGAGAGGATGTGAGGCGGCCCACCAGGCGCGGCGATTCACCATTCAGGGGCAACCCACCGGTGCAGCCCTTTTCACTACTTCCGCGATGCACGCCTGTAGGTATGTTGGTGATACCCCTCTCAAACTGGGTTCCATGTCTGCCCGGCAGATGGTCCCCGCTCCTGTGGTACTCGTGGTCGACGACGAGCAGATGGTCTTGCGCATGATGGAACGCGCGCTCGCTTCGGCTGGCTACGAGGTACACACCGCGACGAACGGCTTGCGGGCACTCGAGCTGGCCATGAGCCTGCCAGCGCCCGCGGCAATAATGGTGACCGATGTGCGCATGGACCCGATCGACGGCCCGGATCTCGCTCGTCTGATGCTCCGGGCGTCGCCAAGCACGCGGGTGCTCTTCGTGAGCGGGTATCCCTCGGATCCCGAGCATGGACCTCTGGCTGGTCCATTGCTCCAGAAGCCCTTTATGCTGGACCAGCTTGTCCAGGCGGTAGCCGAGATAGCCGGCTCTGCCTTCGGCCAGCACTAGAGCCAGCGGCACGAAAGTGATCGGACGCTGGAACTGCTTCTTCGCGGATTTCCCCCTCTTAGCCGCTGAGCTGCGGTGGGACAAAGTCGTCTCAGCGGCCGAACTCCACCTTGCAGCTCATGCACCTGTGCTTCCCCTCATGCCCGGGCTCTAGCAGGCTGCTGAAAAACGGGTGACGAAACTGTATGGCGCGGACGACGCGCGCAGTGTATCGTGGCGCGACCTCAACGCCAGGAGCGCGCGATGCGGGGAGCCGAGCCGGGCCAGGGCCAATGTGTGACCTCGCCGGAAGGCTACGTCGGACTGTGGCTCAACCCGCAGGCGCACGCCACTTCGCCGTACCACGCCAATTGTCTCGAGCTGGGCAGCTCCAGCGTCAACCTTACCCTGCGCTTTCCGGCACAAGCCGAGCTGTACCTGGCGAAGGACGGCTCCGGCGGCAGCGTCCTCAACTTCAGTTCCAGTGGGGTCACACCTAAGCCCAGCTCCTCTACGACGGCATCGCAGGGACCACGACCGGCGCCGGGGTCCTGGTCGGGACCGACGCGACCTGGCGGACCTGGTCGATCGGCTTCAGCCAACCGGCGCTCCACGACGCGGGGGGTCTCTCGAACGGCGATGTGATCACCGCGCTGCAAGTGTCCGGCGTCCAGGTGGTCGCCTGCAGCACGGCAGTGGGCTGCTCACTCGTGACACTCAGGATTTCTGGCTCTTGAGCGGCAAGCTGTGGGAGCTCCCGAGCCTACCGATGAACGGTTGAGGTCAAGGGGGCGCCATGGAAGGCGTGGACTTCGGCTGGCTCATGAACTTGCTGGCGGAGCCGTGGCCGCCCGCCACCCTAGGAGCGCCGAGGATGGAGGGATCTCCCGCTCCATCGGAGGAGCCAGTGCACCATCGCTGCCAAGCCGACGAGTGCGCCCAGTCCAAAAACGGCGACGCAGTAGAGAATGTATAAACGCAGGAACCAGCTCAGGAACTCCACGGAACGGCTCTCGAAAAT
>JACDHV010000316.1 GCA_013820855.1 Gemmatimonadales bacterium | reverse complement strand
ACCGCACACCCTGGCAGATCCTGCGCGACTGGCAGACGAGCGGCGACGATCGGGACCGGGCGCTCTGGCTCGAATGGGTGGCAGCGATGCGCGGTCACCACTCGCTCCGCTGGAGCCGTGGATTCCGCGCGGATCTCCTGCCGGAGACTGAGCAGACCGACGAGGAGATCGCCCAGGGCGACGCTGGCGCCGAGGAAGAAGTGCTTCGCATCCCCGGCGAGGATTGGGACCGGGTGGTGAGTACGCCCGGGGCGCTCGCGTCGCTGCTCGATGCAGCGGAGGAAGGCGGCCGGGTGGCGGTCGCGTGGCGGGTGGGTGAGATCCTGGCGATCGAGCTCGAGCGGCGCGAGCGGGGGCCGGGGTGCATCGGCCTGGCGGAGATCGAGCGCGAGGCGGAAGCGGAGCGGGGCGAGCTGACGCGCGAGGCGGTGCAGGCCGGGCGGCTGCTCGCGATGAAGGTCCGCAACGTCCGGACGGCTCGCGAGGAGTGCGGCGAGCGCTTCGAAGGCTCCGTCGTCCCGCGGGTGCTCACAGAGCGGGTTCCGCAGGCGACGGCGCGGCGGATCGCGTATGCGCTCGGCGTGATGCGGCGCCGGCGGGAGGATGAGCTTTTCGAGTTGATCACGAACAGTACCGAGGAGGAGCGTTGACGATGACACAAGAGGAGCAGATCGAATCTCTGGCGCGCGAGTTGGCGGATGAGTTCGGCTATCGCTGGGAGCCGTGTGAGGAGTATTGCGATAACTTCTGCGACTGCCTGGGCATACCGGAGGACCATGCTGGCGAGGAGCCGAGTCGTGATGACTTCCGGCGGCTTGCGAAGCGTGCGGCCGCCATCCTGCTTTCCACCCCAGGAACGACGAACTCGGGAGGCGACGAATGAGGAAGCCGGGACGGCTGGCGATCGCTGCGCTGGGCCTGTGCGTGGGCCTGCTGGCGGCGGATCTGTGGGGCGCGCGGATGCGCTTGGGCACGTGGGATACCTGTGTCTGGATGGCTGAGGCGGCCGACGCGCGGCTCGGGCTCGATGGCGGCGACGTGCTGGGCGCGGTCGACTCGCTCGAGGTCGAGATCGGCACCGGCGAGGCGTGGGCGCGGTGGGCGCGGTGGGAGCAGATAGTCAGGGATCACGCCAGCCCGGGCGCATGCCTCGGGGCGTGGGCGCGGGTGCGGGCGGTTGGGGTGCCTCCGCTGCGCACCGCGGGCCGCGGCTGACCGCTCGTAACCGCCGCACTTCGCTGATATATTACCGCCTGCTCGAATCGCTACCGCCGAACGTATGTTCGGCTAGTTTGCATTCCCTCCGCGGCCGGTCTGGCCGATGGGCGCCGGGGGATTTTACGGCGCTGGACCCTCTCTTCCACCTGGTGAGGTGTCTCGATGGCGATCTCTGTAGCTGTACCCCATGTCTACCCGTCCCGCGCGATTTCTTCAGCGCTGGAGCCGATTCCGGCCGCGCGGCTGGCCGAGCTCTCGGCGCTATGGCTGGCGCACTTGCGCAATCTCGGCGGCGCGGAGCGCACCGGCGAGGCCTATGCCTATGACATCGGGCGGCTCGGTCGGTGGCTCGATGAGACGGAGCGCACCGTCTGCACGCTGGCGCCGATCGACTCGGCCGACTTCCTGGCGTGGCTCCGGGCGCGGGGGATGAGTCCCGCGAGCATCCGGCGCAACCTCTCGGCGGTGCGCTCACTCTTCGGGTGGCTGGTGCGGTGCGGGGTGCTGCTCTTCGATCCCTTCGCCTCGGCGGCGCTGCCTCGCGTCGATCCACTGCGCAACGTGGACGACTCGCTGACGCAGGCCGAAATCGGCCGGGTGTTCGAGTACTACCGGGCGGAGATCGATCGCGCGAAGGCGGCGACGGCGGGTCGCACGCTCTGCCGGCTGATCCGCAACCGGGCGCTGATCGCAGTGCTGTACCTGACTGGGGTGCGGGCCTCGGAGCTGTGCGGGATGCGGTCGGCAGACATTCGCCGCTCGGCTGCGGGCGGGCTCGAGGTGCGGGTGCTGGGCAAGGGCGCGAAAGAGCGCTGGTGCCCGCTCGATCCGGCGCTCGTGCCGATCCTGCGCGAATGGTTGGCGGCTCGCGCCTGCATCCTGGCGGGCCGGGACTCGGGGCTGCTGTGGTGCACCATGACGGGGCTCGAGCTCAAGCGGCGGGCGCTCTACTTTGTGCCGGTCCAGCTCGGGCAGCGGCTCGGTTTCGCGCGCCGCTTTCATCCTCACGTCGCGCGCCACTCCTTCGGCTCCCATGTGTTGGAGAGCACCGACAACCTGCGCGCGGTGCAGGAGCTGCTCGGGCACGCGGATATCCGGACGACTCAGGTTTACACGCTGGTGAGCGAGCGGACCAAGCGGCGCGTGGTCGAGAGCTGGGGCGGCGCGGAAGTCGTGCGCGGCGTGGTTGCCGGGTGCCTCGCAATGGTGTGTCTCGCGGCGCCCCTGCGCGCTCAGGAGACGATCCCGGGGCCGGGCGCCGGACACCCCGCCGCGGGGGAGATCGTGGCTTACAGGGCAGATACGGCGGTCACCACCCTTGACGTTGCGCGGCTGCGGCTCGCGGAGGCGGATGGGGTCGCCGTGGAGGCGCACCGGCGCCGGTGGTGGCCTTCGCTGTCGGTGTCGGTGCGGCTCGCGTACCGGGACCCGCTAGGGCTGCCGATGGAGCTGGCGGGCTCGCCGGAGGCGCTCGCGCTGGGTTCATCGGCAGGGCTGTCGGCGAGTTGGGATGTTGGGGAGCTGGCGAGCGGTCACCGGGCGGCATCGGCACGGCTGGCCCGGGAGCGGGCGGCCGTCGAGCTGCGCGCGGCCGAGCTCGCGATCGGCGCGACTGCGGAGGACCGGGCGGCGCGGCTGGAGTTC
>JACDHV010000138.1 GCA_013820855.1 Gemmatimonadales bacterium | reverse complement strand
GATACTGGCTGCGGCACCGGATCGCTGGCGATTGCGGCGAAACGGCGCGTCGGGCCCTTAGGCAGCGTGCAGGGAATCGATGCGTCGCCCGAAATGATCGCCAGGGCGAGGAAGAAGGCAAGCAAGTACGCGCTGTTCCGGCGCCGCCGCTCGGGGCACAGGCCGTGAAGGAGCGCGACGTCAGCGTGCCCCAGGACCCTCGGCTCTGCTCGGCCTGCCATTGACGCCCGTGGCACGGCAGTTCGGGAGAGCAGCGACCTCGACGTCTTCATCCTCCATCGGGAAATTGCCGGAGGACCTGCTGGCTCGCCGGACCCTTGATACTGGTGTGCTGCTGGGGCGCGAGGTAAACGTCGTGACCACGAACTACGATGATCTGCCGGAGCGGGTCGCCAACAGCAGTGGCTTTCTTCCCGCCGTGCTCCGGGGACCTAAGTTGTGGATCCTGGGGAGCGACGCGGACCTCTCCGCTGCGCGGAAAGCCCTTGAACAAGCACGGCCGTGACACTCCCACTCAAGATTCAACGCCTCCTCGACGGCGGCCAACTCGAGGCCCTCACCCGGACTGATTCGGAAGTCGTGGCTCTCTGGGAAAAAGCAGTGCGATCTTCCCGGGACGCGCGCAACGCTGCCAATTCCGCCGACAATCAGTATGTGCTCGGCTACCAGGCACTGCTCCAGATGGGGACTGCGATCCTGGCAGCCGCGGGGTACCGGACACGCGGCGCGCAGGGCGCTCGGAGGAACCAACCCGTGCGCTGCCGCGTTGTCCGCATGAGCGATCGGTGCGGTTGACGAGGTGTTGCTCCACGCTTACCTCAGAGATACAGTTCGGCATGCGCTTGATCCTGGCCTTGCTTCTCCTCCTCCAGCTCGACCCCGTTATCGGGGCGGCGCTCTGTCTTGAGCGCGAGCATGCGAGCGCGGAGTGCGCCATGCCCGAGCGGTCCGGTCCGGCAGGACGTACACTCGCGCCCGCCGGAGCCCAGGTCGAAGGTGGCTGCTCCGTTGCCCAGCTCTGCGCCCAACCCGCGCCAGTGATCGCGCAGATTCACGAAGCGTTCCAGCTCGTTTCCCTCGTCCACCGGGCGCCCACGCCCCTGGATGTTCTGAGCGCCCCCAGCGGCATTCTCTCACCACCGTTCCACCCTCCCCGAGTCTAAGCCCGGCCCCACCTCCATAGCCGGCCCCCCGCTGCGGGTGGGCCGGAGAGACCACGCAATTCCCGTCCGCTCGCAACGAGCGCGGGAGCGGCCGGAGACTCGTATCTCACACTCTCGGAGAGAGTTACATGCCCGCCTGGCTCACCCGTGCCGCCGTCTTGGCGACGCTCATCATCACCCCGCTACCCGGAGCGGAAGTCGCTGCGCAGAGCAGCTCACCGGCCCGGTCCCTACCCGCCCATGCCGTCGCCGAGCGACCGGTCGAGCATCGGCAGGATCTGGGGCTCGACGGCCTTCAGGTCACCAGGCTGACTCAGCTCGCTCACCGGCTCCGCGGGCGGCGCAGGGAGCTGGTTCGCCAGATCGCGCAGCGACTCCGATCGCAACGGACGGAAGGAGACCCGAGATGCAAGTGATCCTTTTCGCCGCCGCGATCGCCGGCCTCGCCCTGACCCTGGCCGGTCGCCGGTTGTCTGCTCAGGACGCGCCGGGCGCCGACTCGCTGCTCGCACGCCTCACGGCCGAGGCGCTGGCCGCCAATCCGTCCCTCGGCGCAGACCGGGCGTTGGCCCGGGCGGCAACGGCCCGGGTCCGTCCCGCCGGTGCATTGCCCGATCCCATGCTCTCGATCGGCGTCATGAACCTGACCCTGCCGCGGTTCGCCTTCCGTGAAAGCGACTTCACGGAAGTGGACGTGGAGCTCAGTCAGGAGTTCCCTTGGCCCGGCACGCTCGGCGCTCGAACGAGTGCCGCCCGCGCCGACGCACGAGCCCTGGAGTCCACTGTCGCCGATCGGCGACGGCAAGTCAGCGTGCGGGCCGCGGCGCTGTACTACCGGCTCCGGTACGTCGCGGCCGCTCACAGGACGCTGGCGCGGCAGCGCTCGTTGCTGGCCGCTGCCGTCGAGATCTCGACCGCCCGCTATGCCACCACCAGTGCACCTCAGAGCGACCCGCTCCAGGCCCGCGTCGCCTTGGCCCGACTCGACACCGAAGAAGCCGATCTCACCGAGGAGGACGCCGAGCTGCGAGCCGAGCTCCGGGCCCTCCGGAATCGTCCCGCCGGCGACTCGCTCCGGATCGAGCCCGTTCGACCGGAGCTGACGGTGACGGCGACCCACATCGGGCGGACCCGGGGCGATATCGTTGCCGCTGAGTCGCTGACTTACCATCCCCGGGTCGCCGCCCGGCTGGCCGCGGTGGAAGCGGCGGAGCAGACGGCCCGGGTGGAGCGGCTTGCCGCGCGACCCGACTTCACGCTCATGACCAGGTACGGAGCCCGTCCACTGGGCTCCGACTTCTTCTCCGCTTTCGTCGGTGTGCGACTTCCGCTCTTCGCCGGCCGGAAGCAGCACCGCCTCGCGGAGGCTGCCGAAGCCGATGCGGACGCGGCCCGTGCCGCGGTGGCGGAGGAGACGGCGGCCCTCGCGGCCGAGCTCGAGAGCACCAGGGCCCGCGTCGCGGCGGGCGAGCGACGGCTGCGGCTGCTGGTGGACCAGGTAGTGCCGGCCGCCCGGGCCACGGCGGAGGCAAGCCTCCGGAGCTATCGGGTAGGGCAAGTGGATTTCCTCAACGTGCTCGCCGCGGAGGACGCCCGATACCGCGCGGACCTCGATGCCGCCAGGGAAGCGTCGGAGCATCTCACTCATCTCGTCATGCTGCAACAGCTACTGGCTCGGGAGGACGACCAATGATGCGACGCTGGATCGCTGCCGCCGCGCTCGCCCTCTTCGCCAATGGCTGCGGCGGAGCCGATGGCGATGGGCAATCGATGCAGGGAGGGAGAGACTCCGCCGCCGACGGGAGCAGCCGCGGGATGAGCGGCATGCAAGGGATGGGCTCCATGGAGAGCATGGATCGCGGCCCGGGGGCGAGCGCGAGCGAGTCGGCCGGTGTGCGGCTCGACCGCCGGGCCGCGGAACGGCTCGGTATCACCTTCGCGCGCGCGGCGATGCGACCGGTCGGCCGCGGGGCCAGGGTCGTCGGGACCCTGACCTACGCGGAGCCCCGGCGGGAATACGTGAACGCCCGGGTGATGGGCTGGGTCGAGGAACTGTACGCTGATTTCGCGGGGAAGCCGGTGCGGAAGGGCCAGCCGCTTCTCGCGCTCTACGCTCCCGAGCTGGTGAGCGCCCAGGAGGAATATCTCACCGCTCGGCGTCTGGGCGACTCGTCCCTTGCGGCCGCGGCACGACGCCGGCTTCAGCTATGGGACGTTCCCGAAGACCAGCTTGTGGCACTCGAGCGCGGCGGGACGGCGCAACGTCGGATCGTGCTACACGCTCCGCGGAGTGGCGAGATCGCCGAGAAGATGGTGACCCAGGGCCAGGCAGTCCAGGCCGGAGACAACCTCTTTCTGATCGCCGACCCGAGCACCCTCTGGGTGGATCTCGCCGTGTTCGAGGCCGACGCCAGGATGCTGAAGGTGGGCATGCCCGTCACAGTAAGGGTGGACGCGCTTCCCGGCCGCACCTACCAGGGCCGGGTGACGTTCATTCACCCTACGGTCGACGAGAAGACCCGGACCCTCACCGCCCGAGTGGAGATCGCCAACCGGGATGGCAGGCTCCGGCCCGGTATGTTCGCGACGGCCGAGCTGCAGCCGGCGGCGACCAAACGGCTCAGCATCCCGCTCACCTCCGTGCTCCCTACCGGCACCGAGAACCTGGTGTTCGTGAACCGCGGCGACGGGCAGTTCGTGCCGCGTGAGGTCCAGGTTGGCGCCCGGGGCGACTCGCTGGTGGAGATCGTGGACGGGCTGAAGCCGGGAGACGAAGTGGTCGCCTCGGCCACGTACCTGCTCGACTCCGAGTCCAATCTCGCCTCCGCCATGCAGGGGCTGATGTTGCAGATGGGGATGGGGCTCGACATGGGCGGGATGGATATGGGGGGGCAGGGGAGCGGCGGGGCGGCGGGGCAGACGGGGAAGCAGAGGGATATGAAAGGCATGAAGATGGAAGGGGAGGACGGGCGATGATCGCCCGAGTGATCGAATGGTCGATCCGCCGCCGCGGGCTGGTCGCGATGGCCGCCCTCCTGCTCCTGGTCGCCGGGGGACTCTATGTGCGGACCACGCCGGTGGATGCCATTCCCGACCTCTCCGACGTGCAGGTGATCGTCTACACCGATTACCCGGGTCAGGCACCGCAGGTGGTTGAGAGCCAGGTCACGTACCCTCTCGTCACCGCCATGCTGGGCGTGCCGCAGACCAAGGCGGTGCGGGGCCAGTCGATGTTCGGCACCTCGTTCGTGTACGTGATCTTCCGGGAGGGCACCGACCTGTACTGGGCCCGCTCCCGGGTCCTTGAACGGTTGAACGCGGTGCAGACCAGGCTGCCGGCGGGTGCCAAGACAGAGCTGGGACCTGACGCCACCGGTGTGGGCTGGGTGTACCAATACGCGCTGGAGGGCCCCGGCTACACGTTGGCGGAGCTTCGGACCATTCAGGACTTCCAGATCCGCTACGCCCTTCAAGGGCTGCCCGGGGTCGCCGAGGTGGCGAGCATCGGGGGCTTCGTCAAGCAGTACCAGGTGCTACTCGATCCGATCCGTCTCCAGGCCTTCGGTGTGACGGCCGAGCAGATCGTCGAGGCGGTGCGCGGCGCCAACCAGGACGTGGGCGCGCGCACGCTCGAGGTGGCCGGGAGCGACTACGCCATCCGGGGGCTGGGGTATTTCCGCGGGGTGCAGGACATCGCGGACGTTGCCGTAGGGTCGGGATCCGGAGGGCGTCCCGTCCGCGTGCGCGACGTGGCTCAGGTGACCATCGGTCCCGATCTCCGGGTCGGGATCGCCGAACGGAACGGACAGGGGGAGGCGGTCGGTGGCGTCGTGGTCATGCGGATCGGGGCCAATGCGCTCGACGTGACCAACCGGGTCAAGGCCAAGCTGGCCGAGATCGAGTCCTCGCTTCCGGCGGGCGTCAGCGTCGTCACCACCTACGACCGCTCCGACCTCATCCACCGCTCGATCCGGACCCTCTGGCGCACGCTGCTGGAGGAGTCGGCGATCGTGGCGGCCGTGTGTCTCGTCTTCCTGCTGCATGCCAGGAGCGCCCTGGTCGCCATCGCGACGCTGCCGCTCGGGATCCTGGCCGCGCTCGCGGTCACCCGCTGGCTTGGCATCAACGCCAACATCATGTCGCTGGGCGGGATCGCCATCGCCATCGGGGCGATGATCGACGCGGCGATCGTCATGATCGAGAACCTGCACAAGCACATCGAGCACGAGCCCGACCGCCCGCACTGGGAGCGGGTGCTGGCCGCGTCGAAGGAGGTGGGGCCGGCGCTCTTCATGTCGCTGCTCATCATCACCGTCTCGTTCCTGCCGGTGTTCACGCTGGAGGACCAGGAGGGCCGGCTTTTCCGCCCGCTCGCGCTGACCAAGACCTTCGCCATGGCGAGCGCGGCGCTCCTGTCCATCACTGTGGTCCCCGTTCTCATGGGCTACCTCGTGAAGGGTCGGATCCGGCCCGAGTCAGCGAACCCGGTCAACCGCTGGGCCGCGAGGCTGTACCGGCCGGTGCTCCGCTGGTCGCTTCGCACCCGGGTGGCCGTGCTGGCCGGGTGCGTGCTCCTGGCCGGAGTCACCGTGATCCCCCTGACCACGCTGGGGAGCGAGTTCATACCTCCGCTGCAGGAGGGGAGCCTCATGTATATGCCCAACACCCTGCCCAGCGTCTCGCTGAGCCAGCAGCGGCGGATGCTCCGGGTGCAGGACAGCATCCTGATGAGCTTCCCCGAGGTCGAATCGGTGTGGGGCAAGGCGGGCCGGGCCAACACAGCGACGGACTGGGCACCGGTCTCCATGGTCGAGACCACCGTGAATCTCAAGCCCAGGTCGGAATGGCGGCCGGGGCTCACCCACGACGGGCTCATCGCCGAGCTGGATCGGGCGCTCCGGCTCACCGGTGCGGTGAACAGCTGGACGATGCCGATCAAGAACCGCACCGACATGCTTTCGACCGGCATCCGGACGACTCTCGGTGTGAAGATCTTCGGGCCCGATCTCCAGGTGATTCAGCGCATCGGGCGGGACATCGAGGGGGCTCTGGCCGCCGTGCCGGGCACGGCCAGCATCTACGCCGAGCGCTCCTTCGGCGGACGCTATCTCGACATCCGGCCCAACGCCGAGGCGCTGGCACGCTATGGGCTCACGACGGGAGACGTGCAGGAGGTCCTCGCCATGGCGCTGGGGGGCGATCAGGTCACGACCACGGTCGAGGGGCGGGAGCGTTTTCCGGTGCAGGTGCGCTACGCCCGAGATTTCCGCGACAGCCCCGAAGCGATCGGCCGGTTGCTCGTCAGTGGCGGCGATGGGCTTCAGGTGCCCCTCTCCCAGGTGGCCGAGATCGGCTTCGCGCCGGGACCGGCCATGGTTCGAAGCGAGAACGGGTATCTCAACGATATCGTCTCGATCGACGTGCGGGGGCGCGACATCGGGGGCTATGTAGCGGAGGCGAGCGAGGTCGTCGCACGCGAGGTGGACATCCCGGCCGGCTATCGGCTGGAGTGGAGCGGCCAGTACGAGGCGATCGAGCGGGTGAAGCGCCGGCTCGAGGTGGTGGTCCCGCTCACGCTGCTCTCGATCGCGTTCCTGCTCTACCTGACCTTCGGCACCCTGACTGAAACCTTCATGGTCATGCTCTCCCTTCCCTTCGCCCTGGTCGGTGGTGTGTGGGCCATGTGGCTGCTGGACTACAACCTCTCGGTCGCTGTCGCGGTGGGATTTATCGCCCTCGCCGGGGTGGCTGCGGAGACCGGGGTGGTCATGCTGCTCTACCTCGATCATGCCTGGCAAGACATTACGCGGGGCGGCCGGCGGCCGACAGTCGGCGACCTGGTCGGGGCCATCGAGCACGGCGCGGTGAACCGGCTCAGGCCCAAGCTCATGACCGTGGCCGCCATCATGCTCGGCTTGCTGCCCGCGCTCTGGGCCCACGGCACGGGTGCCGAGGTCATGCAGCGCATCGCCGCGCCGATGGTTGGGGGGATGATCACCTCGACCGTGTTGACGCTGGTGGTGCTGCCGGTGCTCTACTTCCTCTGGCGCAGGCGGGGGCTGGAGGGGTCGGCGGACGACGAGCTGTGGAGGCGCAGGAAAGGCGGAGAAGATCTGGCGAGCGGTCTTTCGTTCAATCCATAGAGCTTGGAAGGAGAGTAAACCCATGAGAGCGATGCAATGGATGCTGGTGCTGAGTGGGATCGCGTTGGCAGCGTGCGGCGGCGAGAAGCCTGGGCAACAGCAGCCCGCCGGGCGAGCTCAGGAGGGCATGGCGGAGATGGGCGGGGACAGCATGAAGATGGGCGGACACATGGGGATGGAAGGGATGAGCATGATGCCGGCGATGCGCGCGCACATGGACTCGACGATGCGGATGTCGCCGGAAAGGATGTCTGGCATGATGGCGATGCATGAGGGCATGATGTCCCAGATGATGGATCGCATGGGGGCCGACATGCGGGGCATGAAGATGAGCGGGAACCCGGAGTGGACCGCTCTGGCGGACTCGGTCAGGCGCGACCTCGCCGATCTCCCGGGGCTCGAGGGGAAGGAGCTGTCGGCCCGGATGCAGTCGCATGGTGATCGGGTGCGGAGGCTCCTGGCCATGCACGAGGACATGATGAAGCGCATGTAACGGGGGAGGGCATGGCCACTGCGGCCCGCCTGGGAGATGCAGCGGTTTCATCTCGGGCTCCGGAGGGATCACCCGCCACAGGGAAAGCACAACCCGCTACAGAAGGCGGCGTACACGGGAATCGTGGCCGTCGGCGCGGTCGCGACGCTGAGCGGCTTCGCCATTTACCGGCCGGTTCAGCTCGCCGGGCTCACCGCCGTGTTCGGCGGCTACGAGCTCGCCCGGTACTGGCACTTCCTCAACGGTGTGGATCTTCGTCGGCTTCACCCTGTTCCACCTCGGTCTCGTGCTGGCGGTCGATCCGGCGTCGTTGCGCGCGATGATCACGGGTTGGTACCGCGGGAGGTTTCCGAGCCATGACTGACGCTCTCTCCCGGATCGGCCGGCGCGACCTTTTGCGCCTGGGACTGGCTGCCGGACCAGCGTCACTCGACGTGCGGGTGGGACGGCGGGCCGCTGGTGGAGTCGAAACTCCGAGCGATCAGCCGGGTGAGTGACTGGGTCGCAGTTAGGTCTCCTCACCGCTTCTGGACTCGGCGCATGTCGTAGCCAGCCCGAGCGTTCGGGAACATCGATCGCGCACCATCGCTCCCAGCCGGTAGGATTTCGATGCCGCCGTATGCCGCGACTCCCGCTATCGCCAGCCTGACGACCAAGTCCGGCCAGTTGCGCCGGAGCAGGTGCACCAGTACCCCGGCGACCACGATGCTGAGATTCGACAGGAAGTCGTTGATGCTGAACGTCCAAGCTGCCCGGAGGTTCACGTCGGACCGGCGCTCCCGGGCCAGGAGCTGAGGGGGCCCTTGCTGCCCGGGGCACTGCCTGGCGCCCCGCAAGCATCGCTGATGGCCGTGTGTCAATCACCCAGCACCCTACGCGGCCATCCGCTCGCACGACTCCTGGCACCGACGGCAGGCTTCGGCGCACTGCTGCATGAGATGATCGCCCCCGGCCATCCGCTCGCACGCTTCTGCGCAGGCCCGGCATATGTCTGCGCACACCCGGCAGGTGAGTTGATGCCTTTCGGAGCCTCGCAACATGAAATTCGCCGAGGTTTGGCAGATCTCGGCGCAGTCTGCGAGGAGGGCGACGTGTGCCGGATCCGCGTGCTTCCCGCCCAGCTCGAGACAATGCATGGCTGTCTGAACGCAGATGCTGTGACATCGCAGGCACTCTTCGATGCAGGACTACATCTCGCGAGTGGGCTGCATGGTAGTCTGATGCGCCATCTGAGGAATCCTTTCGCTGAGAAGATCAGAGCGATATGTCGGCGGGTGGCACGTTCGCCCGAACGCTGACAGCCCGCTGTGATGTCA
>JACDHV010000137.1 GCA_013820855.1 Gemmatimonadales bacterium | reverse complement strand
GGCGAGTTCGGCTTCGACCGCCGCACCATCCAGTCCTCTCCCGCCGTCGCCGACGGACGGGTCTTCTTCGGATCCCGACGGCTTTCTCTACGCGGTGAGCGCGGAGACCGGCAAGCTCGCCTGGCGGCTGGATCATCGAATGTCGTGGGTCAACACGTCGCCCGCCGTGGCGGACGGCGTGGTCTACGCCGGCAGCTCCGACGAGCGGTTTCTCCAGGCGGTGGACGCGCGGACCGGGCGGGAGCTCTGGCGGGTGGCGACGGAGCGTCCGGTGTGGTCATCGCCATCGGTGGCCGGGGAGTTCGTCTACGTGGGCGACGGGGCCGGCACCGTCTACGCGGTGGACCGGGCGAGCGGCAAGGTGCGCTGGCGGTACAAGTCCGGGCGGAGAATCTTCTCGTCACCCGTGATCGGTGACGGCGTCCTGTACGTCGGGAACGACGACGGCGGCATTTACGCGCTCCGCACCGGCCCCTCGCCCCTGAGCCGGGCCGTCTTCTGGGACAGCTCCCTGGTTCGCGCCTCTCGCGTCGTCACCCATCGCGAGCTGCGCGATTACCTCGCCCAGCGGGGGTACGAAGTGCTGGACGCGCACGGGCTGGCCCGCTTCATGACGCGGCGACTGACCGATCGGTCGCCGAGCGTGGTCGTGTTCTCGATGGACCATCTGCCCGGGACGGTCGCCGCGGTTCCGGCCGATACCGTGCTGTTCCGCCGGTACCTCGACGCCGGGGGCAAGGTGGTCTGGCCGGGCATCCCGCCGATGATCTGGCCGCGGGACCCCGAGACCGGCGAGGGCAGCGACTACATCCGAATCGACCGCGCCGGAACCTCGCGTCTGCTGGGCGTGGACCATGCCCGCAGCAACTTCGACAACTATGGGGCGGTGGTGACGCGGGAAGGCATGCGCTGGGGGTTGTCGGGGTGGTGGGACGGCAACTGGAGCGTGGACCCGTCGGGAGTCACCGAGACCCTCGCCCTCGACGACAACGGGCTCGCCAGCTCGTGGGTGAAGAGCTTCGGCGGCCCCCCGGGCACGGGGTTCGTCCGGGTGTACGGCGGGAGCTGGTCCGCCGGCGGACCCACCGCGAACCTGGCCGCAGTGCAGGCCGCGGCGGAGTACCTGCCGGCTACCCCGGGCCGTTGAACGCCGGATCGCTGGCGCGAGTCCGAAGCTCGGTCTCACCCCCCCGGTACCATCCCCCCCGGAACTCGAAGTGCTCCTCGTCCAGGATTCGGCTGGCCAGCGCCGCCGTTCCCTGCTGCTGAACCTGCCACAGCAGCACCTTGGCTCCCAGTTCCGCCGCCGTTTCCCATAGCCCTGCATCGAGCTGCGGGTACCGATCGGCGTGCTCGGGCTTGAGCCTGGCTTCCCGGGCCGTGAAATCCATCTGACCTCCGACGGGTCCGTGTACGGGTACGCGATTGTCAACGAGGGGGTGAGGGACCGTGGAAAATGTAACCCCGGCCCCCCTGGCACCAGGGGTCTCCCGGTCCCGCTAAGTTTGCCCCATGCGTATCGCCGTCGTTTTCGACACCCCCTACGCCGGGTGGCACCACCCCGAGCACGAGCGGCAGATGACCAGGGAGGTCGCCGCCTGGCACGACGACGAGCCCGAGATGGAGTACCAGATCGCCGACGCCCTGCGGCGGCGAGGGCACGAGGTCTTCCTGATCGGGGTGGCCGACGATCTCCAGTACCTGGTACACTCGTTGGGCGAGGTGCGCCCCGACCTGGTCTTCAATGCCGCCGAGGCGTTTCACGGCAACCCGGCCCTGGAGTACATGGTCCCGGGCCTGCTCGAGGCGGAGGGCTACCGCTATACCGGCGCCCCTCCCCAGGCGCTGCTGGTGTCCCGCAACAAGGCCATGAGCAAGAAGGTCCTGGCCTACCACGGCATCCGGGTCCCCCACTTCGCCACCTGGCGTCCCGGCGAGGCGCTGGAGACACCGCCCGGCCTCCGGTATCCGCTCATGGTCAAGCCGCTCCAGACCGACGCCTCCGCCGGCATCGCCCAGGCGTCGGTGGTCCAGGACGAGAGCGCCCTCGTCGACCGCGTGACGCTGGTTCACGAGCGGTTCCACCAGCCCGCGATCGCCGAGGAGTTCGTGGACGGCCGGGAGCTGTACGTGAGCGTGCTGGGCAACGACGAGCACCTCGACATCCTGCCGATCACGGAGATGGTCTTCGACAAGCGGAAGACCAGGCCCGAGGAGCGGATCGCCACCAGATCGGCCAAGTGGGACGAGGACTATCGGGCCCGGAAGGGCATCCGCAACGTCTTCGCCCGTCCGATCGCCGCGAGCACGCGGGCCCGCATCGAGTCCATCTGCCGCACCGCGTTCCGGGCGCTCTGGCTGCGCGACTACGCCCGGCTCGACCTGCGCCTCGCGGCGGACGGCGAGGTCTGGGTGCTGGAGGCCAACGCCAACCCCTTCATCAGCTACGGACACGACATGGCGAACGCGGCGGTGAAGGCCGGGATGGAGTACTACGACTTCATCCAGCGGCTGGTGAACGAGGCCACGGCGCGCTATGACCGCGCGTAGGCGGGCGCGCGAGCGGGCCCCGACGCCGGAGCTGCGCTGCGTCTGCGGGCAGCGGCTGCACAAGTACTGGCACCACTGCCCCAACTGCGCGCGCGAGCTGCAGTGGAAGGACCTCGACAACGTCACCGGCGCCGAGTGCTACAACTGCGGCTGGATCGTGTCCGACAAGTTCTCCTACTGCCCCTGGTGCGCCGCCGACATCTACGAGGAGGGCTACTCCAGCGAGACGCCGCTCAAGGCGCCGAAGGGCTTCCGGATGGACGCGCGCTGCGACTGGGGCTGCGGCGGCGGGGTGCAGTACCCGATGAGCAACTGCCCGTGGTGCGGGCGCGAGCAGAGCTGGAACGAGTGGGACCACTTCGAGGGCGACTGCCCCCACTGCGGGCGGGGGGTGGACGACTGGATGAACGCCTGCCCCTGGTGCGGCAACGATGCGACCGGCCGCGACCTCATTCCCCGCGTGCTCACCCGGGTGCGGCGGCTGCTGCTGGTGAGCCGGATCCGCGAGTGGGGATACCGCGTGCTGCTGCGCCCGGGCATCTCGGGCGTGGACCCGCGCTACCCCAAGATCGTCGAGATCGAGCAGCGCTACGTCGTCGGCAAGCAGCGGCAGGACGAGATCCCCTGGACCATGCTCGTCGGCCTGCTCACCCACGAGCTGGGACACAGCTTCCTCTATCACCACTGGGACTGGACCCGCAGCCGGCGGTTCCGGCGCGCGTTCGGCGAGGTGGACAAGGCGTACCGCGGCATGGACAACACCTGGGTCTACTTTCAGCGCCGCCGGATCGCCATCGCCCCGCGCGACCACGTGACCACCTACGCGGCCAAGCATCCGCAGGAGGACTTCGCGGAGACTTTCCGCTTCTACGTCACCCGGCGCGGACGCCTGCGCGACCTGTTCGCCGAGTTCGGGCAGAAGCGGAAGGGCGTGATCCTGTACGAGAAGTTTCTGGTGCTGCACGATTTCGTGCGGGCGCTGCGGGGGTGGGGGTAAGGCAGCGCCGGCGCCACATCACCACCAGCCGGCCGTCTTCCCCGGCTTCCGGTGGCCGTCCCTCAGCACCTCCATCGCCGCGTTGCGGCCGTTCACCCCGATGACGCTGCCGCCCGGATGGGTGCCCGCGCCGCAGAGCAGCACCCCCGGCATCGGGGTCCGCGCGCGGAGCCGGCGCTCCCACATGTACTCCGGCAGGATCTCGCCCTGGAAGATGTGCCCGCCCGTGAGCCCCACCCGGCGCTCGATGTCGGGCGGCCCGAGCACCTCCATCCCGGTCACCGCCGCGGGAATGTTGTTGCAGAAGCGCGCGATGGAACCCACCACCACCGCACCCACCTCGTCGCGCCGGCCGTCCCAGTCGCCGTCCTGAAATCGGGTGGGTACGTACTGGGCGAAGACGCTCATCGTGTGCACCCCGTCGGGCACGACGCTCCGGTCGAAGACCGTGTGCAAGTACAGCTCGTTCCAGGTTCGCGGCGGCAGCACGCCCTGGTTGGCCATTCGGTGGTGTGCCCGCCACTCGTCCTTGGAGAGCGGAGTGTTCGCCTGCCCGGTGTGATGCGGCCGGTCGAGACCGGGCCGGGCGATGAAGTTCGGCAGCTCGGAGAGCCTGAGGTTCACCTTGACGGTCACGCCCGCGGTCGGCACCTGGCGCACCCGGGCGGCCCAGGTCTCGTCGGCGGCATTCCCCAGCAGCCGGAGCGTGGCGGCCGGATCGGCATTCGAGATCACGTGCGGCGCGAGGATCCGCTCGCTCGAAGCCAGCTCGACCCCCTCGCCCGGCAGGATCCGGGCGACGGGCACGCCGGTCGCCACCACCACGCCCAGCTCGCGGGCGATGTCGCACAGGATGAACGACACCATGCCCATCCCGCCTTCGACGTAGCCCCACGTACCCGCCTGGCCGAACATGCGGCCCGAGGCGTGGTGATACCACACCGAGGCCGTGCCGGGATCGTGCGGGCTCGCGTTGGTGCCGATGACCCCCTGCCCCAGGTACGCGAGGTGCATCCGTTCGTCGTCCATGTAGCGCTCGACCATCTCGACCATGGACCAGTCGAAGAGCAGCGACCGCGCGTCGGGGTCGCCGCGCAGGCGGCGCTCGATCTCGTCGCGATCCGGCGCCGGGTCGAGCCAGAGATCGCCCTCGCCCTCGGGGCGCAGCGCGTCGCGGAGCCGGCGCTTGGTGTCGTGCATCGCGCGCCACCCGGCGAGATCCTTCGGCGCGAAGCGCTCGATCTCCGCCTGGCAACGCGCGTCGTCGTTCCAGAGCTGGATGCTGCTGCCGTCCTCGAACGGCACGAAGAGCCCGCCCTTCGCGGGCATCCAGCGGAAGCCGTGTCCCGGAAGGTCTAGCTCCTGGATCACCGTCTGGTGCAGCAGGCCCGCGACGTAGGCGCAGGGTGACATGCGCACCCCCGGCCACGGTTCTTCCATCGTGCAGGCACCGCCCACCCGGTCCCGCGCCTCGAGCACCAGCACCTTCCGCCCCGCCCGTGCCAGGTAGGCCGCGCAGGTCAGCCCGTTGTGCCCCGCTCCGATCACGATCGCGTCCCAGCGGCGCTCCGCGAGCTCGGAGACGGGCTGCGGCAGGCCGATGCGTCCGAGAACGGCCGCGGTGGAGCTGGCAGGAGATACGGGCATGGGAATCGGGCGTGAAGTCTCGCGCGCGGAGGGCGCGAGCGGAAGGGTCTAGTCCGCCTCGGAAGCCAGCGCCTCCACCGCCTCGGCGCAGAGCGCCGAGCCCGACAGCCCGCGCAGAATCGCCAGGGCCTCGTTGCGTGGCAGCGCCCGCCGATACGGGCGGTCGGCGGTGAGCGCCTCGTAGGCGTCGGCCACCGCGAGCGCCCGGCTCATCATCGAGAGCCGCTCCGCCGGAAGGCCGAGGTGGTACCCCTTCCCGTCGAGCCGCTCGTGGTGGGCGCTGGCGACCCCCACGATGCCGGCGAATGCCGTCACCCGCTCCAGTATCCGTTGGGTATACGCCGGGTGCACCCGGATCTCCGCGCGCTCCCGCTCGGTGAGACGGTCGGGCTTGTCGAGAATCAGGGTGGAGACGCCGAGCTTGCCGATGTCGTGCAGCAGGGCGGCCCGCCGGAGTTCCCTCACCTCGGCCTCGCGGAACTGCAGCCGGCGGCCGATCGTCACCGCCAGCTCGGCCACCCGCTCCGAGTGCAGGTAGGTGAACGGCGACTTGGCGTCGATCACCCGGGCGAAGGCGCGGGCGATGTCGTCGAGGCGCGCTTCGTCGGCGAGCAGGATCCGATCCTCGGGCTCGAGCCCGCCGAGGTGCCGCTCGGGCGAACGGCCGAGCACCGCCGCCCACAGATCGTCGTCCTCCGCGAAGCTCACCAGCGCGTCCACCAGGTACGGATCGAACCATTTGCCCCGCCGCTCGACCGCCATCGCGATGGCCGCGTCCACGCCGAAGGCGCTGGTGAAGACCTCCACCGACTGCGCCAGCCCGACGATCCGCCCCGACAGGGGAATGGCGGTGCCCGCCAGTCCGTCCGGCATGCCATGGCCGTCCCAGTGCTCGTCCAGCGTGCGGATCGCCTCCCGCGTCGCGTCGCTGAAGCCGAGCATGGCCGCGATCTCCGCCCCGCGCTCGCAGCGGGTCCGCGTCACCTCGCGGCCGGACCCCTTCTCGCCGAGCGCCATCGAGGCGACCCGAAGGGCCCTGGCCATGGGTGAGGCGGTCGGCAGGGTGTTCCGAAACGCGTATACCAGGCTCGGACCCCGCCGCGACCAGTCGGTCAGCTTGTGCGCCCGCTTGAGCCCGCGGTCGTCGGCGCCGAAGAGCGAGCAGAGCCGGGCCGCGTTGCTCGAGCAGCCGAGATCCTTGAGCAGGAGCGCGTAGAACAGGGCGCCGCGATCCTCCGCCGGCACGCCGGCCCGCTCGGCGATGCGCATCCCGATGAGGCAGGTTCTGACCGCGTGGCCCGGCGGCTGGCCCTCGGTGATGTCCAGCGCGCAGGAGAGCGCGGACAGGATCTCGGATGTCCGGAACGCGGCGTCGCGGACCGGTGCCGCGGGCGTGAGGCTAGCGGTCATGGGCAGGGCTGGCTCCACCCATGTGAGTGTCGAGCGCGCCGCTCAGGTCCACCCCTTCGGCGCCGAGGAGCCGGAATACCTCCCACTCCGCCGCGCGCGCGGCCCCGACGCGCCGGCCGTTGTACATGAGCGACAGGACGAGCACGCCGTCGGGGCGGGCGAGGTACCCCGCGAGCGTGGCCACCTCGTCGAGTGTCCCCGTCTTCGCGTGGACCACGCCGCGCACCATGCCGCCGCCCCGCAGCCGGCGCAGGGTACCGGTGCCGTTGGCGGGCAAGAGCAGCGGGAACCGCTGATTGCCGGGGAGCTGCGGATAGCGGGCGAGGTACAGCATCTGGGTCCGCGAGCTCATGCGGTTGAACTCGCTGAGTCCGCTGCCGTCCACGAGATGCACCCGCGCGGCGGGGCCCACGACCTGGCGCACGTGCTCGGTGAGGAGGCCGGGACCGGTCAGCTGATTTCCCGCGGCCCACTGGAGCATGAGCTCGGCGCCGATGTTCACGCTGCGCCGGTTCACCTCGATCGCGATGCTGTCCAGCGACGCCGAGGACACCTGGGCCAGCGTCGCGGCCGGACGCGGCGCCAGCATCACGGGTCCGCCAACGTTCACCCAGCGAATGCCGGCACGCTCCAGCGCGGCCGACCAGGTCGCCAGGAGCAGTTGGGAGGGATCGTGCGCCACGGCGCTGAGTCCGGCGCTCGGCCGGTCGACACCGACGGTGCCCCGCAACGTCCACCCTCCGTCGGGATCGGCCCGAAGAGAGAGGCGTTTCCTCCGGCCATCCACTGTGGTGGCCGCGATGCGAACCATGCGTCCAACGCCGTCCGGATATGCGCTCACCAGCAGCGGTGGCGCGCCCACCTCGCGCCCCGGCCGGAACGTCAGCGAGACCGTGTTTTCGTGCAGCGTCACGGGACCGACCGGCGGTGCGTAGAGCTGGCCCTCGTAGTCGGGCGACCAGACGGTGGGATAGCGCGCGGCGGCGGGACCGGTCTTGCTGGTGATGGCAAGGGGCCCCTCCAGCTCCCGCACACCGCGCGCGCTGAGTTGGCGGGCCAGCTCCCGGAGCGTGGGGCCGGCGCGGCCGGCGCGCTCCAGCGTCGGGTCGCCGTCGAGCTGGAGCGCCCAGCTGCCGACCCACTTGCCGCTGGTCGTATCCAGACGCCCCTCGCCGACCACGCGCGTGGTGAAGCGCGCACCGCCACCCATCCGGGTGCGGGTGAAACCGGTCGTGAAAAGCTTGGTCGTCGAGGCCGGAACCAGCTCCAGCTCGGGGCTCACGCTCCAGAGCACCCGGCCGTCCATCGCGCCGATGCTGATGCCCCACTGCCCTCCGGCGGTCCGCTCCGAGGTCCGGTGGAACCACGCCTCCAGCTCGGCCAGTTCGCGCGGCGAGAGCTCCTGCGCCACGAGCGAAAGAGCCGACGTGCCGCCAAGGCAGACCAATACCATCAGCGTCCGGTAAAGGCGTCGGCGCATAGTGGGTCCGGCTGGAGAGCGGAGGAGCTGGAACGGAATTGCGCGCCAGATAGGCAAGCGGTAGGCCACAGGTAAAGCCATTGCAACGAAAGGGAATACCCGGATCTGCCCGGGCCATGGTGCGGCTTTCTGCGACCAGCGTGGGATTCCGATGCGGCACCCGACGCGCTGTCCCGGTGCGAGCATTCGCCTGACACACTCGCGACCCTCGAGGTGGACGGCACGGCACTGATCGAAGACGGCAAGCCGACGGCCGGCACGTCGTGGCGGGTCGCTAGACCTGTACCCCCTCGAGTGCGCGCAGGAACTTCGCGGCGCTGGGCCAGCGGTCATTCGGCTGTCTGGCCAGCGCCCGGAGTATCACCACGGCCAGTGAGTCCGGCACCTCGCGGTTGAGGCTCCGCGGATCCGGCGCTGTGTCCTCCAGATGCCGCGCGAGCAGCGCCACCAGGCTCGGCGCCTCGAACACGGGCCTCCCGGTCACGCACTCGAACAACACGGCTCCGGTGGCATACAGGTCCGTCCGCTCGTCCACCGTCTCGCCGAAGAGCTGCTCGGGCGCCATGTATTGCGGCGTGCCGACGACGACGCCGGCCGCCGTGAGCGCCTGTCCCGGCTCCGAACGGTGCTCGGCCAGCCGCGCGATCCCGAAGTCCATCACCTTCAGAAAGCCGGACGCGTCCACCAGCAGGTTCTGCGGCTTCACGTCGCGATGGATGATTCCTTCCTCGTGCGCCACCTCGAGCGCCCGGCACACCTGCTTGCCGATGGTGAGCGTCGCCGGCACGTCGAGCCGCCCGGCGTCCCTGATCAATGTGGCCACCGTGGTCCCGCGCACCAGCTCCATCGTGATGTAGTAGACCCCGTTCACCTCACCGAGATCGTAGGTCCGCACCACGTTGCGGTGGGTGATCCTCCGGGCGAGTCTCAGCTCCTGCTTGAACCGCTCGAGGAGCGTGGAATCGAGGGCGCCGAGGTCCGGACGCAGCGCCTTGATCGCCACCGCCTCGTCGACCTCGCGGTTGTACGCGCGATAGACCACGCCCATCC
>JACDHV010000136.1 GCA_013820855.1 Gemmatimonadales bacterium | reverse complement strand
GGCCGGTTCCGAGCGACTCGGCCGCCGGTGCGGCGGCCACCGGGCCCGGCCCGCTCCCGGCGTCCGGCGAGGACACCGTCCGCGTGACCTCTCCGCTCTACACCTACGGCGTCAGCACCAGGGGCGCGACCCTGATACACGCCGAGTTCCACCGCTACGCCTCGATGGCGCCGGGCGAGGAGCAGCAGCGCGCCCAGATCCTGCCGCAGGGCAGCGACCTGCTCGGTCTCACCGTGGTTCGGGGGCGGGACACGATCGACTTCAGGGACGCGATCTTCACGCCGTCCGCCGAGTCTCTCTCGGTGAACGGCGAGCGAACCCTCCGGCTCGCCGCGGAGAAGAACGGCGTGCGGCTGGACCTCGCCTACACGTTCCACCCGGACGACTACAGCGTGCGGATCTCGGGGCGCGCATCCGAGGTCGGTCCCAACGGTGGGGCGCTGCTGGTGGGGATGGGGCCCACCATCGCCAATACCGAGACCGACATCGACGAGAACTACCGCGAGCTCGCGATCGTCACCCAGCGGGACGACACGGATCGAACCGATCTGCGAAGCCTGGAGCCGGGCGAGCGCCGGGCGCTGAGCGGCCCCTTTCAGTGGGTCGCGCTCAAGTCCAAGTATTTCGTCACCGGGGTGATCGCCGAAGACTCGGCCGGCAGCGGGATCAGCGGCGCCACGGTCACGGCCCCCCCCGGATCCAACGACCCGACCTCGGCGGACATCCGGCTCAGCCTGCCGCTCCCGCCGAGCGGAGAGTTCGGGTACGCGGTTTACGCGGGGCCGATGGAGTACGAGCGGCTGGCGCAGATGGGCCACGATTTCGACGACGTGAACCCGTTCGGATGGCCCGGATTCCGGACCGTCATCCGGATCTTCGCCGTGCCGGTCCGCTGGCTCCTCGTCTGGATGCACGAGAACCTGAACCTGGCCTACGGGCTGGTGCTCGTGGTGTTCGGGATCCTGGTCCGGATCGTTCTCTGGCCGCTCAATCAGAAGGCCATGCGGGCCAACATGAAGCTGCAGGAAGTGCAGCCGCTCATGAAGGAGATCCAGGATCGCTACAAGAGCGACCCCCAGCGCATGCAGCAGGAGGTCTTCAAGCTCTACAAGGAGTACAAGGTGAACCCGCTGGGCGGCTGCTGGCCCATGCTGCTGCCCATGCCGGTGCTCTTCGCCCTGTTCTTCGTGTTCCAGAACGCCATCGAGCTGCGCGGCACCTCGTTCATGTGGATTCCGGACCTGGCGCGGCCCGACCCGCTGTACGTGATCCCCGTCCTGATGGGGGCCTCCATGTATTTCCTGACCAAGGTGGGTCAGATGGGCATGGACCCCAATCCGCAGATGAAGATGATGCTGTACCTCATGCCGCTCATGATGACGGGCATGTTCCTCTTCTTCCCCTCGGGGCTCAACCTGTACTACACGGTGAGCAACATCGCCAGCATCCCGCAGCAGTGGCTGCTGGGCCGGGAGCGGAAGAGGCGGACCGCCCGGGCGATCGTGGACGTGCAGACCGAGCGCCCGCCGACGCCACGGCCGGCCACCGGCGGCAAGAAGCGGAAGAAGGCCTAGCGGCCGACCCGCCCTCGCCGTGAGGCGATAACTTCCCGGCCATGCTCTCCGATCCCATCGCGGCGCTCGCCACCCCGCCCGGCCGCTCGGCACTCGCCGTCGTGCGGCTGAGCGGCCGCGGCGCATTCGATGTCGCCGCCAGAGTAGTCGAGGGCTTCCGGGCCGACCGTGCCCGGACGGCGACCCTCGCGACCTTCCGCGAGGGAGCGGAGGCGATCGATCGCGGGCTCTACACCGTGTTCCCCGGGCCTCACAGTTACACCGGCGAGGATCTGGTCGAGCTGTCGTGCCACGGAGGACAGCTGGCTCCCGCGCGGCTCCTGGCGGCCCTCCATGCCGCGGGCGCCCGGCCGGCCGCGGCGGGGGAGTTCACGCGCCGCGCGGTGCTCAACGGCAAGCTCGACCTGGTACAGGCGGAGGCGGTGGGAGACCTGATCGACGCCGTGGCGCCGGCCCAGGCCCGGGCCGCGCTCCGCCAGCTCGAGGGCGGGCTGTCGCGCCGGCTCTCCGAGCTGCGCGAGGCGCTGGTAGGCGTGCAGGCGCTCTTGAGCTACGAGATCGATTTCCCCGGCGAGGACGACGGACCGGTGCCGCCGGAGCGAATCGCCGCCGCGATCGAGGAGGTCGCCGGCCGGATCGCGCGGCTCCTCGCCACCGCGCCCTCGGCCGACAGGATGCGCCACGGCGCGCTGCTGGTTCTCGCCGGCCGGCCCAACGCCGGCAAGTCCTCGCTGTTCAACGCGCTGCTCGGCACCAGCCGCGCGCTCGTGACCGAGATTCCCGGCACGACGCGCGACGCGATCGAGGGCCACACCGATTTTCTCGGCTGGCCGGTACGGCTGGCGGACACGGCCGGTCTGTCGAATTCGGACGACCGGCTGGAGCGGATGGGCGTCGAGGTGAGCCGGCGCTACCTGTCGGCGGCCGATCTGGTGCTGCTCTGCATCGAAGCCGGGCGGGAGCCCGGGCCCGACGAGACGGCGCTCCTCGCGGAGCGGCCGTCGCTCGTGGTCCGCACCAAGCGGGACCTGGTGCCCGGATCCGCCGACGGGCTCGCGGTCTCCGCCGTGACGGGCGAGGGAATCGGCGACCTGCGCCGCGCCGTGGCGAACAGGGTGTTCGCCGATCGCATCGCCCTCGGCGACCTCGAGCCGGGCCTCGGCCGGGACCGCCATCGCACCGCGCTTCTCCGCGCCGAAGCCGCGCTCGCGGACGCCGCGGCGCACCTCATCCCCGAGGGAGACCCGGTGCTGGTCTCACATCACGTCCGGGAGGCGACGATCGCGCTCGACGAGCTGCTCGGCGCGGTGGATGTGGAGGAGGTGCTGGGGGCGGTATTCGCGGGGTTCTGCGTAGGAAAGTGACGGGCGTGCCTCAGGCCGTCTGAATACCTCGGGCCAGATCCTCCGCCTGCTGGAACTCGTGCGCCGGGGCGCGCACGGCCTCGGCGATGCCGCGCTCGGCGACCAGCGCTTCCGTCATCCGGTAGCCGAGGTAGTAGCCGGAGCGCTCCGGAAGCACCCGGCCCTCGACCAGGCGGGCCGAGGGGCTCATCCCGCCCGAGAGATAGCGGAGCCGCAGACCCAGGCCGCTCTGCTCCAGATCGCGCTTCACTGCCCGGCGGAGGAAGGCCTCCATCTCCCGCAGGCGATGGTACTGCCGGCGCGGGTAGCCGAAGTAGTCCGCCGCGTCGAATCCCGGCGCGATCGCCTGCGCCGCGTGCACCGCGAGTCCCTCGTTGACCAGCAGCTCCCGCAGGGTGGCCCGGCTACCGGTGGACCAGTAGTCGTAGTAGCCGCCGTGATCGGCCACGAGGCGACGCATGTCGCTCGCGCTCCGGGGCGAGGTGTAACGCACGGTATGCGCCAGCTCGTGCGCGATCCAAAGCGGGAGGAGGTCGGGGGCCAGCCCCATGCCGTAGGTTTCCGGATTCACCCGTCCGGTGAAGTGCTCCAGGCAGATGAAGGCGACGCCCCGCCCGCCGACCACCAGCTCCCCCGCGTTGGCGCCCCCGAGCCCCACCATCAGGTAGACGTCGGTGGGCCGGTCCAGATGCAGGACCGCATCCGCCCTGCCGATGGCCTCCTCGGCGAGCGCCACCACATCGGTCGAGCGAGCCAGGGAGAGCAGGTCGCCGCGATCGGCTCGGAGCGCCGAGGCGACGATCTCGTCGGCGTGCGGGCCGTCGGGATCGAGAACGTAGTTGCGCCAGTACGCGTCGAGGATCGGACGGTGGGCTTCGCGGTACTGACGGTACGCGGCGTCCCGATCGTGCGCGTCGAGCACCGCGAGGAAATCCGGAAGGAGATTGATCAGCACGAGTGAGGATATGAAAGCGGGGAATGAGAAGCAAGAGTCGGCGGGACGGCGTTCCGCCGTTCCGCCGTCCCGCCCTAGTGTTGCGACTTCTTCTGCTTGGCCACCTCGTCGAGAAACCGCCGTTCCGCGGGCGTGAGGCTCGCGATGCCCTTTTCGGAGATCTTGTCGAGCACCCGATCCACTTCCGCGGCGACAGGATCGGCCTCGACACGACGGCGCGGGCGCACCGGGGTGATCGGCGTCCGCTGCTCGGGCTCGGCCGCGCCCGACTGCACCATCACGACACGCTCCACCGCGCGGGGCGGCGGGTGCGGGGTGCGGCGGGAGAGCCCCTGCATCCGGAAGAAGAGATACCCGACGGCGACGCCGCCCACGTGGGCGAGATGGGCGATGCCGTCGCCCGGCGTGAGGAAGTAGAAGAGCACGTCGAGCCCGACCAGCAGCGTGACCAGCGTCTTGGCGCGGATCGGCATCGGGATGGGAAAGACGATCAGCTCCGCGTCGGGCCAATAGATGGCGAACGCCAGCGCCACGCCGAGCACCGCGCCCGAGGCTCCGACGAAGGGGCTCACCTGCATGATCCCCGAAAGACCCAGCGAGAAGACCGCGGCTCCGACCCCGCACAACAGGTAGTACAGGATGAAGGTCCGGCTGCCCAGCCGGTTTTCCACGGCGGTGCCGAAGACGAACAGCATCACCATGTTCCCGAGCAGGTGCAGGAGCCCGGCGTGCACGAACATGTAGGTGAGGAAGGTCCACGGCTGGCGAAGCGCGTAGGCGGGGGAGAAGGCCAGCGCCTCGGCGAGCGCCGGCGAGACGAAGATGGTCCGCATCAACAGCAGCACCACCGCATTGGCGATGATGAGCCGGAGGACCCACGGCGTGATGCGGCTGGACGAAGCGAGATTCATGGAACCGCCTCTAACTCTGAGACCCCAATACGCTTACGACGGTTCCTGGAGGCGGCCCGGCTGGGCGGTTCGACAGATCCGTTCGCATAGGTCGGGGAACTCTATGCCTGCCGCCCGGGCGGACTGGGGAAGAAGGCTCGTGGCCGTCATTCCGGGCAGCGTATTCACTTCTAAACAGAAGGCTTCTCCCGCCGGTGTCAAGCGAAAATCGACCCGTGAGTAGCCCCTCAGCTTCAGGGCCTCGTGGGCCAGCAGAGCCAGACGCTGACATTCCTCGGCCACGGGCCTCGGAAGGTCGGCCGGAAAGATCTCCTCGGACATCCCGGGTGTGTACTTACACTCGTAGTCGAAAATTTCGTGCCGGGGAATGATCTCTCCCACCGCCAGGGCCTTGCTCTGGAGCACTCCGACCGTCAGCTCGCGGCCAGGCACGAACCGCTCGATCATGATCTCATCGTCGTACCGGGCGGCCAGTTCGACCGCCGCTTCGAAATCCGAGGGATCCTTCACCACGGTCAACCCCACGGTAGAGCCCTGTTTGGACGGCTTCACCACCACCGGCCAACCGAAGGACGCCTCCGCCTTGGCCCGTGAGACCGGAGCCATCGCCCAGTCGGCCGTGGGGATCCCGGCGTCCCGAAACAGCCGCTTGGACACGTCCTTGTCCATCGCCATCGCGCTGCCCAGTGGGCCGCTTCCGGTGTAGGGGACACCCACCACCTCGAGCAGCGTCTGGATGGTCCCGTCCTCACCCCTCCCACCATGCAGTGCAAGGAACAGCACCTCCGCGTCCCGGATCACAGCGAGATTTCCCAGGCCTGACAGGAGCAGCCCGCGCTCGAGGGAATGCAGCTCGTCGATGGACGGAGGCTCCACCCCAACGCTGCCGGAAAGGAGCTGGGCCTCGTCCGCTCCAGGGATGAACCCGCGGGCCGTATCCACCACCGCCACATCGTGGCCCCGCGAGCGCAGGGCGCCCACGATCTGGACCGCGGACGCGATGGCGACGTCGCGCTCGGAGGAGGTGCCGCCGGTCAGGACGGTTATGCGCATGGGGAGGTGGTGGAAACCGGAGCGTTCGTCCGCCTCATCGCGTGCCGATCAGTTGCTGGAGCAAATCGTACCGGCTCACGATGCCGATCAGTTTCCCGTCCTTGCGGACCAGCGTGGCCGGACTCTCTCGGGTGAGCATCGATCCGACCCGGTCGGCGGGAGCGCCCGCGTCCACTTCGGGGAAGGGCTGCTCCATCACCTCGCGCACCGGTCGGTCGAGCAGCGCCGGTTGCGACAGGGCGCGGGTCATCAAGGTGCCCTCGACCAGCGCGCCGACGGAGTCGCCGTTCTCGATCACGGGGATCTGGCTCACGCCGTAGGTGGTCATCAGGTTGAGGGCCTGCCGCACCGCGGCGGCCGGCGCGACGCTCACCAGAGCCGGCGCGGTGGCGGGGCGGCGCTCGAGCAATTGCTCGACGGTCACCCGCGGCGCCTCCAGCATCTGGTTCTCCTGCATCCATTCGTCGCTGAAGACCTTCGATAAGTAGCGCTCACCGGTGTCGCAGAGGATCGTGACCACCATGGCCGCGGGGTCGTCGAGCTCGCGCGCGATCTCGATGGCCAGCCAGACGTTGAGACCCGCCGACCCACCGACCAGGATTCCCTCCTCGCGGGCGAGCCGCCTCGCCATCGTGAGCGACGTGCGATCGGGTACCTGCCTGAACTCGTCGATCTGATCGAACCAGATCGTGCTGGGAATTTTGTCGCCCCCGATCCCCTCCACCTTGTAGGGATGGCCCTCGCCCATCGTCCTGGTCCGGTGATAGTGCGTGTACAGCGAGCCGATCGGGTCCCCGGCCACCACTCGGACCTTGGCGTTCCGCTCCTTCAGGTACTTGCCGACGCCGCTCACCGTACCGCCGGTTCCCGCGCCCGCGACGAAGTGGGTCACCTTGCCGGCCGTCTGCTCCCAGATCTCCGGGCCGGTCGTGAGATAGTGCGCCTCCGGATTCGCCTGGTTGTAGAACTGGTCCGCGAGCACGGCGCCCGGTGTCTGCTGCACGATCTGCTTGGCCTTGACGACGTAGTGGTCCGGATGGTCGGGTGGAACCGCGGTCGGGGTGATCACCACCTCCGCGCCGTACGCCTTCAGGAGCCGCACCTTTTCCTGCGACATCTTGTCGGGCATCGTGAAGATGCAGCGGTACCCCTTGAGGCTCGCCGCGATGGCCAGTCCCACCCCGGTGTTGCCGCTGGTCCCCTCCACGATGGTGCCGCCGGGCTTGAGCTCGCCCCGTTGCTCCGCGCCCTCGATGATCGTGAGGGCGATGCGGTCCTTCACCGACCCGCCCGGATTGGCGTACTCGGCCTTGCCGAAGATCGGAGTGCGGATCCCCGCGCCGATCCGTCCCAACCGGATCAGCGGAGTCCACCCGATCGTGGCGAGGACCGAGTCGTAGGGCGTTAGATGGGGGTGGGTCATGGGTCGCTCCGCGACCGGGGGTGCCGGAAATGGACCGGCTGGAGGAAGGGCGCCGCGACCGCGCGGCCGTTCCGAAGCGCCGGCGAGAAGCGAAGCTCCCGGGTGCCGCTGAGGGCCGCCGAATCGAGGGCCAGGTACCCGCTCGACTCGGCCACCCGGGTCGAATCCGGCAGCAGCTTGCCCTGGACGTCCACGTAGAGCCGGAGCAGCACCCGGCCCTCGATCCCCTGCTCCAGCAGCGCGGGAGGGTAGGTCATCGGGGTCACGGGGTTGAGCGCGACGGGCGGCTGGTCCGCGGTGCTCTCGGCGGCCGCCGGCTGGTGGTCGCCGAGCGCGACTGTTCCCACACTCTGGTCGCCGCAGGCGCCGAGCACGGCCGCCAGCACGAGCGCCGACGGGACGGCGGCGGGTCGGTTCATCCGTTGCCTCTCCTCTCGGGATCTCCGGGGCGCCGGCCCGCGGCCTGCGCGCGGCGCTGCAGCTCGGCGAGGCGGTTGAGCGCCTCGAGCGGCGTGAGGGCGTCGAGGTCGAGCGCCCTGAGGTCGCTCATCACCGGATCGGGCGGCGCGTCTCCGAAGAGCGCGAGCTGCCCGGCGTCCCGCTCGAGCGGCGGCGGCGGGCCGGGCACCATCCGGTGCTCGCCCTCGAGCGTGCCGAGGATCTCCCGCGCCCGCCCCACGACGGCGCCGGGCAGCCCCGCGAGCTGCGCCACGTGGATGCCGTACGAGCGGTCGGTGCCCCCGGGCTCCAGCCGGTGGAGGAACAGGACCGTGTCGCCGGTCTCGCGCACGGCCACGTTGTAGTTCCGCGCGTGCTGGAGCCGCTCGGGGAGCTGCATCAGCTCGTGGTAGTGGGTGGCGAACATGGTCTTACAGCCCACCCGGTCGTGCAGGTGCTCGGTGACGGCCCACGCGATCGCCACGCCGTCGTAGGTGGAGGTGCCGCGCCCGATCTCGTCGAGCAGCACCAGGCTCCGCGCGGTCGCGTTGTGGAGGATCGCGCTGGTCTCGCTCATCTCCACCATGAAGGTGGACTGGCCCCGCGCCAGGTTGTCGCTCGCGCCCACGCGGGTGAAGAGCCGGTCCACCACGCCCACCGACGCCTCCGCGGCCGGTACGAACGCGCCCATCTGGGCCAGGACCACGCACACCCCGATCTGCCGGAGGATGGTGGACTTGCCGGCCATGTTGGGCCCGGTGACGAGCAGGACGCGCTCCGCTTCGGTGAACCGCGCGTCGTTGGGGATGAAGGCCTCCCGCGCCATCATCCGCTCGATCACGGCGTGACGGCTCTCGCGCAGCGACAGGTCGAAGCCGGCGTGCACCCGGGGCCGCACGTACCGGCCCAGGACCGCCTGCTCGGCCAGAGCCGTCCAGACGTCGAGCCTGGCGAGTACCCGGGCGGTCCGCTGGATGCGCCCGATCGCCTGGCCTACGGCGGCGCGGAGCGAGCCGAACAGCTCGGCCTCGCGGGCCGCCATCCGCTCCTCAGCCCCGAGCACGCGGGACTCGTAGTCCTTGAGCTCGGGCGTGACGTAGCGCTCGGCGGCGGCGAGGGTTTGCCGGCGCTCGTAGTCGGCGGGCACCCTGGCCGCGTGGGCGTTGGTGATCTCGAGGTAGTAGCCGAAGACCTTGTTGAAGCCGACCTTGAGCGAAGAAATTCCGGTGCGCTCCCGCTCCCGTTGCTGCAGCGACGCGATGTACCGCTTGCCGCCGTCCCGGAGCGAGCGGAGCTCGTCGAGCTCCGCGTCGTAGCCCTGGCGGATCACGCCCCCGTCGGCCAGCGTGGGCGGCGGGCGATCCTCCAGCGCGGCGGTCAGATCGCTCGAGAGATCGGCGAGCAGATCGAGGTTCTCGACCGCGTCGGACAGCAGCACGGCGC
>JACDHV010000315.1 GCA_013820855.1 Gemmatimonadales bacterium | reverse complement strand
GCAGTTACCTCGCCGCCCCAACACAGGACCGGCCCGGGTATGAGGCGGGCTATGGCCGCGCTCGACGATCACATCAGCCCACGAACCGACGTCGTTGACCAGTCTCCAGCCCTCCTGCTGGAGCCATTGCTTGAACGCCCGCTCTACGGGAGCCTCCGATCCGCGTCCGATCAAAACCCGTTCACTCGTCATGATTTGTGCCCTGGGCTAGGATCGCGCGGTGCTTCTTCGTTCCCGCTTGGGCCAGGTCTCAGAGTGGCTATCCTGCACGACGTTGATTGCCCGCCGAGCTTGAAAGGCGGCATTGAACTCGACGGGAGATGAGTCCGCGCCCAGCTCGACCAGCCACCGCCGGCTCGCAGGCTCGTAGTAGATGTCGAATCCTCGGTATGACTCGGACAGCTTCAACTCCGCCTCCCTCTGTGGCCACCAGGTAGGTGCCGGCGTCTCGCAGTCACGGTAATTGTGCCTCTCTACTGCGCACGCCTCGCCCGACCCTGCGCCGTCCGGACCCGCGCCACGTTGTGGCTCGCCGAGTACATCGCCTTCAGGTGCAATTCTGGCATCGGCCGGCAGCGCCTCGCGCAGCCGGTCAGAGGCGCGGTCCTCGGCGGACTTCGGCATTTGCGGATCGTATACGCCGCCGCGGCCCATGCCGGCCCTGACAGACACAGTGGCGTGTACGATGCCCGCCATGCCAAGGCGCGGGAACGACCGTAACGCCGCGCACGGCCCTACCAGCTCGACCGCCCCGTCAGGCGGCTCTCTCCCCCTCGAGAGGCAGCTCGCCGTCCAGTACGCCATCGCGCGGGCGTTCGCGGAGGCGGAGAGCATCGACGATGTCGGCGACCTCCTCCTGCACACGCTCGCCGACGCGTTCGGCTGGCAGTCGGCGAGCCTGTGGGTCCTCGACGATGACGGGAGGTCTCTCCGGGCCGCTGCGGTGGAGCCGCGGACGGGGCGGCTACGGGCGTGGACCGAGCACACGCTGTCACTCCGCTTCCCAATCGGGACGGGGCTGCCGGGGCGAGTGTGGCAGTCCGGCGAGGCGGCCTGGATCCGCGACACCGACTCTGACGAGAACTTCGTCCGGCGCGACGCCGCGCGCGCAGCCGGCCTGCGTCACGGCTTCGGCTTCCCGATTCGCAACCGCGGCGCGGTCGCGGCGGTGGTCGAGCTGTTCGCCGCCGATGTCCGCGAGCTGGACGCGCCGCAGAGCGAGTTCCTTGCCGCCGTCGGGCACCAGCTCGGGTCGTTCATCGAGCGCGTCGAGGCTCGTGGCGCCGTCGCACTGAGCGAGACCCGCAAGGCCGGCATCCTCGCGGCTGCCGTGGACGCGATCGTCTCGGCCGATGCGCAGGGCAGGATCCTGGAGTTCAACGCCGCCGCCGAGGCGCTGTTCGGCCGTACGCGCGCAGAGGTGCTCGGGCGGACGGTCTCCGAGGTCCTCGTCCCGGACGATCTCCAACGAGCCCACCTGGCGGGGCTCGAGCGATACGTGGCCACGGGAGAGGCGCGAATAATTGGGCGGCGCGTGCGGACGTGGGGGCTTCACGCCGACGGCTCGCGGCTGCCCGTCGAGTTGACCGTTACCGAGATCCGGGTCGCGGGCCTGCCCATGTTCACGGCCTTCGTGCGCGACATCCGCCACGAGCGCGAGGCGGAGACCGCGCGCGATCGGTTCCTGGAGATCCTGTCGCATGAGCTGCGGACGCCGGTGACGGCGATCTACGGCGGCACGAAGGTTCTTGGGCGGCGCAACCTTGCGCCCGCGCAGCGCCAGGAACTCATCGACGACATCGGCGAGGAGGCCGATCGCCTGTACCGTCTGGTTGAGGACCTCATCGTGCTCGCCCGCGCCGAGCGCGGCGCCCTGGATATCTCGCTCGAGCCCGTACGGTTGGAACGGGTTGTCGAGCGCGTGCTGGCCAGCTTCCGCGCGCGGTCGGCCGCGCTCGAGTTCCGGCTGGCGGTCGATGGCTTCGCGCCGCCGGTCAAGGCCGACGAAACGTACGTCGAGCAGCTGCTCCGCAACCTGCTGTCCAACGCGGTCAAGTACGGCGCCGGCGGCGGTGTGGTCGAGGTCCGGATCGAGCATTCGGACACGGAGTCGAGCGTTCGCGTGCTGGATCGCGGGGTCGGCATTGACCCGGCCGAGACGGCTCGGCTGTTCGAGATCGATTACCGCTCGCCGATGAGCGAGGTCCTGGCCTACGGTTCGGGCATCGGCCTGTTCGTCTCACGCTGGCTCGTGCGCGCCATGGGCGGCCGGATCTGGGCCGAGGTGCGTCCCGGCGGCGGCAGCGAGTTCGGGTTCGCGTTGGCCGTCGTGGACGTGGATGCGGCGACGCACGAGCTGCGCGCCTCGCCCGAGACGCGGCCGCTGCTGCCGCTCGATCGGCCGGGCGGCTCAGCGGCCGGCGCGAGCTAGGGCGCGCACCGCCGCGGGAGGGCCTGACGCTTCAGGCGGCCAGAGTGACGTCCTCTGCGGTGGCGGCCCTGGCAAGGTCACGGTCCAGCGTCGCGAGCTGGCCGTCGACGTCGAGCGCCAGCTGGAGATACAGCGCGTCGTAGACGGTGAGGCGGTGGCGGTCGGCCAGGGTGATCGCCTCGAGCAGGCCGGGGAGGCCGCGGTCGGCGAGCTGCATCCCGGCGGCGAGGAGCCGTTCGAGCCGACTGGCAACGTCCGCCGCCGGAACGCGCTGGCCGATTAACTGCCCGTTCGCAACCTCAGCCAGGAAGTGCGCCGGCGCCAGCAGCATCCGATCCTCCGTAACCCATCGATCGAACATTTCCGTCCACCCGGCATCGCCGCCGAGGAGCTCGATGGCGGCCGAGGCATCAACCACGACCGGCACCGACTCGAAGTTGAACGTCATCCAGGGTCGCGCGTGCCGGGCCTGACGGCGCGCATCATCTGCTCGGTCCGCTGCCGGC
>JACDHV010000135.1 GCA_013820855.1 Gemmatimonadales bacterium | reverse complement strand
GAACAGTACCGAGCCGAGATACTTGCCGAGCAGCAGCTCCAGCTCGCTCACCGGCTGGGCCAGCACCACCTCGATCTGTCCGCCGCGGATGTCCTCGGCGAGCGAGCGCATGGTCACGGCCGGCACGAAGAAGAGGAACTCCCACGGCAGCATGTCGAGCATGGGCCGCAGGCTCGCGGTGTTCGACAGGTACGCCTGGCGGAAGAACAGGAAGCCGTTGATCGCGAGGAAGACGACGAGCAGCACGTAGCCCGTCGGCAGGTCGAACAGCGCGCGGAGCTCGCGACCGGCGATGGTCCAGATGCGCCTCACGCCGGCTCCTGGTCGGTGGTGAGCTGGCGGAAGAGGTCCTCGAGACTCCCCGCCTCCTGGTGCAGCTCGAACAGGGTCCATCCCGACGCCTTGGCGAGCTCGAACACGCGGGGACGCAGATCCTCGGAGCCGGCCACGACCATGGTCACGCGCACGCGGTCTCCTTCAGCCGCGCGCGGCTCCACGCCTCGGACGCCGGGCAGCTCGGCCAGGCGGTCGGCGACGCCCGCCCCGCTCGCCTCCACGCTGATGCGCGCCCCGTCCTTGGCCCGGGAGATCAGTTCGTCCACGGGACCGTCGGCCACGATCCGCCCCCGGTTGATGATCAGCAGCCGGGAACAGGTGAACTGGACCTCGGGCAGGATATGGGTGGAGAGGATCACCGTGCGCTCCCGCCCCAGCTCGCTGATGAGCCGGCGGATCTCCACCCGCTGGTTGGGATCCAGTCCCTCGGTGGGCTCGTCGAGCACCAGGAGGTCCGGGCGGTGCAGGATGGCGGCGGCCAGTCCGACCCGCTGCCGGAACCCCTTCGACAGCTCGCCGATCGGCCGGTGGTACACACTCTCGATGCCGGTGGCCGCTATCGCGGCATCGAGCGAGGTACGCCGCCCGGCCCCGCGGATTTCCCGGAGGCCGGCAACGTAGTCCAGCCACTCCGAGACCAGCATCTCGGCGTAGAGAGGATTGTTCTCGGGGAGATAGCCGATCCGGCGCTTGGCGTCACGCCCGCCTTCGGCCAGGGGGACGCCGTCCAGCCGGATGGTGCCCCCATCGGGCTCGAAGTACTGGGTGATCATGCGCATGGTGGTGGACTTGCCCGCCCCGTTGGGACCGAGGAAGCCGACCACCTGCCCGCGATCCACCCCGAAGGAGACCTCGTCTACGGCGGGCACGCCGTCGAACCGTTTGCTGACTCCTTCGAGCGTAAGCAACGACATAGTGGACTTTGGGTTGGGTGTGGGTAACCGGGCCGGATTCTAATGCGCGGCGCCCCCGTCATCAAGCTCCGTCCCGCGGAAAATGCACGAGTCAGTGCCGGGGTCGCGCTCCACCCGACCCGACCGATTACATTCGCACCCGTGCCCCCCACAGCCGGAGGAGCGATGGTCCGTGCGGCGACTCTCGCGGCCGCGATCTGCCTGATGCCGCCGCCGCTCGCGGTCGCCCAGGAGCGCGCCGCGGTCGGCGCGCAGGTAGGGTACTCCCGCGCCGATCTGACCGGCGAGAACTCGAACCTGGTGCAGAGCCGGCAGGGCGCGGTGACCGGCGTCTACCTGCACCTGCCGGTGGGGCCGGTCGTGAGCGTGCGGCCGGAGGTGCTCTTCTCGCTGAAGGGCGGGAGAACCCTGTTCCTGATCGCGGGGTCTACGACCATCGCGGAGCTCGACCTCGAGCTGGCCTACCTCGAGCTGCCGATCCTCGCGCGCATCGGCTGGCCGCGGGGCCGTTTTAGGCCGGTGGTCTTCGGCGGTCCCTCGGCGGGGCTCCAGATCGGCTGTGACATTCTGTCCATTTTGCCGGATAGGACCAGTCGGGCGACGTGTGGACAGCCGGAGGCGAGACAGGTGCGCGAGTGGGACTTCGGGTATATCGCAGGGGGCGCCCTCGAGATGCACCTGCCGCGCACCACCCTTGCCCTTCAGGGCCGGTATTCGGCGGGCTTTCGCTCGGTGCTGGAAGGCAACGTGGACCTGAAGAATCGGAATATGGCGGTGTTGTTCGGGTTGACGTTTTAGTTCTTAAACGGCGTAAACGGTAAACCGTGAACGGGAGGATCTCCTGCACCCCGTTCGCTGTTCACCGTTCACTGTTTACGCTGTCTGTGCCTCCGCCAGCGGCCGCTCTCCGCTAGAACAGATACCTCACGCCCGCCTGAAACTGCCGCGGCTCGCCCAGCCCGCTCCGGATCGTGCCGTCGAAGTTGAGGAAGGTGCCGCCCGAGGCCGGGTCCTTGAAGTTGTCGGAGTTGGTGACGTTGAACGCCTCGAAGATCACCTCGAGGGTCCCGGCACCGAGCTGGAACGGCTTCGAGGCCCGGATGTCCCAACTGAAGTACCGGTTGTCGCGGCGGATGGTGTTGCGCTGGAGCACGCTGCCGTTGGGGCAGATACGGCCGCCAGGTGTTGCCGCCCGCTGGCCCGTGCCCTGGTTGTCCGCGCCGCAGCTCTCGGAGGCCGGCTGGGCGGAATACGCGCTCAGCCGATTGTTCAGGTAGATCTCGCCCGGCAGGATGGCCAGCACCCAGGCATTGACCCGGTGCCGCTGGTCCCGGTCGCTCCAGTTGTACTCCTTCTCCAGCGAGTCCGCCCGCGCGTACCGGAAGGTGAACGGGTCGCGCTCGTTGTCGTCGTCGGACTTGTCGAAGGACACCGTGTAGTTGGCCTGGAACTGAAGTCGCCTCCCCACGGTCTTCCGGACCTCGGCGGTGATCCCGTTGTAGCGGGACTTGGCCGAGCTCTGCACCACCGTGAGCGGGCCGATGCCGTTCCCGCCCTCGAGACCGGTGCCCCACGGGCTGCCGAACACCGGGTCGTTCGCGTTGAAGAACCTGGTCAGGTTGTCCGTGCGTGCATGCGTGTAGCTGATGCCCGCGGCGATCCCTGTCACTACCTCCTGCTCGTAGCCAATCGTCGCCGTGAACGTGCGGGGGTTCTCGAAGTCCTTGTCGAACACCGTCACACCGGGCTGGAACGGCCCACCAGCCGGGCTCGGGAGCAGCTCGCCGTAGTTCGGCGGAAGACCCAGGAAGGTCAGCTCGCTGTTCCGGAACAGGTTCTGGGCCCGTGAGCCGTCCGTGCTGCGGGCGCTCGCCAGGTTCAGTCCGGGCGTGCGGGCGTAGTAGAGGCCCGCGTTGCCCCGGATCACCTGCCTGCCGTCGCCTGTCACGTCATACGCGATGCCCAGCCGCGGCTGGAACATGGAATAATCGGACGGAATCGTGCCTTCGGAAGGGAACTCGAACGTGCCAATGGCATTGGTGACCGTCTGGCCGATGAAGGGGGCGTAGAACAGGTCCGGGATCGGGGTGATGAGCCCCGGCTGGATCTGCGCCTCCCACCGCAGCCCGTAATTCACTGTCAGGTTGGACTGCGGCTTCCAGCTGTCCTGAAGGAACAGCGCCAGCTCGTGCTGGATGATTTCCTGGGTTCCCGCCTCCTCCACCGTCAGCCCGCCCACCCCCGCGGCCTGAAGGTAGAGCGCGACGGGGCCGGTGATCGTTGTGCCTGCCGGGCAGGCACCCGTGATGCTGCTCGACCCGTCGGAGCATTCCACGTACTGGTTGCCGTTGGCCGCGTAGTTGAGGAACCCGTTCACCGACGTGAAGGCAATCCGGCCATTGGCGAATCCGCGGAAGGTCTGGTTGACCCCGGTCCGGTTCCACTCGGCGCCCAGCTTGAAGAGGTGGTTCCCCTTGACGATGGAGACGTTATCCAGCACCTGGAGCCGGTAATCGTAGGCGTCCACCGGGATGAAGAACGGCAACCCGAAACGGTAGCTGGCGAAGCCGTCGGGACCGACGAAGCCGACGTCGGTGTCGGGGAAGGGACGGCCGGTCGCCGGGTTGACGGCGCCCTCGTACGGCCGGGGCCGCTCTTCCCGGGCCAACTGGAAACGGAACTCGTTGGAGAGGGATGACGAGAGCTGCGACAGCAGGCTGCCATTGACGGCGTGGGAGAAGTCGCGCTCGACCGCGTTCGCGCTCCGGCCCCAGAAGTCCACGTCGAACGTGCCGTTCTCCTGCCGGGAGTTGGTGTAGTTGTACTTGAGGGAGGCGTTGTGGTTCTGGCCGAGCCGAAAATCAAGCTTGGCCAGAAGCGCGTTGGCGTCGTTGGTGCGCTCGATCGGGCCGAAATCGCCCTGCAGCGAGCCGCCGAAGGCGGTATCCACGAACGCCAGCAGCGCCGGATCGATCAGCCCGAGCCGGTCGGCCTGCTTGGTCTCGTTGTACTTCTGCTGGTCGTAGGCCAGGAAGAAGAACGCCTTGTCGCGCACGATCGGCCCACCGAACGTGGCACCGAACTGGTGCTGCGTATAATCGGGAGTGAAACCGGATACCCCGCCGCCCGGGAAGGTGTGCTGGAAGTCGGCCGACAGGGCGTCGTACTTGCCGAAGTAGTGCGCGGAGCCGTGAAACTCGTTGGTGCCCGACTTGGTGATGATGTTGAGGAACCCGCCACCCGACCGACCAAACTCCGCGTTGGCGCCGTCGGAGACCACCACAAAGTCCTGCACCGCGTCGAGATTGAAGGTGAACGCCGGGCGCTGCCCGCCGCGCTGCTCGCCGAAGAAGGGGTTGTTGAAGTCGGCGCCGTCCACCGACACGTTGTTGTGGATGCCCCGCTGGCCGCCGATGCTGATCTCATCGCCGTCCGGCCCCTGCACGATGGCGACGTTGGGTGTCAGCGTCGTGAAGTTGAAGATGTTCCGGCCGTTGTTCGGCAGCCCCTCCACCGCTTCCACTCCCAGCCGCGTGGCCGATTCCGACATGGTCACGTCCACCGTCGGCTCGGTGGCGGCGACAGTGATCTCCTCCAGCTGCACCGCCTGGGGCACCAGCCCGAACGAGATGTCCACCGTCCCGCCCAGCCTGAGCGGCACGCCCGAGCGCCGCGCCTCCGTGAAGCCGAGGGCCCGGGCCCCAACGTCGTAGGTGCCGACCCGCAGGAGCGTTCCCACGTAGACGCCGAGGTCATTGGTGGTGAGGACGCGCTCGGCGTTGGTCTCGACGTTTCTGAGGGTCACCGTCGCCCCGGAGAGGGGCTGGCCCGCCGAGTCGGACACGGTGCCGCGGATCACGCCGGTAGTCGCCTGCGCCTGGGCATGGAGCACCGCCGGCACGGCCAGCAGCAGCGCGGCCGCGGAAACCTGCCATCTCGCACGCAGCACACGGGGCAACAGCATGGGCATCTCTCTGGTGGGGGGTCGCGGGCCGAGCGCGCACGGGTGGGACCAGGTTGAAGCCGTGCTCGAGCGCCGCTGGATCTTGGGATGAGGATAGGATACCTCGCAGAATCGCGGGGGGCAAGAATGCTGAGAGATACCCGGGAGCGGGACGCGTCCGGGTGCGCGGGAGCTTCGAGCCGTCCGCGGCGGGAGATCGCGAAGCGTGGGGTAGAACTGAACGAAGACGTTGTCCTTTGCCGCGTGCTCCGAGTGACAGGCCTGACAACGCTCCGCCGGGAGAGCCGTGGCCGTCGTGGCCTCGAGCCGGAAGTCGAAGTACGCCCAGCCACCGCGGATTTGTGCCGGGTCCTTCACGCCCAGTTGAAGTGCCACGAAGCGCCTTCGGACCAGCCGGCCCGGCTCGGCGGCACCCGGCGCGAGGGCTGGCGTAGCGAAAGCGCGAGCATCGTGCCGGGCCCGAACCGGCCGGTGCGGAGGTAGTGGTCGTATGCCGCGGGCTCGAGGTACACCCGGCGGAACATCCCCGGGCGGTTGGCGCCCGCCACGACCCTGGCACAGGCGCCTGCTCACGAGGCTCATGACGGGACTCCTGTTCCACGTACAGGCCACCGATCCCACCACGTTCGCGCTCATGGCGCTGGTCCTGGTTCTGATCGCCGTCGCTGCCTGCCTCCCTCCGGCCCGCCGGGCCTCTGCGGTGGATCCGAGGGTGGCTCTGCGAGCCAGCTGAGACCCTGGGGCTGTAAGGAGTCTCACAGACACCCCCTCCCGCCAGGGACATCTTCGTCTCGTCACCCCCTCCTCGCCGTTCCAGTGTCCAGAGGCGGGGGCGATCCGCATTCTCCTAGCGGGCGCCTTGCCCGGGATCGGACCGACGATGACGCACAGCGGTGCCACGCCTTTGGTCGAGACTGCCCGAGCCCGACTCCGAAGCGGCGTCACCTGGTCGGGTGCCGGGTGGCGTCGGGCGGCGGAGACTGTCTGGGGCCCACTGGTGACCCTGGCGGCGATCATCGTGATCGACCAGCTCGCCCGCCAACGGATGCCGGTCATCTACCCCTTCCCCGTCCTGCTCTTCACCGTCGTCCTCTCCGCGTACCTCGGGGGCCTTCGCACCGCGCTGATCAGCGCGGTGCTCACGGTGCTCTACGGGGTGCACTTCTTTGCCGAACCGGGAGTGCAGCTGCGGTACCGGCCGAGTGGAGCGTACAGTCTGCTGGTGGTAGGCGTAGTGGTACCCGCCATCGCGATTCTGGTGTCGCGGCTCCGCGCCACCGCCACTCGAGGACGTGAGGCCGAGCTGGAGCGGGCAGAGGCCGAGGCGCTCGACCGGCGGGTGTCGTTTCTCTCGCAGGCGAGTGTCACGCTGGCGTCGTCACTGGACTACAAGGTCTCCTTTCGCGAGCTGGCGCGGCTGGTGGTCCCGACACTCGGCGACTGGTGCGCGATCCACGCCATCGACGAGCGCGGCGCCAGCCGATTCATCGCGAGCGCACACCGCGATCCCGCGCGCGATCTTCTCGTGCGCGTCCTCTGCGAGCACGGCGAGCGACGAGTTCCGTTCGGCGTGCCGCCGGCGGCGGGACCGGAGCCGGTGGAGGTGACCGAGGAGCTGATTCGCTCCCTGGCCCAGGACGACGAGCACCGGCGACTGTACCGGGCGCTCAGACCGACCTGGGTCATGCCGGTGGCGCTCCGCGCGAACGGACGCCTCGCCGGCGTGATCACCCTGGGCATGAGCCGTGAGTACGCCCGGGTGTTCGGCGAACAGGATCTCCGCTTCGCGCGCGAGCTGGGAGACCGCGCGGCGCTCGCGATCGGCGCGGGGCACGTCTTCCACGAGGCCCGGGAGGCGGATCGCCGCTACCGGCTCCTGTTCGACGCGAACCCCCAGCCCATGTGGGTCTTCGACGTGACGACGCTGGAGTTTCTCGCGGTCAACGACGCCGCCATCCGGCACTACGGGTATTCCCGCCGGGATTTTCTCTCGATGAACATCATGGACATCCACCCGGCCGAGGAGCCGCCGGGCGTGCCGATGGCGACTCCGCCCACCATGGGCCAGGAGGCGGCGTTCACCCGGCATCAGCGGAAGGACGGGACCGTGATGGACGTGGAGCTGGTGTCGCATGAACTCGAGATGGATGGCCGGCGCGCCCGGCTGGTGCTCGCCACCGACATCAGCGAACGAACCCGCGCCCGTGCCGCCCTGCACCACAGCGAGGAACAGCTTCGCCAGGCCCAGCGCCTCGACGCGGTGGGCCGGCTGGCCGACGGCGTGGCGCACGACTTCAACAACATCCTCACGACCATTCGCGGGTTCGGCGAGATTCTCCTTCAGCAACTGGCGGAGGACGATCCGCGCCGCGCGGACGCCGACCAGATCCGCAAAGCGGCGGACCGCGGTGTACTCCTCACCGGCCAGCTGCTCGCGTTCGGACAGCGGCAGGTGCCCAGGCCCCGGCTGCTCGACCTCCACCAGGTCATCGGCTCGATGGAAGGCCTTGTCCGGCGGCTCCTGGGCGCCGACATCCAGGTGGATCTGCGGCTGCTGCCGGGGGCCGCGATGCTGCGCATGGATCCCGGGCACCTCGACCAGCTGCTCGTCAACATCATCCTCAACGCGCGGGACGCCATGCCGCAGGGCGGGACCCTCACCATCGAGACCGCGGAGCGACAGATCGGGGCGGGAGCGCGAGCGCGGCGCGTCCGGCCGGGTCCTTACCTGCTCCTCGCCATCCGCGACACCGGGCCTGGCCTCGACAGCGAGGCGCGGACGCAGCCGTTCGAGCCGTCGGACACCGCCGATCCCCGGCAGCAGCGGGCGGGTCTGGGGTTGTCCATCGTGTACGGAATCGTGCGGCAGAACGGCGGGATCGTCCGAGTGTCCAGCGAACCGGGGCAAGGCACTGCGGTGAAGGTGTACCTGCCGAGAGCCGACCGGAGCGAAGTCGAATCCGGGAGGCACGAGGGCCCCCGGGGAACCGAGACGGTGCTCGTGGTGGAGGACGAGGAGGGCGTTCGTGAGCTGGTGCGTCACATCCTGGTCGACCACGGCTACGCGGTGCTGACCGCCCGACACGGCCGGGACGCGATACAGATCGCGGAGCGCTACGAGCGACCGATCGACCTGCTGGTGACCGACGTGGTCATGCCCGAGATGGGCGGTGGGGAGCTGGTGGAGCGGCTGACGGAGCTGCGGCCGACCCTCAAGGTGCTCTACATCTCAGGGTACACGAACGACGAGCTGCTACGGCGTGGCGTCCACGGGGCGGAGACCCATTTCCTTCACAAGCCATTCACGTCGGAGGCGCTGAAGCAGCGGGTGCGAGAAGCGCTGGAGGCGGCGCCGGCGGCTACCGCACGCGAGAGCGCAAATTCCTGAGGATGTCGGCTCCGACCTCTCCACTCAGGCGCAGGGAGATCTCACCGTGCGTCCATCGGGGCTCCGTCCCCTGTGCGCCGGCCACCTGGCCGGGACGCAGCCGCTGCTGATCCAGGAAGATCAGGCGGCCCTGGGAATCCTGGTAGACCACCCGCACCACGGGGCGTGACGGGTCAGCGCCGGGCGAGACCTTGCCCTGGGCCAGACCCATGAAGAGCGGGCTCATGCCCTCGATCACGTGGACGGGGCGCCCGAGCTGTTTGGCCGCCTCGTCGAGGCCGATCCGCAGGTAAGTCTGCGCCCGCTGCTCGGGAGTCCGTGGGGCGGGAGGAGCGGGGGTGCTCGGGCGCGCCAGCGCCTCGCGCCGGCGCGCGCTGTCGAGCGCCGCCGTGGCCGAGGCGGCGCGGTCCATCTGCCGCTCGCGGTCCAATTCGCGGAGGGCGCGCGCGGCCTCGGACCGGACATCCGCCTGATGCTGGGCGGACGGCGGCGTCTGGTCGGCGGTGTCTTCAGAGGAATCCTCGAAGTTGGCGGCCGTTCTCACCGCTGCTCCGGTGGCCGGGGACTCGGGCGACTCGAGGTCCGCGGCGGCTGCCTTGGCGGCGGCGGGCGGGCGAGGAGCTACCCGCCGCGGCACCGGTGGCGCGTCACGCTTCGCTTCGGCCAGGAGGGCGGTGTCGGTGTCCGCCGCCGGCGCCGCTTCCTCAC
>JACDHV010000134.1 GCA_013820855.1 Gemmatimonadales bacterium | reverse complement strand
CGCAGCTCGTTCATGATGCCGGAGGAGAGCGTGGCCGGGACACCGGATGGATCGAGTCCGGGATACGCCACGTGGGCCGTCATCATCGCGGCGACGCCGCAGTCCGCCGCCACCGTGAAGGGAACCAGGTCGCTCCCTCTCAGCGTCTCGCGGCTCGCATCCACCGCCGGTAGAGTGATGTGCGAGTCGGCGGTGGTGCGGCCGTGGCCAGGGTAATGCTTGGCGCACGCGAGCGCACCCGCGCCTTGACAGCCCTCGATCCAGTTTCGGACGAGCGTGGCGACCCGCTGGGGGTCGTGACCGAACGCGCGAGTCTGCACGATCGGGTTCTCCGGGAGCGCGTCCAGGTCCGCGACCGGCGCGAAGACCCAGTTGATTCCCACCGCTCGTGCCTCCTGGGCGGTCACCGCCCCGGCCCAGCGAGCGACGCCCGGGTCGCCCATCGCCGCGAGGGCGAGCGGCGGGGGAAATTCGGTGAGACCCTCCACCTGCTGGCCGGCGCCGCGCTCCAGATCCGAAGCCAGGAGCAGGGGCCGCTCGGCACGGCGCAGGAGGTCGGCCGTGAGGCGGCGGACGCTCTCCACGTTGCCGCCGAAGATGATGAACCCCCCCACGCCTAGATCGAGAGCGTCGGCGATCGCGCCGGCTTCATGGGCGAACGTGCCCCCGCCCGCCGCGCGGAGCGCGGGCATGATCAGGCGGCCAGGGATCAGCGGATCCGCCATCAGGCGGGAGTGACCGCGCCGAGCACCCGAGCCCCCGCGGCTCCCGTCGCCGCCGGGACGTTGCCGGGCTGCCCGTGCAACGTGAGGTAGCCGAGCAGCGCGAACGCCACCGCCTCCTTCGCGTCACCGGGGAAGAAGAGCTCCTCGAAGGTGCGTAGCGGGTGGCGTCCGGGCAGGGCGTCGAGCGTCCGTCGGAGCGCGGCCATCAGCCCCGGATGATGGCAGCCGCCGCCCGAAACCACGACTTCGGCGTCGCCGGGGACCCAGCGACCCACGGCGCCCGCCACGCTGCGGGCGGTGAGCTCCACCGCGGTGGTCACTCCGTCGGGGCCGGGCACGCGCTGGTGCAGCTCGGCGGCATACCGATCGCCGAACCGCTCCCGCCCCGTGCTCTTGGGCGGCGGCGAGGCGAAAAAGGGGTCGGCGAGCAGCTCCGTCAGTACCGCCTCGTCCGCGCGCCCCTCGGCCGCGAGGCGTCCGTCCCGGTCGTAGGAGCGGCGTCCGTCCACCAGCCGCGCCACACCGTCCACGATGGCGACGCCGGGCCCGGTGTCGAAGGCGAGGACCCCCTCTTCCTGCGCCCGCCGGGCGACGTAGGTGAGATTCGCCATGCCGCCCAGGTTCAGCAGAATGCGCGGACGATCGGCGGCGGCAAAGAGGAGCACGTCGGCCATGGGGACCAGCGGGGCGCCCTGCCCCCCCGCGGCCACATCGCGGGGCCTGAAGCCACTCACCACCTTCACGCCGAAACGCTCCGCCAGAATCGCCGGCTCCCCCAGCTGCCAGGTGACCTCGGGAGGCTCGTGCCACACCGTCTGACCGGGAAACGCGATGAAGGCGAGCTCGGAGGCGGGCATTCGCGCCTGCGCCAGAAGAATCTGAATGGCGTCGGCGGCCCACTCGGCGATGCGAACGTGGAGCCGTGCGAGCGCCGCCGGGCCCACCAGGGCACCGGGATCGAGCGCCGCGCGGATCTCGGCACGCTCTCCGTCGTCGTAGGGGCGGGTGACGAAGTCGAGCAGCGTGGCATGAGTGGGGCTGTCGATGCGGACCAGCGCGGCGTCCACTCCATCGAGCGAGGTGCCCGACATCAGGCCGACGCCGAGCATGGGGCGCTCGGTCATGCGGTGCGCACCGGCGGCGGATCTCCCACGATGTCGCGGAGGCGCCCCGCGTGTGCCTCGAGCAAGCGTTCCGCGTCGTCCCGGGAGACCCGGCGGCGAGCCATGACGATCGCGGTCTTCACCTTGCCGTCGGCCGCCCGGATCACCTCGCTGGCCTCGTCTCGGCCGAGGCCGGTGGTTTCCATCACGATGCGCTGGCTGCGGTCGATCAGCTTGTCGTTCCAGGCCCGCAGGTCCACCATGAGATTGCCGTAGGTCTTGCCCACGCGGATCATCGCGCCGGTGGTGAGGGTGTTGAGCACCAGCTTGGTCGCTGTCCCCGCCTTCATCCGGGTGGAGCCGGTCACGACCTCGGGTCCGACCGCGACCACGATACTGACGTCGCAGGTGTCCCGGAGCAGCTTGGACGGCTCGGAGCAGGAGACGATTGCTGTGCGGGCGCCGAGGGTCTGGGCCCGGGAGAGCGCGGCCCGCACGAACGGCGTGGTGCCGCTCGCGGCGATGCCGATCACCACGTCGTTCGGTCCGACGCGGCGCGCGTCCATCTCGCCGATGCCGGCGTTCACATCGTCCTCGGCGCCCTCCACGGACTTGATCAGCGCCGGATAGCCGCCGGCGATCACGCCCACCACCATCTCCGGCGGGGTGCCGAAGGTCGGCGGGCACTCCGCCGCGTCGAGCACGCCCAGCCGCCCGCTGGTGCCCGCGCCGACATAGACCAGCCGCCCGCCGGCCCGGAACGCCGCCTCGATCAGATCCACGGCGCGCGCGATCTCCTCGCGCGCCCGCGCGACGGACCCGGGCACGCCGGCATCCTCGGCGCCGATGAGATCGACGATCTCCAGCGAGGAGGCGGTGTCGATGGTGGAGCTGCGGGGATTGCGCCGCTCGGTCAGGCGCGAGTCGAGATAGTCGTCAGCCACGCGGCAGAGGAGGAATGGTTTCCAAGCGTCAGCCCGGCGCTAAATTAGACCGCGTCGAACATTCGGGGCAACTCCCGCCTGTCCCCTCCTCCCGCCTTCGAGGTCTCCGTGCGCTCGCCTCCGCCCCTTCGGCTCCTGCTTGCTCTCGCTTCGACGACCGGCTGCGCCGGCCGCCCGGCCGACGCCCCCGCACCTGCGGCGGGGATCGCCGCCGATTGGACCTTCGCCGCGAAGGCCCGGGTGACCGAGAGTCCCACAGCCATGGTCGTCTCGGGTCACCCGCTGGCGAGCAAGATCGGCCGGGACATTCTCCGGTCGGGCGGCAACGCGGTGGACGCGGCGGTAGCAGTGGGATTCGCGCTGGCGGTGGTGCATCCGGAAGCGGGCAACATCGGTGGCGGCGGATTCATGGTCATCCGGACCACCGACGGCACGGTACGCTCGCTCGACTACCGGGAGACCGCGCCCGGCCGCGCCTCGCGCGACATGTATCTGGGCCCGAGCGGTGAGCCGACCGACCGCAGCGTCACCGGGCACTTGGCCGCGGGAGTGCCAGGGTCCGTGGCCGGCTTGACCGCCGCGCACGAGCGGCTCGGTCGGCTGCCGTTCGACTCGGTCATCCTGCCGGCGATCAGACTGGCACGTGGCGGCTTCGTGGTTGACGAAGACCGCAGCGAGTCGATCCGAAGCGACAGCCTCCGCCTCAGCTCGTTTCCCGCCTCGCTCACGAGCTTCCTTCCGGGCGGACGCCCGCCCGCACCCGGCGACAGGCTGACCCAGCCCGACCTCGCGACCACGCTGGAGGCGATCCGGAGGCACGGCGCGGGCGGGTTTTACCGGGGCCCGGTGGCCGACCTCATCGTGGCGGAAATGCGGCGCGGCGGCGGGCTCATCGACCACGCTGATCTGGCCGGGTACCGCGCGATCTGGCGGCAGCCGGTCACGATCCGATACCGGGGGCATACGGTGTACTCGATGCCTCCCGCCTCGTCCGGCGGTGTCACGATGGGGGAGATCCTCAACATCATGGAGGGATACGATCCCCTTCCCGCGTTCGGAACGCCAGCCCTGATCCATCGTGAGGCCGAGGCGATGCGGCGGGCTTTCACCGACAGGAACCGATACCTCGGGGATCCGGACTTCGTGCGGAACCCGATCGGCCGGCTGCTATCCAAGGAGTACGCGGCTGCGCTGCGCAACGAAATCGGGGAGCGGGCGACCCCGACCCCCGCGTTCGATCCCACCGTGGCGGGCGGCTCGTCCACCACGCACTACTCGGTGGTGGACGGCGATGGCAATGCCGTGAGCTGCACGACGACGCTCAACGACAGCTACGGCAGCGCCGTGACGGTGACCGGCGCCGGGTTTCTGCTCAACGACGAGATGGACGACTTCGCCACCGCGCCGGGCAAGCCGAACATGTATGGCCTGGTGCAGGGGGAGGCCAATGCCATCGAGCCGGGCAAACGGATGCTGTCGGCGATGACCCCGAGCATCGTGCTCGACCCCCGCGGTCAGCTCTACATGGTGGCGGGCACTCCGGGCGGGCCGCGCATCATCACCATGGTCTACCACGTGATCTCCAACGTGATCGACCACCGCATGTCCCTGGCGGAGGCCGTCTCCGCGCCTCGCATGCACCACCAGGCACTGCCCGACAGCCTTCAGGTGGAGGACGGCGGCTTCACCGCGACGACGCTCGACAGCCTTCGGGGGCGCGGGCACGGCATCGCCACGCGAGGCTACTGGGGCGACGTGGAGGCGATCATCCGCACACCGCGCGGCTGGCAGGGGGTGAGCGATCCGCGGCGCGGGGGAGGAGGAGCGGGCTACTGAGAAGCGTCGGGGGGGGGTCGCTCGGCCCCAGCAGCGATCGGCTCAGCTCATGACCAGCCTCTCGTCCAGCCTCACCGTCACCGCCGTCCCCTGCGGCAGGACCACGTCACGGTCCTTCGTCTCGATGGCCCGCTGCGTGCCCACCGCGCCTCCGATGATGCCGCCGATCACGGCGCCCTTGCTGCTGCCGCCGAGCACGCGGCCCACGATCGCGCCCGCCGCCGTGCCGCCGGCGACCTTCGCGACGTCGTTCACGTCGGTACCGCTGCCCTCGAGCTTGGCCTGGACTCCGGAGATCGTCGCCGCGATGGGCTTCTCGGTCCCGCCCACCTCCACGCCGACCGCGTCGAGCGTCAGGGTCCCTGTCGTGTCGCTCTTGCTGTCCGACGGCTTGATCGCGGTCACCTTGAGGATCACCTTCGAGCCGGCCGGAATCACCGTACGACCGGCGGCATCCTTGACGTCGCTCCCCACCGTCGCGGTGACTTCGTCGCCGACCTTGTTCTTGCGAGACCGGATCTCGGCGTCGGTGCTGGCGGTAATGGAAGTCCCCGCGGCGAGTGCCGGCGCGGTGGCCGGAGCAGGAGCCGGGGTGGGTGTGGCGGCCGGTGCGGGCGCGGCCGGCTGCGGCTTCGGAGTTGCCGGCTTCGGCGCGGGCCGGGGAGCGGCGGGTCCCGGGGCTGCAGCCGGGGCCTGCGCAGCGGGCGAAGGCTCCGGCGCGGGCTGATCGTTCAGCTCGGCCGAGGTGTCCACCGGAGCAAGCTGGAGATCGCGGCTCAGACTGTCTGCCGTAGCCACGTCGCGGCGTTCGTCACCACCGCACGCCGCCACGCCCGCGGCAGCCAGCATCGTGAGAAGCGTTCTCGTCATCGGTTGCCTCCTTGAGGTGTGACTTGCCCGACTCCATCGAGCCGGTGACATTGCACTCACGCATATGCACGAACTGCGGTCGCTGCTGCCCTTCCTGAGGCCTTACCTCCGAACGTACGCGCTCGGGCTCGCCCTGGTCGTCATCTCCAACTTCTTCGCTGCCCTCGGCCCCCGGTTTCTTCAACAGGGAATCGACGCGCTGCAGACCCAGGACGCGTTCCGCAGGGTGCAGATCGCGGTCGCCCTGCTGCTGGCTGTCGCCCTGCTCGGAGGCGTGGCCCGCTACGGCATGCGCGAGCTGCTCAACAGTGGCAGCCGGCGCGTCGAGACCGATCTGCGGGACCGGCTCTTCCAGCATCTTCAGCGGATGTCGGGCGCATTCTACGACCGCTACCCGACCGGCGATGTGATGGCCCGCACGACCAACGACCTCCTGGCCGTGAGAATGGTCGCCGGCCCCGCGCTCATGTACCTGGTGGATACTAGCATCCGAACGCTCCTGATTGCACCCGCGATGCTGGCGATCAGCCCGCGACTGACCCTGCTCGCGTTCCTGCCCCTCCTGGGCCTCCCGGTGATCATGGTGTCGATGGGCGGGCTGGTCCACCGCAGGTCCCAGGCCATTCAGGCCCACTTCAGCGACCTCACCAGCCACGTACACGAGAATCTGTCGGGGGTGCGGGTCGTCCGCGCCTATCGGCAGGAGGAAGCCGAGACGGGGCACTTCCGCGAGCTCAGCGAGGAGTACCTGCGCCGCAACCTCAACCTGGCCCGGGTGCAGGGGCTCTTCTTCCCCCTGCTCACCCTGATGGGCGGGCTCAGCGCCGTGACCGTCCTGTACGTGGGCGGGCGGCTCATCATGGCGGGCCAGGTCACGGTCGGCGAGTTCGTGGCCTTCGGGGTGTATCTGGCCATGCTCGTGTGGCCCATGATCGCGCTGGGGTGGGCCGTGAACCTGGTGCAGCGGGGTGCCGCCTCGATGGCACGCATCAACCAGCTCTTTCAGGAGCGGCCCGCGATCACCGGTCCCGCCACGGCGGCTGCACTGTCGTCGGCCCGGGGCGGACGCACCGTCGAGTTCGACGGGGTCTGGTTCCGTTATCCGGGCGCCGAGGAGCGAGCGTGGGTGCTTCAGGATGTGAGCTTCAAGGTGGAGGCCGGCCGCTCGCTCGCCATCGTGGGGCCGACCGGTTCCGGCAAGTCCACCCTGGTGGACATGATCGTCCGCACCCACGATCCGGGCCGCGGTGCCGTGCGGCTGGACGGCACCGACATTCGCCGGCTCGACCTCGGCGCCCTGCGCCGGACGGTGGGTTTCGTGCCGCAGGAGACGTTCCTGTTCGGAGAGACGCTGCGGGAGAACGTACTGCTCGGTGCGCCGGACGACGGCAGGCTCGAGCGCGTAGCCGACGTCAGCCAGCTCGCCGAGGCGCTCCCCTCCCTGCCGAACGGCTTCGACACCGTGCTGGGGGAGCGCGGCATCAATCTCTCCGGCGGCCAGAAGCAGCGGGCCGCGATCGCCCGCGCGCTGGCCCAGGACCCGCCGGTCTTCGTGCTCGACGACGCCCTCAGCGCGGTCGACGCCCAGACCGAGGCCAAGATCCTGGCCGCCTTGCGGGGTGCCCTCAGCGGGAGGACCAGCATCATCGTCTCCCATCGTCTGGCCGCGGTGCGCGACGCCGACTGGATCGTCGTGCTGAACGAGGGACGGATCGTCGAGCAGGGCGTCCATGCCGACCTCATCGCGCGCGGCGGCCGCTACTGGGAGCTCCTGCGCCGGCAGCAGCTGGAGGAGGAGCTGGAAGAGGAGAGCGTGGGTGGCGTGTAGTGTCGGACCCCTGGGGATGGTGGTCGCCTGCCTGATGGCCGCTGGCACCGTGGGAGGCGCTGCAATCCCGCCGGAGGTCGCGTCACACCTGGTCCCTGCCCCAGACACCACGGTCTGGGTCCGCCTGGCCCGGGACATTCACGCGGAGACCAACGCACTCCGCCGGGACCCTGCGGCCTACGCTCGACACCTCGAGCGGATGCTGCCTGGATTCGATGGGACGCTCCTCGAGCGGCGAGGCCGGCCCTCCCTGCGCACCGACGAAGGCGCCACCGCGGTGGCGGAGGCGATCGCCGAGCTGCAGGCCCGGCGGCCGGTGGGGCCGCTCCGCTGGTCGAAGGGGCTCACCGCCGCCGCCGGCGACCACGTGAGAGACCAGGGACCCGTCGGCGGGCTGGAGCACACGGGAACCGATCGGAGTGATCCGGCCCGGCGGGCGAGCCGGTACGGGCGGTGGGTGCAGGGCATCGCGGAGAACATCGCGTACGGAGAGAATTCCGCGCGGGAAGTGGTGATTCAGCTCCTGGTCGACGACGGAGTTCCCGGGCGGGGCCATCGGGACAACATGCTGAGCCCGAACTGGGGAGCGGGCGGCGTCGCCTGCGGACCCCACCTGCGGTACCGGCAGATGTGCGTCATGGACTACGCGGTGAGATACGTGGAGCGGTAGCGGTTCAGATCTGGCTGCGCAGAAACTCGGGCGTGAAGCCCTGAAGCCATCCGGCCAGCCGGGTGAACTCGCCGGTGAGCAACAGGATCCCGACCAGCACCAGCAGGGCCCCGCTGACGCGCATCACCCACGGCAGGTACCCGCGGAATCGTTGAAACCAGTCCAGGAATTGCTCCACCGCCACCGCGGCGATGAGGAACGGCACCGCGAGCCCGGCGGAGTAGACGGCCAGGAGCAGCATTCCACGGGACAGATCGGCGGACGTAGCGGCGAGGCCGAGGATGGCACCGAGCACCGGTCCGATGCATGGCGTCCATCCTGCCCCGAACGCCATGCCCACCAGCGCCGAGCCGAGGAACCCGACCGGCTTGCGCTCCAGATGGAGCCGTCGCTCCTGGGTGAGCCATCCGGTCCGGAAGACGCCGAGGCAGACCAGGCCGAACCCGATGATGAGCACACCGCCGACCCGCTGCAGCCATACCTGGTAATGGTTGAGGGCCCGCCCCAAGGCGGTGGCGCTGGCGCCGAGCAGGATGAAGACGAGCGAAAAGCCCGCCACGAACAGCAGCGCGTGCAGCAGAGCCACCCGCCGGCGGCCGCCCATCTCCGGCAGGGTCATTCCGGTCAGGAAGCCCACGTACGAGGGCACCAGCGGGAGCACGCAGGGCGAGAGAAAGCTCAACAACCCCGCGGCGAACGCCACGGCGAAGCCCAGGGCCGCCGGCTCGTTCATCGGTCGTGCTCCGTCCCCACCACCAGCTCCCTGCGCCGGCAGTCGCGGCACACCCCGTAGATCTCGACCTTGTGCCGCGAGTGCTGGAAGGCATGCTCGTCCGCTATGATCGGCAGCATCCGCTCGAGCCGCTCGTTCTGGAACTCGACCACGCGGGCGCAGCGCTCGCAGATGAGATGCTCGTGGTAGGCCTGGGCCGGCATGGGCTCGTAGCGCTTGTACCCCTCGCCGAAGTCATGCGCCCGTACCAGGCCGCTCTCGACGAGGACCTCCAGGGTCCGGTAGACGGTGGCGGTGCCGACCGGCTCGCCCCGCTCCCGCAGTCGCCGGATGATGACGTCCACCGATGGATGATCGTCGGACAGGAGCACCACCTGCGCGATCAGATCGCGCTGGCGGGTGACCGGTTGGTGATGATCGCGGAGATAGCGGCGAAAGCGATCGAGGAGCGCGGCTCCTTCGGGCCTAGCGAGGCGGGCCATCGGCGGAATTGGCGCCCGTCGTATCGGGGAACCAGGACTCCGGCGCCACGGGTGTGGGTGGCTGCTCCTCGTCGATGCGCTTGTGCGCGTCCTGGAGCAGACGGGCGAGCGCGGCGATGGGCC
>JACDHV010000133.1 GCA_013820855.1 Gemmatimonadales bacterium | reverse complement strand
CCGGTGCTCATCGTCGGCGTGTGGCACGCCGCGGCGCTGGCCCGGTGGCCGCTGGCGGCGGCCGGTGCGGCGCTGCTCGGTGTCGTGAGCCTCGCAGCGGCGGGAGCCACCGGCGCCGGCTGGCTGCTGGGTTCGGCGCTGGTCCTCGAGCTCTCATCCGTGGCCGCGCTGCGCGATGGGCGGGCGCGGGTGGCCCAAGCGGTGGCGTGGGTCGCGGGCGCCTGGGGCGGGTTGCTGGTGGTGGAGGCGGGGCTGCGGGGTGAGGTGGTCTACACGGTGTTCGGCGCGCTCGGGATCGCTCTGATGGTGATCGCGTCGGGCGGTCAGGCCATGATCGCGAGCGCGTCGAGCACGCCGGCTCCGAGGGCCTGATCCCCTTCGATGCGTACCCGGCCGCGCGACTTCGAGGGCACGAGTCCCTTCGAGAAGAGCCGCCACGCGGTGTCCTGATCCATGTGAACACGCGTCGAGGCCCGGGAAGCGCCGGCGTACAATACCCAGCCCGCCGGCCCGCGCCGCAGCGTCCAGTCGCCCCCTGCCGGTCCCTCGATCGCCACGTGCAGGCCGGTTCGCGGTGGGGCGGCCACGTCGCGGTACCGATGGGGCAGCGCGCGCAGGAAGACGTCCAGCACCGGATGCAACCACTCTCTCGAGGTGAGTCCGGGCGCCCCCACGGCGTCCCGAATCTGCTGTTGATGCAGCCAGCGCTCGGTGTACTCCCTCGCGATGTCGAACCAGTTCGCCGAGCGTGCCTCTCCCGCCCATGCCACGGGGAAGATCGCGGATCCCTCGGGATCGAGCTCGGCGAACAGTCGGGACACCTGGCTGCCGGTATGCTCGAGCAGGTCGATCAGCAGGGGAGGACTGATCCGTCGGCTGGCGGTGACCCACTCCGCGTTCAGCCGGTTCAGATAGCGCACCAGGTCCGCATACTCGTCGATGGGAACATCCGGCTTCGCCGACATGCCGTCCCGCTGAAATGAGAGCCGGCGTACGTTTCCGTCGAGCAGGTGCGCCGCGATGTCCTTCACGTTCCAGCGCGCGCACGCCGTGGGCCGAGCCCAGTCCTCGTGCCGCAGGACGCGAAGCAGGGCGATCAGCTCGGCGTCGAGCGGCGCGAACCGGCCGGAGAGGTTCACCGGGCCGACGGGGCGCAGCGGCGGGGTCACCGCCGAGAATGTGGGCGCGGCGGCACGCTCCGCAGGGCGGCTCGTTGATTCCTCTCCCGGCCGGGTCCATATTTGGCCTGGACGAGACGAGGTAAGTCATTCAGAATATTGCAGCTTCCTCATCAGGAGCCAGTCATGGCATTTTCCCTTCCCCCCCTTCCCTACGACTACAAGGCCCTGGAGCCGCACATCGACGAGCAGACGATGCGGATTCACCACGACAAGCACCACGGGGCGTACGTCAACAATCTCAACGCGGCGCTGGAGCAGCATCCCGACCTGCAGAAGAAATCAATCGAGGAGCTGCTCGCCAACCTCGAGGCCGTTCCCGAGGCGATTCGCACCCCGGTGCGCAACAACGGTGGCGGCCACGCCAACCACACCGCCTTCTGGGAGATGATGGCGCCCGGCGGAGCCAGGCAGCCGGAGGGCGCGCTCGCCGCGGCGATCACCAAGGGCTTCGGGAGCATCGATGGGTTCAAGGAGCAGTTCGCCAAGGCCTGCATCGGCCGCTTCGGAAGCGGGTGGGGCTGGCTCATCGCGGATCGGAGTGGGGCCCTCACGATCGACAGCACGCCCAACCAGGACACGCCGATCATGTCGGGCAAGCGCCCCATCCTGGGGTGCGACGTGTGGGAGCACGCCTATTACCTGAAGTACCAGAACCGCCGCCCGGACTACGTGACCGCCTGGTGGAACGTCGTCAACTGGACCGAGATCGGGCGGCGCTACGGCGATGTGGTGAAGAAGTGACCGCGGCGGCGACGGGCGCCGCGCTTCCCGCGGTGGGCTCCGTCGCGCCGGACTTCACCCTTCCCTCCACGTCGGGGCGCGAGGTCACCCTCTCAAACCTCGAGGGGAAGAACGTGCTGCTGGCGTTCTTCCCGCTGGCCTTCACCCGGGTCTGTACCACCGAGATGTGCTCCCTCACCGACGACTATGGCGCGTTCCGCGACGCGGACACCGAGGTGCTGCCGATCAGCGTGGACTCGGTTCCCGCGCTCAGGGAGTTCAAGGCCAAGGAGCGGATCTCGGTCGACCTGCTGAGCGACTTCAAGCGGGACGTGAGTCGCCGCTACGGCACGCTGTTGGAGGACCGGTTCCATTCCAGCCGCGCGTACGTCCTGATCGATCGCGGCGGCATCGTGCGCTGGACGTTCGTCGAGGAGACCACCGGCACGCGCAGGGAGAATGCCGAGTTGCTCGAGCGGATCCGCGCGCTCGGGTAGCCCATCCACTACCCAGGGGTCTCGATGCGTGGTCTCCTGTTCGCGGCGCTCTGCCTCGGCACCATGGCGGTGGCGTCCTGCCGGATCGAAGACCACACACCCACGGGCACCCGCCGGGACGAAGATGCGGTCCAGGAGATCGTCGCCCGGTACGCCCGGCGCCTGAGCAACCGCGACTGGGACCGGGTCCGGGCGCTCTTCTGGCGCAACGGCACCTACTCCGGCCCGATGGTTCCCCGGTCCGCGGGCAACGCCCTTCCCATCGACTCCGCGCTGCATGTCATCGCCCGCGCGGTCGAGGGCCCCGAGGCGGAGGCGTTCGACGTGCGCGCGCTGCGAACCGATTTTCGCCAGGAGGGCGATCTGGCGGCGGTGTGGGTGACGCTCCGGCGGCGTACGCCGATGTCGGGAGTCGGTCCGGTCGAGCGGGACTGGGTGGAGCACATGGTGCTCCGTCGGATCGGTCCCAACTGGCGGATCCTCAGCGTCGCGGGCTCGTCGGTGCCGAGAGGACGCGTTCGTGATTCCAGATGACCGCTCCGCCCTGGCGCTCGTTCGGTCGGTCGCGGAGCTGATCGCCGCCGGGCTGGAGGCGGAGCCCGCGCTGGTGGCGATGACCGACGCGCTCCGCCAGGGGCTCGGGGCGGAGCGGGTGCGGCTCTGGGTGCGGGCGACCGGTGCCACCTCCTTCGGGGCGGTGTCCTCCCCGGGCGGCCCGGTGCCGGCGCGAGTCGCCACCCTGGACGCCATCGTCTCGGATCCGCGGGATACGCGGCTCAGGCTGGAGCACGGCGGCACCGACGTCGGGATGTTGGAGGCGAGGGTCGAGGCGGGGGTCAGGGAACAGGAGGCGCTGGCCGTCGTGTGCCAGATTCTCACCCCGTACCTCGCGTCGCTCGAGCTGACCGAGGACCTGGCCGGCGAGGTCGTCGCCCAGTCCCGCGAGATCGACGAGCACCGCCGCTTCATCAGCCTCGTCATCGACAGCCTTCCTGTCGGACTCTACGTGGTGGACCGCGAGTACCGCATCCAGGTGTGGAATCGGAAGCGCGAGACCGGCACCCAGGGGCTCCGCCGGAACGACGTGGTCGGCCGCCCCGTCTTCGAGGTGCTGACCCGGCAGCCGGCCCCGGAGCTGCGCGAGGAGTTCGATCGGGTCTTCGAGACCGGCGAGATCCAGCAGAGCGAGCTGGAGGTCATGCTCGGCAACGAGGTCCGCTATTACCGGCTCAGCAAGATCCCGATGCGACTCGACCGGGACGCGATCACGCACGTAATCACGATCGGCGAGGACGTCACCGAGTCCCGGACGGTCCAGGGTCGGATCATGCAGTCGGAGAAGCTGGCCGCCGTCGGGCAGCTCGCCGCCGGCATCATGCACGAGATCAACAACCCGCTGGCCACGATCGGCGTCTGCGTCGCCGCGATTCAGGGAAGGTTGGAGGACGGCCGGACCGGCGCCGCCGCGCTGGGCGAGTACCTGGAGATCATCGACCGGGAAGTGGAGCGCTGCAGCAAGATCGTGGACGGACTGCTCGATTTCAGCCGGCCCAAGGGCCGGGCGAAGGTCCAGCTGTCGGCCGACGCCCTGGTGGACGAGACGCTCTTCCTGCTCAAGCACCACCAGCGCTTCAAGCGGATGACGGTGGACCGTGAGCTGGAGCCGGACCTGCCGCGGATCCTCGGCAACAAGGAGCAGCTGATCCAGGCCCTCATGGCGCTGCTTCTCAACGCGGTGGACGCCATGGAGCAGACCGGCCGCCTGACCGTGCGCGCCACCCGCGGGCAGCGCGGCGACGAGGTGGTGGTGGAGGTCGAGGATACCGGCATCGGCATCCCACGCGAGGACCAGTCCAAGATCTTCGAGCCCTTCTACACGACGAAGCAGCCGGGGCGCGGCACCGGGCTCGGCCTCTCGATCTGCTACGGCATCGTGGCGGATCACCGCGGACGGATCGAGGTGGACAGCCTGCCGGGGCGGGGAGCCACGTTCCGGGTGCATCTGCCGGTGGCGCCATGAAGATTCTGGTCGTCGAGGACGACCGCACGGTCGGTCAATACGTGAAGCGCGGCCTCGAGGAGCAGCGCTACCAGGCCGACCTGGTGGACGACGGCATGGAGGGGTTGCGCCTCGCCTCGGGCGGCCGGTACGACCTCATCGTCCTCGATCTGCGGCTGCCCGGGATGAACGGCTTCGAGATGCTCCGTACCCTGCGGGACCGGGGAACCACGACGCCCGTGCTGGTCCTCACCGCCCAGGACTCGGTGGACTTCAAGGTGCAGGCGCTGCGCGCCGGCGCGGACGATTACGTCACCAAGCCGTTCGCGTTCGAGGAGCTGCTCGCCCGCGTGGAGGCGCTCGGCCGGCGGCCGAAGGAGATCCGGGAGCCCGTGCTCCAGGTGGGCGATCTGGCGCTCGACATGGCGACGCGGGAAGTCCGGCGGGCGGGCGAGCGGATCGACCTCACCCCCAAGGAGTACACCGTCCTCGAGTACCTCATGCGGCATGCGGAGCGGGTCATGTCCCGCACCCTGATCACCGAGTACGCCTGGGACTATCACTTCGATCCCGGGACCAACATCGTGGACGTCGTGATCAACCGCCTCCGCAAGAAGGTGGACTCGGGGCACAGCCAGAAGCTGGTGCACACCGTGCGGGGCGTCGGCTACGTCGTGAGGGCGTGAGATGACCACCATCCGCCGGCGGCTCACGTTCTGGTACACCGTCGCCCTCGGGGTGACCGTGGTGGCCTTCGGCACGCTGCTCTACCTCGAGCGCCGCGCCTCCAGCCTCCGTGAGCTTGACCAGCGTCTCATTCTCGAAGCCGAGCTCGCCGACCGCTGGCTGAGCGAGTCGTACAGCGTTCTGGGCCGCATCGTCACCACCGGCGGCGCCCGGCCGACACTCGACCCCGGCATCAGCGCCTACCTCGATGCGGTGCGCGACTACCTCGTGGTCACCGACACCTCCGGCGTGGTGCTCGCGCTCTCGGACGTCGCCCGGGAGCTCGGCGCGGGCCATCTCCAGCGGCTGACCGGCGTGCTCGGCTCGCTCCGGGTGCGGAAGCAGTCCGGCAACGTGGACGTCGGGCCGCCGATCGGCACCGTGCGCTTCCTCGCGATGCGGGTGGATCGGGCGGGGCCCGAGGTGGGAGGCATCCTGGTGGCCACCTCGCTGGACCAGGTCGCCTTCGGCCCCTCGGCGCTGCTACGATCCATGCTGCTCATCGCGCCGATCATCCTCGCGGGCGCCGCGGTCGTCGGCTACTGGCTCGCCGGCACCAGCCTCCGGCCGGTCGAGGGGATCATGGACGAGGTGGAGGCCATCAGCGACGGCCGGAGCCTCCACCGCCGGCTCGCCGTTCCGATCTCGGGTGACGAGATGGCCCGCCTGGCGCTCACGGTGAACGGCATGCTCGCCCGGCTGGAGCAGAGCTTCGACAGCCTCCACCGCTTCACCGCCGACGCCAGCCACGAGATGAAGACGCCGCTGATGGTGCTTCGCGCCGGTGTGGAGCGCGCCCTGGTGCACCCGGGCATTCCAGCCGAGATCCTCCAGTCGCTGGACGAGACGCTGGCGCAGATCAATCAGATGTCGGAGATGGTCGAGAACCTGCTGACGCTGGCCCGCGCCGACGAGGGGCGGGCCCCCCTGGCGGTGGAGCAGTGCGACCTGCGCGACACCATCGGCGACGTCGCCGAGACCGCGGGGATGCTGGGCGAGAGCTCCGGGATCAGCGTCACTAGCGACATCCCGTCGTCGCCGCTGCCGATGGCGGTGGACCGCCACCGGATCCGGGAAATGCTGCTGAACCTGGTGACCAACGCGATCAAGTACACGCCGCAGGGAGGAACGGTCTCGCTCCGTCTGGCGCAGGAGGATGGATCGATCGTCTTCGTGGTGGCCGACACGGGGATCGGGATCGCGCCCGGCGACCTCCCGCACATCTTCGACCGCTTCTGGCGTGCGGACCCGGCCAGGTCCCGCACCGGGGAACGGCCCGGCACCGGCCTCGGCCTGGCCATCACCAAATGGATCGCCGAGGCGCACGGCGGGTCCATCACGGTGCAGAGCCGGCCGGGGCGGGGATCGACCTTCATCGTCCGCCTGCCGCGCACGCAGGGCGAGCGCGCGAGCGGAGCCGCACGGCATGTGGAGGAGGCGTCGAGCCCGGCCTAGATCCCTAATCTCCTTGTCACCGAATTGTCATCTCCGGGCAAAGGCCACGCTATCGGGCCCATGCTAGCTTCACCGCACGATCACCCTCCCCCGGAGGTAGCTGAGTGTTCGAGAACCTGATCGAGTCGCAGCCCAAGAAGAAAAGATCGATCGGCCAGAGCATCGTCTCGCTCCTGGTGCACGCGGCCATGATCTTCGCGGCCGTGAAAGTCACCCAGGGGGCGGCCGAGACGGTCCGCGACATCGTGGCCGACACCACCATGGTGTTCCTCAAGCCGCCGCCGCCACCACCGCCACCGCCACCCGATCAGCCGCCGCCGGACGTCGTCGTCGCCCAGAACCCGCCGCCCAAGGGATTCCAGACGGTCGTGGCGCCGACCGACATCCCCAAGGACATCCCGCCCATCGACCTGAACGAGAAGCCCTTCGATCCGAAGGACTTCACCGGGAAGGGCGTGGAGGGCGGCATCGCGGCCGGCATCGTCGGGGGCACCGGTCCGGTGAACGTGTCGGGCGAGGTGTTCCTGGAGGCGCAGCTGGACGATCCGGTCCGGCCGATCTCCATTCCGCAGCCGCGCTATCCGCCGGTGCTCCAGAGCGCCGGGATCGCGGGGTCGGTGGATCTGCAGTACGTGGTGGACACCACCGGGCACGCGGAGCCCAACTCCTTCAAGGTGATGAAGGCGACGCATCCCGCGTTCGCCGAACCGGCGAAGGAAGCGATCGCGAAGGGTGTGTTCAAGCCGGCCAAGTTCAAGGGTCAGCCGGTACGGCAGCTGGTCCAACAGCGTATTTCGTTCAAGGTCGGCCAATAATCCGACAGGAGAGAATTCCAGATGAGCGTTGACCTGATTCACCTCTGGGGTACGATGGGCTGGTTCGCCAAGGGCGTCGTGATGGTGCTGGCGCTCATGTCGGTCTGGTCGCTGACCGTCACGATCCAGAAGTTCTTCCAGTTCCAGCGGAGCCAGAGGGAAACCCGCAAGTTCGCGCCCCAGTTCTCCCGGGCGATCCAGGAAGAGAACCTCGACCAGGCCATCGCGCTGGCCGAGAAGAACAAGAAGAGCCACGTGTCCCGCGTGCTGGGCGAGGCCCTCGCCGAGGTGAAGCCGCTCCTGCGCGACCGGGCGACCATCACCGCCGCCGACATCAACTCGGCCGAGCGGGCGGTCGAGCGCCAGATGCTCATCGTGCTCTCCGAGTTCAAGCGGGGCACCGGCATCCTCGCGACCGTGGGCTCCACCGCGCCGTTCGTCGGCCTCCTCGGCACCACGATGGGTATCGTCAACGCCTTCACCGGCATGGCTCAGGCGGGTGCGTCGGGCGGACTGGCCGGCATCTCGGCGGGTATCGCCGAGGCGCTCATCACCACGGCCTTCGGCCTCTTCGTCGCGATCCCGGCGGTGTGGGCGTACAACTACTTCACCACCAAGATCGAGAACCTGTCCGTGGAGATGACCTACACCTCCAAGGAGCTGATCGACTACCTCATCAAGAGCGTGGGCAGCGAGTTCGGCCGCTCGATCTTCACCAAGGAATTCCAGGCCCAGAAGGCGGTTACGGGCAGCGGGCAAATCTCCGGCTGAAGGCCGGTGCCCATCAGTAACCCCGAGCGGAGGTAAGGGCCATGGCAATGGCAGTCGGCAGGACCGGACAGACCGCGGTCAAGTCCGAACCGAACGTGGTACCGATGATCGATATCATGCTGGTGCTGTTGATCATCTTCATGATCGTCACGCCGCTCATCGCGGCGGGATTCAAGGCCACCTTGCCGAGAGGCAAGAACCTGGACCCGCGTCCCGAGGGCGAGAACGAGGTGGTGCTGGGGATCGACGAGTCGGGCCGCTACTTCCTCGACGGCCGGGCCTTGCCCGACGGCACGCTGGAGGACCAGCTGCGCTCGATCTTCGCGGCCCGGACCGAGGACAAGATCCTCTACTTCAAGGCCGACAACCAGCTCAAGTACGGCAAGATCCAGGAAGCGGTGGAGACCGCACGGCGCGCGGGCGTGCGTGTGATGGCCGCCATCACGGAGCCCACGGCACAGCAGGCGCTGTTCGGCGACACCGAAGAAGAGGAGAACTGACATGGCGGGAGGAACCGGACAAGCACGGGGTGAGGTCTCATCCGAGCCGAACGTCGTTCCGATGATCGACATCCTGCTGGTGCTGCTGATCATCTTCATGATCACCCAGCCGCTGTCGCGGATGGCGATGGACGTCCAGGTCCCGCCGCCCGAGCAGACCACGGCGACCCAGCAGGCCAACAACCAGATCGTCCTGGAGCTGTCCGACGACGGCGGGTACGCCATCAACGGGCAGCCGGTGCCCAAGGATCAGCTCGACACGCAGATTCACGCGATCTTCGATCCGCGGCCGGCCAAGCTGCTGTTCATCAAGGCCGGAGAGAACCGCATCTATCAGGACGTGGTCGAAGCGATGGACGTCGCCCGGGGCGCGGGAGTGCAGATCATTGGATTCACCCCCCAGGAGGCGAACCGCTAGCGGTCGGCCGGGGAGGGTCGATCTTCCCGAGTTCGCATCGCGCGGGAGCCCACGGGCTCCCGCGCGTGCTTTGTGCAGTCTCCGCGGCGTCTCAGGTAAGCGGGCCGCTATCTTTCAGGGTCCATGTCGCACCGCCAGGAGGGTACCACGCGCGAGCTTCGTCCGCCGCCGAATCTGTCGTTGCCGTCGAGCCGACGGCGCTATGCCGGCCTGGTGTGGTCGATCGTCCTGCATTCGGTGCTG
>JACDHV010000314.1 GCA_013820855.1 Gemmatimonadales bacterium | reverse complement strand
CCCTCGCGGTGCATCCGCTCGCGTCGGCTGCGGTGCGCCGGCGGCCGTCGCGGGCGCGGACTCCGAATCCCCGCCCGCAGGAGGATCCGACGGATCGTGGAGCGCTCGAGGGTGATCCCCTCGCGCTCGGCGAGCAGGTCGGCCAGGTGGCTGTGGTTGAGCCCGGCATAGCGGGTCCGGGCGAGCTCCACGACCTGTCCGGCGAGGTCGTCCGAGATGGCGTTCCCAGGGACGCCGGCCGCGGTTGCCGTGGCTGAGGGCAGCCATGCCCTCGCGCTGGTAGCGCGCCTTCAGGCGCTGCAGATGACGGATCGACACGTCGAGCGCCACGGCGGCCTCGATCGTCGTCAGTCGACCGGCCGTGAGCTCATCGAGGACATACAGCCGGCGTTGTTCCTCCCGGCCCAAGGTGATCGGAGGGGCGTCCATCGGGACAGCCTTCCCGGGACCGTCCGGGATGACACAGTCCCAGCCCAGTCAAGGGGTGACAGAATCGCTGCCCATCAACACCTGAAGGTGTGCGGCTGGACGGTCAGCCGAGGGTCCGGTAGACTGCGCGCCCACGTCGCAGAGGAGTCATGAGGCAGGTGGAGAAGCCGCAGCGGGGCCGCGATCTGGTCGCCGTGGCCATCAGGTCCGACGGTCGCCGTGTTCCTGTGCGCGTGACCGATGATCTGCTGGACGACCACTCTCTGGCGGCCAACCTTCGTCGCCTGGTGGCCGCGGCGCGCGGACTCTGGGCCGGTGGTCGCGGCCGGTAACCTGCGCTGACGTCGCCGCTCAGTCGAGAGCGCCCCAGGACACCCAACGCCAGATCTGGATCCTCAGCATCGGCCGTTCCTCGAGCCGGTGGCTCTCGTACTGTGGGTACCTGGTCCGCAACGCCTCCACAGCCTCCGCGTGCTCCGACGCCCCGGCACCAATCGGCTCAAGGAGTGTCGCGGTGCCCTCGAGCCGCAGCCATGCGAGCCGCGACCAATCCTCATCCCAACGCTCCACGAGGAGGCTCACCCGCGAGTCGTGAAGGATGTCGCGCACGCGAGCGAGGGAGCGCGGATCAGCCGGAGAGCGCAGATCAGCCGGACGGCGCAGATCAGCCGGAGTGCCAAGGTCAGCCGCGGAGCGCGGATCAGCCGGAGTGCCAAGGTCAGCCGGAGAGCGCGCATCAGCAGCGGAGCGCCCATCAGCGGAGCGCTTGGGCTTTTCGTCGATCGGCGAGTAGACGACGGTCGGTCCAGAACTGCCATTGTGGAGGACGCAGAAGCACACCGGCACCAGGCGGGGTCGCCCGTCGGGCGCAACCGTGGCGAGTGTGGCGGTGCGGGCCGTGAGGAGAAACGCTCTCCGCTTGTCCGCCTGGGACCGCTCGGACGCCGATCCTTCTGCCGTCAGCCTTCCTCGACGCTGATCGTCTTGATCTTGATCGGCTCGACCGGCCGGTCCTGGGAGCCCGTCTTCCCTGCGGCGATCGTGTCGAGCACATCCTCGCCGCCGGTGAGCTTGCCGAAGATCGTGTAGCTCGGCGGCAGGCCGTAGTCCGCATGCATCACGAAGAACTGGCTGCCGTTGGTGTTCGGGCCAGCATTGGCCATCGCCAGCGTCCCGCGGCTGTACGTCCGCTTCACCGGCTCGTCCTGGAAGGTGTACCCCGGCCCTCCGCGCCCGGTGCCCGTCGGATCCCCGGCCTGGATCATGAAACCAGGGATAACCCGATGGAATATCACCTCGTCGTAGTAGCCCTCGCGAGCCAGGAAGACGAAGTTGTTGACCGCCCGGGGCGCGTCCTGCGGGTACAGCTCGGCGGTCATGGCGCCTGCCGTGGTTTCGATGGTGACGCGGTAGCTCTTCTGCGCATCGATGTTCATCTCCGGCGCACGGCGATAGGACTTCATCGGTCTCTCCTGCTGGGGTCAGTCAGTTGTTCGTCGTCGCGGGGGCGGACGGGTCGCGAATGCGGGGGCGGACGGGTCGCGAGTGCGGCACGGGGTCCCGACCGCGCCTCCACCGGATCCAAGCTCATGGAAGCTCGATCCAGCCTTCGATGACGGGGACGGTGGCCCCGGACACGCGCACGTTGTCGGGAACGCCAGCCTCGTCGAAGTCCACTTCGGCGACCAGTCGGGACGGCCGGCCAACCTCGATGCCCTGCTCGATGATGACGCGGTACGTTCGCCCGCGTATTCCCAGCAGCCGACCGAGGTACACCGCGATGGGCCCGGCCGCGGACCCGGTGGCCGGATCCTCCGTGATGCCGGACCGCGGATGAACGAAGACCCGAGCATGGACGTCGGCATCGGCGATCTCGCCACTACTGCCAGCGGCCACCAGGGCCGCACTGTCGCACCCGTACTCGGCCGCGAGCCGTCCCACGTCGGCGGTGCGCTCGGCGTCTACATCGCTGAGCAGCCCTCGATCGCGGAAGGGGACCACCAGGAAGGGGAGGCCGGTCGACACCACGGTGGGGCGCGCCTCTGAGACGGGATGGTATCGGCCGTCCACCTCCTGCCAGCCCAGGTAGCGAGCGGGGACTTCCAACGCCGCGCACAGCTCGTCCAACTGGTCCTCCGGGATCTCGTCGCTGATCTCCGTCTGGGCCTGGGTCATGGTCACCTCTCCCAGCATCGGCGCGGTGGTGCCTCGCTGGATGTCCACTTCCTGCCCGCCTGGCCACCCGGCTGACGGGTCACCGAGTACTGCGATCGTCAACGGCAGCACACCGATGGAGATCTCCTGCCGGACCTGCGTTCGAGGGCTCTTCACCGGAAAGCGGCCTTCGCTGGCGAGCACCCAGGCGGTCCCGATCGAAGGGTGGCCCGCGAACGGCAACTCGGTCCGGGGCGTGAAGATGCGCATGCGGTAATCGGCGCCCTGTGCCCGGCCGGCGTGGGTCGGCGGCAGCACGAAGGTGGTTTCGGACAGGTTCATCTCTCGGGCGATCGCCTGCATC
>JACDHV010000313.1 GCA_013820855.1 Gemmatimonadales bacterium | reverse complement strand
GCGGGCGAAGCGCTGCTCGGCGTGCGAAAGGGACTGGGGGAGCTGCGGGGCAAGGTGCACACGTACAACGGCACCCCGCTGATCGTGACGTACCATCCCGCGGCACTGCTCCGCAACCCCAACTGGAAGAAGCCGACCTGGGATGACGTCCGTATCGCAAGACAACTTCTCGACCGCTGACCCATACGTCGGCCGGTCCGCGCCGTGGAGCGCCGAGGCCGAGCAGGCGGTGCTCGGAGCGATGCTGCTGGACCAGGACGCGGCGCTCCGCGCCGCCGAGCTGGTGGACGACTCGATGTTCTACCGGGAGGGCCACCGCCGGCTCTACCGGGCCATGGTGGCGCTGGTCGAGCGCCGCGTCGTCATCGATCACATCACCCTCCGCGACGAGATGCTGCGCCGGGGCGAGCTGGAGGCCGCCGGCGGGCTCGACTACCTCGCCGAGCTGGTGGACGCGGTGCCCACGGCGGCCAACCTCGAGTTCCACGCCCGGATCGTCCGCGACAAGGCGATCCTCCGGCGGCTGATCGAGACCTCCACCGGCATCATCACCGAAGCCTACGACGGGCACTCCACCGCCACCGAGCTGCTCGACGTCGCCGAGTCGCGGATCTTCAAGATCTCGCAGCAGCGGGGCGACGAGGGGTTCACCCGGATCAAGGAGATGCTGTGGCCCACGATGGAGCGCATCGAAACGCTCCAGCGCAGCGGCAAGGCGATTACCGGCGTGCCCAGCGGCTTCGTAGACTTGGACGGGTTGACCTCGGGGTTCCAGGCCTCCGAGCTGGTGGTGGTCGCCGCCCGGCCCTCGATGGGCAAGACCGCCTTCTGTCTCAACGTCGCGGCCAACGCCGCGGCGGAGGGGCAGGGGGTCGCCATCTTCTCGCTCGAGATGTCGAAGGAGTCCCTGGTGCAGCGGATGCTCACGGCCACCGCCCGGGTGGACAGCCATCGCGTGCGGCAGGGTACGCTCCGCGACTCCGACTTCACCCAGCTCGCCCGCGCGGCGGGGCTGCTCCAGACCTATCAGGTCTGGATCGACGACACGCCGTCCATCACCCTGCTGGAGATGCGCTCCAAGGCGCGGCGGCTCAAGATCGACAGCGACCTCAAGCTGGTCATCGTGGACTACCTGCAGCTCATGCGCAGCCCGGAATACTCGGAGAACCGGGTGCAGGAAATCTCCGACATCTCCCGCTCGCTCAAGGCGCTGGCCCGTGAGCTGGAGATTCCCGTCATCGCCCTGTCGCAGCTCTCGCGCGCCTCCGAGCAGCGCGGCGGCGAGCGGAAGCCGATCCTCTCCGACCTGCGCGATTCCGGCGCCATCGAGCAGGACGCCGACCTCGTCATCTTCATCCATCGGCCGGAGTACTACGATCGCGAGGACGAGTCCAAGCGGGGAGTGGCGGAGATCATGCTGGCCAAGAACCGCAACGGTCCCACCGGCGACGTCCAGCTCAAGTTCACCCGCGAATACACCAGGTTCGACAGCTTCTCCGGTCGGGAAGACCCGGAATAACCATGGCGCGCGCGCGGTCGGTGTACCGATGCACGGACTGCGGCCACGAGCACGCCAAGTGGGTCGGGCGGTGCGAGGGCTGCGGCGAATGGAACTCGGTGGCGGAGGAGCCGGTCGCTTCACGGCGGAACGGCGGAACGGCGGAACGGCGGAAGGGTGGCACGTTCCGCCGTTCCGACGTTCCGCCTGCTCGCTTGCGAGACGTCGCCACCACGCCGCTCGCCCGCTGGCGGACCGGCATCGACGAGTTCGACTTCGTGCTCGGCGGCGGCATCGTTCCGGGCTCCATGGTCCTGATCGGGGGCGAGCCCGGCATCGGAAAGTCCACCCTGCTCCTCCAGGCGGCCGCGCGCCTCGAGACGGCCGGCCGGACGGTGCTCTACGCCAGCGGCGAGGAGTCGCCCGACCAGATCCGGCTTCGCGCCGAGCGGCTCAGCGAAGACGCGGGCGCGGTGCACGTGTTGGGCGAGACCCGGCTCGAGGCGATCGTCGGGGCCGCGGGCGCCGTCTCGGCCGATGTCGTGGTCATCGACTCCATTCAGACGGTCTACACCGAAACGCTGGAGAGCGCTCCCGGCAACGTCGGCCAGGTGCGCGAGTGCTCCGGGCAGCTCATGCGGTTCGCCAAGGAGAGCGGCACCGCGGTGATCGTGGTGGGCCACGTCACCAAGGGGGGAGGCATCGCGGGCCCCAAGACGCTCGAGCACATCGTGGACACGGTGCTGTACTTCGAGGGCGAGGTGACGCTCGACTACCGGCTCCTCCGCACCACCAAGAACCGCTTCGGCTCGGTGGACGAGCTGGGTGTCTTCTCGATGACCGAGCGGGGGCTGGTGGCGGTGCCGAATCCGTCGGCGGTCTTCCTCGCGGCCCGCGCCCACGGCATCAGCGGCAGCGCGGTGACCGCGTTGATGGAGGGCACGCGGCCGGTGCTGGTGGAGGTGCAGGCGCTCGCCGCCAAGTCGGGCTACGGCACGCCGCAGCGGGTGGCCACCGGGCTCGACCCCAAGCGGCTCGCGGTGCTGCTCGCCGTCCTGGAGCGGCGTGCCGAGACCTCGTTCGCCGATCTCGACGTCTTCGTCCAGGTCACCGCGGGCGTGCGGCTCACCGAGCCGGGCGCGGATCTCGCGGTGGCCGCGGCCCTCCTCAGCAGCCTGTACAACCGTCCCGCGCCGGCGGACGTCATCTTTCTGGGCGAGATCGGCCTGGGCGGTGAGATCCGGCCGAGCGGCGCCATCGAGCGGCGCATCGCGGAGGCCGCGCGGCTGGGATTCCGGCGGGTGTTCGGCTCTTCGCGCGGCACCGCACAGGTGGCCGGCGTCTCGATGGTCGGGCTCGATCACGTCGAGCAGCTGGTACGCGCGCTTGCCGCGTGACGTCGGAGTCGTCGTGGTGGCCGCGGGCCGGGGCACCAGGGTCGGGGGCGAGCTGCCGAAGCAGTACCTCCTCATCGATGGTG
>JACDHV010000312.1 GCA_013820855.1 Gemmatimonadales bacterium | reverse complement strand
ACTTGAGGGCCCTCAGCGATGAGTTCTCGCCCTTCTTCTGGTCACCTTCCTCTCGGGTGCGCTGGCGATGGGACCGGCCTCGACGCGAACGGAACGCCGCTCGGGAATGGCCCGCCCCCTGAGCCGGAGCCCTCCATCACCCTGCGGGCGACGTTCAGCCGATCTTCTCCTGGAATTGTGCGCTGTCGGGCTGCCACGCAGGGCCGGACCCGGTGCTGGGACAAGATCTATCGGTGGGGCGGAGTTTCGGCAGCGTGGTGAACGTGCCGTCAGTCGAGGTCCCCAGCCTTCTCCGGGTGAGGCCCTCTCTGCGGCGTCCGCTCTGCGGCGCCAGCTTCTCGGTTTCGGCTCGCCTCGCTCCTCGGCCGACCGTGAAGGAACTCCTGCCCCATGGTGTCACAGATAGGGAGCCCGGGTCGCACCCGCCCGGCGCCGGTAGCAGCCCTCACCCATCACGGTTGGAGGTCCGCATGCTCGCTCGCCTGATCGCAACTGTCGGCGCTCTCGCCTTCGCCGCCGCTCTCTCCGGGCCGCTGCACGCCGACGCCGCCGGCGCGAACGCGATTCAGATCACATCGATCAAGAAGGCGTGATCCTCCCTCCCCAAGCAGGCGGGCTGGCTCGTTCGGCCCGTCCTGCTCCCACCCGCGTCGGCGGTCCCGAGTTCATGGAGCCCGAAGCCGTTTCTAAGGAGCCCTCATGCGAAACAACATCCTGGCCGGCGTGCTCGCTGGTCTCATCTCCGGAGTCATCTTCGGCGTCATGATGCAGATGATGCAGGCACCGACCCCAGACGGGACGAAGGTACCGATGATGGCGATGGTGGCACAGGTCGTCGGCTCGAGCAGCCTGGCGGTCGGTTGGGTCTATCACCTCTTCAACAGCGTGGTGATCGGCGGAATTTTCGGCTGGCTTCTGGGGCCGCGGACGGCCGACCGAATGGGCCGCGCCACGGTGTTAGGAGCTGGATACGGCATCGGCTGGTGGGTGCTGGGCGGCCTGATCCTCATGCCGCTCGCATTGGGGATGCCGGCGTTCGCGCCCCTCCGGATGAAGCCCATGCAGCCGGTAGCGATGGGCAGCCTGATGGGCCACATCCTCTATGGTGTACTCCTCGGCACGTCGTTCGTGTGGCTGCGTGGGAGGGTCCACGGGCCCGACTTCCCGGCCCCGCGACACGCTTGACGCCACATGCCTGACTCGATGCGGAACGTCGCCCTCACGGTCGTGGCGCTAGCCATCGGGGCGTCGCCCGCTCTCGCCCAGCGGGAAGGGTGGCACACCGATTTCTCGCGCCACACCGTCCCCCTCGAGGAGATCGTCCCCGGCGGCCCGCCCAAGGACGGCATCCCCGCGCTCGACCATCCCCGGTTCACCTCCATCTCGGAGGCTGGCACCTGGCTCTCGGATCGGGACCCGGTCGTCTTGGTCCAGGAGGGCGACGAGGCCAGGGCCTACCCGCTCCAGATCCTCATCTGGCACGAGATCGTGAACGACGTGGTGGCGGGCCGGCCGCTGGCCATCACCTTCTGCCCACTCTGCAACACGGCGCTCGCCTTTGACCGGCGGCTCGACGGACGCACCCTCGACTTCGGCACCACCGGGCAGCTGCGGCACTCCGACCTCGTCATGTACGACCGGCAGACCGAGAGCTGGTGGCAGCAGGCCACCGGCGAAGGCATCGTGGGCGTTCACGCGGGCCGGCAACTCGAGTTCGTCAGTGCGCCGCTGGTGAGCTGGGAGACCTTCAAGAGCGCCCACCCCGCGGGGTCCGTCCTGTCCCGCCGGACCGGGTATGACCGCCCATACGGCCAGAACCCGTACACTCGCTACGACGATTCGGGTGGCTCCCCCATCACCTCGTTCTTCCGAGCCCGGCGGGATGACCGGCTTCCCGCCATGGCGCGCGTCGTGGCGGTGTCCCTTGCCGGAATGGACGTCGCCTATCCGTTCGCCATCCTCCGCGAGCGAGCAGCCCTCAATGACGAGATCGGCGAGGTGCCCATCGCGGTGTTCTGGAAGCCCGGGACCGCGAGCGCGCTCGACCGCCAACGGATCGCGGAGGGTCGGGACGTCGGCTCCACCGGCGTGTTCGACCGGCGCCATGGCGGGCGGGTGCTGAGCTTCGATCCCGCGGGCGTGGGTCGATTCCGGGATCGGGAAACGGGAAGTGAATTCGACATCCTGGGGCGCGCCGTCACCGGTCCGCTCCGGAGCGCGAGACTGCGGCCGATCCCGCACGGCAACCATTTCTGGTTCGCCTGGGGCGTGTTTAAGCCTTCCACCCGGGTTGTGAGTTCACCACCTGATGGCTGACCCGTACATCGAGAGGAAACCATGAGGAGCATGTCTGGATGGGTGTGGCCGATCGGGATGCTGCTGGCCGCTGCGTGCGGCGGTGATGACTCGAGAGGCCCGGGGCCTGGCGCGGAAACGGGTCCGGTGATGGTCGGCGACAATTTCTTTCAGCCGGCGGACGTGATGGTCACCCGTGCCGGCAGCGCCGCGGAGGTCGTCTGGAACTGGACCGGCGGCAACCAGCACAACGTGACCTTCGATGCCGGGCCGCCGCACTCGCAGACTCAGACTTCCGGGAGCTTCAGCCGGAGCTTTTCGGAGGCTGGCGCCTTCACCTATATCTGCACGATACACGGACGTGCGGTGATGTCCGGTACCGTCACCGTCGAGTGAGGGCTGCTCGACCGATTGCCCGCATCGCCCCGATCCTGCTCTTGGCGGTCGGGGCGGGAGTGGTCCTCGCCGTGGCCGCACTGTCCTGGTCAGCGCCGCCGCCGGTCAGGGGGCCGGTGGCCCGGCCGAGCCCACATGGCGTTGGGCCCGACCGGCTGGTGCTTGACACGGTGCCGCCGACGGATCCGGTCGCGGTTCTGTGGCTGGAGGGGTGGACGACGCAGCCGAACCGCACTGCTGGTTCGCGCCTCGCGCTGGACCCCGCTGGCGGGGTGGTGTCCATCGATAGC
>JACDHV010000311.1 GCA_013820855.1 Gemmatimonadales bacterium | reverse complement strand
TCCTACTACTTCGCGCTGGTGCACGCCGGCCTCGGGGAACGCGATCAAGCACTCCGCTATCTCGAGCGCGCATACGAGGAACGCTCGACCGTGCTGGCCTATCTACTGATTGATCCACGGCTCGCGCCGCTGCGGGACGACGCTCGATTTCTCGCCTTGGCACGACGGCTCGGAGAGGAGTAAGCGCGGCAATCACGAGTTCGCGGTGGGAGCTACCCTACCGGCAGTAGCCTTGGGGCACCGAGCCCCATACCGCAGCCGATAGACGCGGGCTGGCCGAGGCTTCGTTGAGAGGTGGCGCTCCCTGAGGCGATAACCGGCCCCGTTCGAACGCTCCGGGATGTCAGTCAGTTGCGAGGTCGTAGGCTTGGACACTGATCATGAAGGACCGTGCGGAGGATGGGTGTTGGCAGACGGCATCGTGAAATTATGGGGCTCTCAATACAGGCGAGTTCCGTAACCGCTACGTCGGCCCTGTAGCCACGTTTCAGAAACGGTAGCAGTCGTCGCGATGAGAGTGCCGCTCACCCCTGGGCTTCATCGGCAGCGAATGGCGAGGGGAGCACCGGCGCCTTGGTGATGGGCTTCAGGCACGGGCTGCTGCTGGGCGCTGATGACGCTGCTGTTCGTGGCCGGCGTCATGCACCTGCTCTGATTGGGCGCCATCGCCGGGCTCGTGAAGGTCGAGAAGGTCGCCCGGACCGGACCCTGGATCGGGAAGCTCACGGGGCTCGCGCTGGTCGCCCCGGGCGCGTGGATGCTGGCGGGTGCCGGACGTCACCGGATGCCTGCCGAGAGCATCACCCCACCCTGGCCCACCCGTGCCCCCAGGAGCATATTGCATCCATCTCCACCTACATCCCAGCCGTTTCGCCAGGCCGCATCACGCGACCGACCCCCCGGGGCTGACCCGTGACCAGCGCTTCCGCCCGTCTCGCGGCCGCCCTGGCGGACCGTTACCGCATCGAGCGCGAGCTGGGCCAGGGCGGGATGGCCACGGTATACCTCGCGCACGACCTCAAGCACGATCGCAAGGTCGCGCTCAAGGTGCTCAAGCCCGAGCTCGCCGCCGTGCTCGGCGCCGAGCGGTTCGTGATCGAGATCCGGACGACGGCGGCGCTGCAGCACCCGCACATTCTGCCGCTGTTCGATTCCGGCACTGCCGACGGCTTCCTGTACTACGTGATGCCGTTCATCGACGGCGAGACCCTGCGAAGCAAGCTCAGCCGCGAGACGCAGCTCGGGATCGCGGAAGCAGTCAAGATCGCGAGCGCGGTGGCCGACGCCCTCGACTACGCCCACCGCCATGGCGTGATCCACCGCGACATCAAGCCGGAGAACATTCTGCTGCACGACGGCCGGCCGATGGTGGCGGACTTCGGGATCGCGCTGGCGGTGAGCGCGGCAGCCGGCGGCCGGATGACCGAGACGGGCCTGAGTCTCGGTACCCCGCACTACATGAGCCCGGAGCAGGCCACGGCGGAGAGGGAGATCACGGCGCGCAGCGACATCTACTCGCTGGCGTCCGTGCTCTACGAGATGCTGAGCGGGAGTCCGCCACACACCGGCGCCTCGGCGCAGCAGATCATCATGAAGATCGTGACCGAGGACGCAGCGCCGGTCACCAAGCTCCGCAAGGCGGTCCCGGCCCACGTCGCGGCGGCTGTTTTCCAGGCCCTCCAGAAGCTCCCGGCCGATCGCTTCGAGACCGCGAAGGCCTTCGCCGAGGCGCTGGCGAATCCGAGCTTCGCGACGGTGGCCAGTCAGGCGGACCTTGGGGCCCCAGGCAGTGACCGGCGTGCGCCGCGGCCGCTCGACCGCCTCGTGCAGTGGCTCCCCTGGGCGCTCACCGCGGTCTTCGCGCTGACATCGCTTGGGCTGCTGCGCCGGGGCAACGGCGGCCATGAGGTGGCTGTTCCGACTCGATTCGCGGCGGATCTGGATTCGGCCCAGGGATATCCCAGGACGTCACCTGTCCTGGTGACGCCCGATGGCCGGAGCGTCATCGTCAGCGTCACGATCGGGCGGCAGAACGTGCTGCTGCGGCGCCGGCTCGACCGGCTGGAGAGTAGCGTCATCCCCGGCAGCGAAGGCGCTGGGCGCGCCTTTCTGTCCGCGGACGGGCGGTGGGTCGGGTTCTCCGCTCACGGCAAGCTGATGAAGCTGCCCATCGAGGGGGGTACGCCCGTGGCACTCGCCGATTCGGTCGGCTTCGGCGGCGGCTCCTGGGGCAGGGACGGCACCATCATCTACTCGCCGACCTACCAGGCGGGCCTCTGGCGGGTCAGCTCCGCCGGTGGCGACGCCCGCTTACTGACGAAGCCGGATTCCGGGGGAGATGAGCTGGCCCACTGGTGGCCCGAGCTGCTGCCCGACGGACGACACGTGCTGTTCACCGCGTACCGGACGCCGACCGATCGGGCGACCATCGAGGTGCTCGATCTGGAGACGGGCGGGCGCCGGGTCCTGATGCGGAACGGCGTCATGGGCCGTTACGCAGCGAGCGGACACCTGCTCTTTGCCCGGGAGGGATCGATCCTCGCGGTGCCGTTCGATCCGGAAAAGCTGACGGTGAGCGGAGCGCCGGTCGTCGTGGTGGACGACGTAGCGATGAACTATTCCGATGGGTTCGCCGCCTACGATGTCTCGCCCTCGGGAACTCTCGTGGTCCTGCCCGCCTCCGCGGCGGGCAGTCGGTTCCAGGTGGTGGAAGTGGACCGTCGGGGCACCGAGCGCGTGATGCTCGCCGGCCTGGACCGGTTTCGGAACCCGCGCTTCGCGCCGGACCTCCGCCGGATCTCGCTGGACATCGGCTCCGCCCGCGGCGCCCCGGATGTCTGGGTGGTGGATCCGGGCCGCGGCAGCCGCACGCGGGTGACTGCCGAGCCCGCCTCCGACTTCGGCGCGGCATGGACGCCGGATGGCCGCGACCTGGTGTACATGAGCGAGCGGCCGCTCTTCGAGCTGTATCGCCGTGCCGCCGA
>JACDHV010000132.1 GCA_013820855.1 Gemmatimonadales bacterium | reverse complement strand
ATCGAACGCTCCGGCCGGCCGGCGGGGGGCCACCCACGGTGCGGTGGATGGAGCGGACGCCGCGGGGGCAGAGCGTCCAGCTTTCGGCGGTGCCGCTGGACCTCGCCCCGCTGCTGCGCGAGCTCCTCTTCGACCGCCTCGAGACCGTGGTGCTCACCAGCGCGACACTCGCCGCGAGCGGCGACTTCGAGTTTCTGGAGGGCCGCCTCGGGCTCGGCGGCGAGGACTCGCCCGTCACCGAGCGCCAGATCTTCTCCTCGCCCTTCGACTATCCCTCGCAATGCCTCTTCGGCATCCCGACGGACTTGCCGGAGCCACGGGAAGACGAGGTCGGCCACGGGGCCGCGGTGGTGCAGATCGTGTCCGACCTGGCGTACGCATCGGACGGCGGCATGTTCGTCCTGTTCACCAGCCATGCGTCGCTCCGCCGGGCGGCGGCGGAGCTTCGCCTGGTCCTGGGGACACGTTGGCCGCTCCTGGTGCAGGGGGAGGCGCCGCGCGACGCGCTGCTCCGGCGTTTTCGGCAGGCGGAGAACGCCATTCTGCTCGGCACCGACTCGTTCTGGGAGGGCGTGGACGTGCCCGGCCGCGCGCTCCGCGCCCTCATAATCAGCAAGCTACCTTTCAAGGTTCCGTCGGAGCCGCTCACGTCGGCGCGCCTGGAGCGGCTCGCGGAGGAGGGGCAGGATGGATTTTTCCATTATCTGCTTCCCCATGCCGCGCTCAAGCTCAAGCAGGGGTTCGGCCGGCTGATCCGCAGCCGCAAGGACGTCGGCGTGGTGGTGCTGCTCGACAGCCGGGCGGTGACCAAGCGTTACGGACCCATGCTGCTGGGCGGCCTGCCGCGGGCGGAACGGGTGGTGGGCACCTGGAGTCAGGTGCGCACCAAGTGCGAAGACTTCTTCGCCCGACACGGGATCGGAGCCACCGTATGACCCCTCTTCAGCCCTCGAAGATCATCGGGATCGGCCGGAATTACGTCGCCCACGCGAAAGAGCTGGGCAACGAGATGCCGGTGGTCCCGATCATCTTCTTCAAGCCTCCCACCTCTCTCATCGGCGACGGTGACACGATCGTGCTGCCGAGCGTCTCCCGGAGAGTGGAGTTCGAGGCCGAGATCGGGGTGGTCATCGGCTCCAGGGCCCGGAACGTGGGAGCGGCGGAGGCGGTGCGCGTCATCGCCGGATACACCTGCGTGAACGACGTCACCTGCCGCGACCTGCAGAAAGAGGACGGCCAGTGGGGGCGGGCCAAGGGGTTCGACACCTTCTGTCCCGTCGGCCCTCGGGTGGCCCAGGGCCTCGACTGGCGGGACCTCGAGGTCATCTGCCGCGTCAACGGCACCGAGCGTCAGCGCGCCAGGGCCACCGACATGCACTTTCCGATCCCCGACCTGGTCGCGTTCCTGAGCGGCATCATGACGCTCGAGCCCGGCGACCTCGTCGCCACCGGCACGCCCGCGGGCACGGCTCCACTGCAGGACGGCGATCGGGTCGAGATCGAGATTCCCGGCGTGGGGGTCCTCTCCAATCCAGTGAAGGGCGACCGCACATGATCGAGATCAGCGCACGGGTGAAGGCGCTGCCCGACTATCCGCTCGCCGAGATCCCGGGCATCAAGCGGCGGCTCGTCGAATCCGGAATGGACGTGATCGACCTGGGCGCCGGCGACAACGACGCGCCGCCCCCGTCCATCGCGGTCGAGGCGATGACCGAGGCGCTCGCCGATCCCGCCTACAGCAAGTACGGCTTCCAGCAAGGGCTGCCGGCCTTTCGCCAGGCGGCCTCCGACTGGGTGGAGCGGCGCTTCGGCAAGCGGTTCGACCCCGTGACGGAGATCCTCCCACTCATCGGCTCGAAGGACGGGCTCGCGCACCTTCCTTTCGCGGTGGTGAACCAGGGGGACGTCGCCATCGTCCCGGAGCCCGGCTACCAGGCGTATCTGGGCGGCGCGCTGCTCGCGGGCGCGGAGCCGCACGTCGCGCCGCTTCGGCGGGAGCACGATTTCCTCCTGGAGCTGCGCCGGGTTCCCGAGGCGGTGCTGCGGCGGGCCAAGCTCGCGTTCGTCAACTATCCGAACAATCCGACCTCGGCGGTCGCCACGCCGGAGTATCTGGAGCGGACGGTCGCCGCCTGCCGCCGCCACGGCATCCTGCTGGCCTACGACAACGCCTACTGCGATCTCACCTTCGACGGCTATAGGGCACCCAGCATCTTCGAGTTCCCCGGCGCGGCGGAGATCGCGCTGGAGTTCTTCTCGCTGTCCAAGAGCTTCTCCATGACCGGGTGGCGTCTGGGCTTTGCGGTCGGACGGGCGGAGCTGATCGGCGCGCTCACGCGTGTGAAGTCGTACGTGGACACGGGGCCGTTTCTGGCGGTGCAGCGGGCCGGCGCGGCAGTGCTCGACCGTGCGGACGAGGTGGTCGGGCCTATCCGGAAGGAGCTGGAGCGGCGGCGGGACGCCGCCGTGCCCGTGCTGCGGAAAGCGGGCTTCGTGCTGGAGTCGCCCAAGGCGGCGATGTATCTGTGGGTCGCGCTCCCGGCAGGCGTTCCCTCCGCCGCCTTCGCGCGGCGCGCCCTGGAGGAAACCGGCGCGCTGGTGCTGCCCGGCAGCGCCTTCGGTCCAGCGGGCGAAGGCTACTTCCGCATCGCGCTCACCACGGGCCCGGACCGGCTGACGGAGGCGGCCAGGCGGTTGGGCCGCATCCTCGACGCCACCCGAAGAGAAGAGCTTGCGACGACCGCTTGATCTGGAAAGGCTCCGCCGGCCAGGCGGGCGTCCGTGGCTCGCGATCGCCGTCGCCGTGGCCGCGCATGCGGCGCTGATCGTGTTCGGGTCCATCAAGGGCCGCCCGCCCGACACGCCGGCTCGGCCGTCCATCATCGTGCTGCTGGCGCCGGCTGCCGAAGGTCCTCGGGAGGAGCCGATGCCCTACCGCGAGGGCCGCAGGTCGGAGGGACAGGCCGGCAGGGGAGTGGCGCCCGCACCCGCGCCGCCGCGGCCGGCGCCGGACACCCGGGTCGTGGTGGAACCGCCGCGGGAGCCCGACACCGAGCCGGTCGATACCGGTGCCGCACCCTCCGCCCCTCGCCGGCCGGTGGTGATCGGACGGATCGGTCCCGACCTCGCGGAGGGCCGGCTCTGGGTGCGCCCGCTGCCACTTCCGCCCAAGGAGCTGGCGGAGCGCCTGAGCGGGAAGGATCACGCCGACCTGGTGGACAGCGCCGTCACGGCGATCGTTCAGGGGTACCTCGATTCCATCGCCGCCGATCCCTCGGCCCGGCAGGCGGGGCTGCCCAGCTGGACCACTAATGTCGCGGGGACGAAATTCGGGCTCGACTCCTCGAACATCTACATCGCCGGGCTCAAGATTCCGGCCGCGGTGCTCGCGCTCCTGCCCATCCCCGCGGGGAACATCGATCAGAACCGGGCGTACAATCACCTGATGGCGATGCGTGCCGATCTTCAGTACGCCGCGCAGCGGTCGCAGAATCTCCAGGAGTTCAAGGACATGATCCGCGACATGCGGCTCCGGAAGGAGCGGGAGGAAGAGTTTCGGCGGAACCAGCGGACCGCGCCGCCACCGGAGGAGCCCCCCACCCCGTGACCGCATGAAGCTGGTAGATACCGAAGAGACCGTCGTGCTGGTGACCGGCGCCTCCATCACGGCGGAGGAGCGGGATCGCCCGCTCGCCTATCTGCTGAAGGCCGAGATCGACCGGCGAGGCGCGGGCCATACCTACCGCCGCGCGGTGGTCGTGGCCGACTTGTGGTATCTGGAGAACCGGATCTTTCACCTGAACCCCACGGTGGCGATCGGGGGTCCGGGCGCGAACGGCGTGGCTCAGGAGCTGGCGGAGATTCTGCCCACGGTATACATCGGCAACGACCAGGCGTTCATCCAGGCCGACTTCGAAGGCGACGTGAAGCGGGCGGCGCTGTGGGGCGCCAACGCCGCCGCGACCGCCGCGGCGGTGCAGGTCTTCGTCACCCAGGGAATGCTGGACGATCTGCTGGAACGAATCTGGAGGTTTCGGTCGGGGGTGTTCGTGTAGGGGCCATCCGCCTCGTCCGCACCGCCTCACAGCCCCAGCAGATCCGCCAGTGCCCGATCCACCACCTCGGACGTCTTCCCGTCGATGATCTTCCGCAGGAGGTCCACCGCCTCCAGCGGCAGACTGTCCGGATGCACCCGGTCCCGCTCGTACCGGACGATGTGGCCGAGGGGGATCGGGGCCACCCGCGGCTCGTCCTCCTCGTCCTCCTCGTCCTCCTCCTCCGCCGACTCCTCGAGAGACGCCTCGTAGGACGAACCCGGCACGCTGGCGGCCCACGGCTCCTCCGGCTCGTCGTCCTCCTCTTCGGGGAGCGGGACCATCGCGTAGAGCTGGCACTGCACGCCGGGCGGGGCGGCGCGGGCCACCAGCACCACCTGCACCGGCTCGTCGAAGATGCCGTACTGGTCGATCTGCGCCCAGGCCTCCGGCGGCATGACCGACCGCGCGACCAGGCGCCCGTTACGGTAACTCCCCATGCAGACCATCCCGTCCGGAATGCGCTGATCCTCCACGAGGCCGACGGTGAGCTGCACCGGGTCCTCGGTGGCGGCGATGGTGGCGGGTCCCGGCGCGCCGTCGCCCGATGCCGGTTCTGTGGATTCGGTCGTCATGCAGAATCAGTAGAGCGATAGGCCGCGAGGGGCAAGTAATGCTCGGCCCGTCTCATTCGGGCGGCAGGACCTCGCCGTCCTCGGCAAACCGGGCGGCCGACTCCCCGAAGTCTTCCCGGGAAAGCGATCGGATGAGATCGAGCGCCGAGCCGTCCCGATCGGGCGAGGGGCCGTGCCCCGGCAGCTGCACCATGGGCACGAAGCGCAGCCGAGTCCACGAGAGGTCGGGGCCGGCCTCGAGCTGCAGGACGCCGGTGAGCCCCAGGGGCCCCGAGAGATTGAAGCCCCGATACGTGAGAAAGTTTCCGAGGGAGTACGCGATCGGCTTTCCCCGGTAGAACTCGATGCCGCGGAGCACGTGGGGGCCGTGCCCGACGACCGCGTCGGCGCCGGCATCGATCACCGCCCTCGCCCAGGCCCTCAGGTCGCCCCGCGGCTCGCGGCCCAGCGACTCCGCGGCCTCCGGAACGTGCACGGCCTTCGATCCCTCGGCGCCGCCGTGGAAGGTCACGACGAGGAGATCGACCACGCGACCGATCGAGTCCGCCACGGCGGCGCTGCGGGCGATATCCAGCAGGTCGTAGGAGTGCGGATAGGTGGCGAACCCCAGCACGCCGACCGTGGTGAGACTGTCTCCCCGGCGGATCGTGTCCACGGCGATGCTGCCCAGCGGCCCATACGTCCGCAGGCCGATGGAGTCGAGGATTCGCTCCGTGGTTGCCCGGCCCCCGTCACCGAAATCGTTGGCGTGATTGTTGGCCAGATTGAGGTGGGTGAATCCACCTTCCGACAGGCGCGGCGCGAGGGCGGTGGGGGTGAGGAAGGCGTAACAGGTCCTGGACGGCTCGGCGCGCTTCCGCTTCCGCGCGGCCGGCTCGGGCTTCGGCGGCGCGGTGTCGGCGAGGGTCACGTGCCGGCCACTGGCTCCGCACTTGTACGTCGTGCCACTATCGCCCAGCACGCCCTCGAAGTTGCCGACGACCAGATCGCCCTGGAGGGCGTGCCGTGCCGCGTCGAGGAGACCATGGCCCTGGTCCGGGGGCACACCTTCCGGCACCGTCAGCGTCCCGAGATTGATGTCGCCTACGAAGGCGAGCCGGACCGGCGCATGGACTCGGGCCCGTCGCGGCGGCTCGGCACGGGGTGGGGTGGGCGCCGGCGCCGGCCGGGTCACGGCGGGGGGGACGCTGTCGGGGCCCAAGACAGGTGCCGGCGGAGCAGGCGGCGCCTTGGCGCAAGCCGCGAGCGCGGACGCCGCGAGGATCGGCCCGATCCACCCCCTCACCGGGCTGACCCGGCTCCTCGCACGCGCTCCGCCACCTCGCGCATCCGCGCGAGGCTCCGGTCGGGGCCGACCACCTCGAGCAGCTCGTTCACCGGCTCCGAGACGGTGGAGCCGGTGAGCGCGACGCGGATCGGCTGCATCGCGTCGCCCAGCTTGAGCCCGTGCGACTCCGCCGCGTCCTTAAGGGACGCGAGCAGCTGCTCCGCGGTCCACTCACCGTTGCGGAGCGGCTCGAGCGCGTCGGCGGCGCGCTCGAGGTTGGTGGCGAAGGCCGGACCCATCTTGCGGATCAGTGCCTCGCCTTTCTCGTCGAGCGTCGAGCGCGAAGGCTCCAGCCGGACGGCGACCCGCTCGGCCACGTGCAGAATGGTCCGCGAGCGCGTCTTCACCGACTCGATCAGGGGGCGGAGGTCGCGGCCGCCCCAGTCCACGCCCATCTGCTCCAGCCGCCTGGTGACCGCGGGGAGGAGCTCGTCCGCGGGGCGCGCGCTCAGGTACTCGCCGTTCATCCATTCCAGCTTGGTCGCGTCGAAGACGGCGGCCTTCTTCTGGATGCCCTCGAGCGTGAAGAGGGCGATCATCTCCTCCTCCGCCAAGATTTCACGATCGCCGCCCGGCGACCATCCGAGGAGCGCGAGGAAGTTCCGCATCGCCGGGGCGAGGATGCCCTGGTCCTGATAGTCGCCGACCGCCGTGGCTCCGTGGCGCTTCGAGAGCTTCTTCCCGTCCGGCCCCAGAATCATCGGGACATGGGCGAAGACCGGGATCTCGTGACCCAGCGCGCGGTACAGGGCGATCTGCTTCGGGGTGTTGGAGATGTGGTCGTCGCCCCGGATCACGTGGGTGATGGCCATCGCGATATCGTCGCTCACGACGGCCAGATTGTAGATGGCCGTGTCGTCGCTCCGAAGGATCACGAAGTCGTCGAGGTCCCGGCCCTGGAAGCTGATTCGGCCGTGCACCGCGTCATCCCAGGCGATCTCCTCGTCGCCGACCAGGAACCGGATGGTGGACGGCACACCCGCGGCCCGGCGGCGCTCCACCTCCTCGGGAGGGAGGCTTTGGCAGCGGCGGTCGTAGCGGAAGGTCAGGCCGGCTCGCTCCGCCTCTCTCCGCTGCGCATCGAGCTCCTCGCGGGTGCAGAAGCAGCGGTACGCCGCGCTTCCCTCCACCAGGCGCTCGGCATCGGCCTTGTGGCGGGGGCCATAGGCACCCTGGAAGAACGGTCCCTCGTCCCACTGGATTCCCAGCCAGCCGAGTCCGTCCAGGATGACCTTGGTGTGCGCGTCCGTACTGCGCTCCCGATCGGTATCCTCGATGCGGAGCACGAACGTGCCGCCTGTGTGGCGGGCGTAGAGCCAGTTGAAGAGGGCGGTGCGGGCGCCACCCACATGCAGGTAGCCAGTGGGGGAGGGGGCGAAGCGGACGCGGGGAGGAGGCATCCCTTCGCCTTTCACGTGTCGATTTGACGGGGTCTCACGGAGCGGGAGGGATTCGAACCCTCGATAGAGGTTGACCCCCTATGCCGGTTTAGCAAACCGGTGCCTTCAGCCACTCGGCCACCACTCCAGCGCGGGTGGAAAATCGCTAGTCTCCAAAACTTAGGCAAGGTCTTCCCCGCACATCGCGTCTCCGGTCGGGGCCCAGTGTGGGCAGAATTGGGTGCACTTCGACGGGGGTCCCATGCCTGCGCCTCACGCTGGCCGGATTCCCGCTCGCAGGAGCTCGGCCGCCGCTTCCGCCTCGGCATCCCGTGCACCGCTCAGGCTCTCCGCGACGAGGGCCGCGTCCTGGGCGAAATGGCTCTCCGGGGCGTGCTGGAGGTACCGGAGCGTCATGGCGAGGGTGGCATGGCCCATCAGCTTCTGAATGCGCGCTAGGGGCACGCCAGCGCGGGCGCAGTGCACCCCGAACGTATGTCGCAGATCGTGCAGTCTCACCTCGTGGAGTCCCGCCCGCCGGCAGGCCGCTTGAAAGGCGCGCTGCGCCCGCTGGTAGCTGCTCAGGGGGGAGGGGAAGACCAGGTCTGCGGGCCCGCTGCCGGGGCAGCCGAGCCGATGCGTTGCCAGGAGCTCGGCGAGCGGGGCCGGGATCGGGACGTCGCGGACACTGGCCTCCGTCTTCACGCGCTGTTGCCGGCCGATCGCGATCCGCCGCTCGGCGAGCCGGACGGCGCTCCAGCGCAGCGTCTGCGCCTCCCCGATCCGGAGCCCGGTGTAGATCAACAGTCCAAACAGCGGCCACCACGGCGCCACAGTCGCCCGCTCGAGGGCGCGGATCTCGTCTGCCGAGAGCCACCGGTCGCGGCCCGGGTGCTCGCGCTCGTGGGGCAGCCGGGGCCGCTGGAGTGCGAGGCCCCGCTCTCGATCGGTCCAGCTCAGGAATGCACTGAGTGCCGTCAGGTTCCGGTTGATCGTGGGCCCGCTAGCACCACCGGCGCGGCGCCGGGCGCGGAAGTCAGCTACGAATCCGGTGGTCAGATCGGTAAGTACCGCCTCGCGGCCGCGGGGTAGCAGTTGTAGCACCTGGCCCCAGCACCAGCGGTACCCCTGAATCGTCTTTGCGGAGAACGGACGCCGGGTCTTCGGGCTCAAGGTGGCAGGATCCTCGAGCCAGGCATACCAGGCGTCGAGGAGTGGGCCGATCGCATGGCTCTGCGCCTTCGCCAGCCGCTGTTCGAGGGCGTTAGGGTCGCGGAGGTATATGTCATGAACCTCATCGAGGCGCAGCCGGCCAGCCGCGAGGAGCTGGAGGATGTCCCGCCGGCCGGCGCTCTTCAGAGCGTACACTGTGCGCTCCATCGCGACCGCGCGTGCCTTGTGCCTAGTCCCTGTCGCAAGCCGAATCCGCGGCCAGCCCTTCCACCGAACGTCGATGTAGTAACTGGCGCCCTTCTTCCGCCGGAACGGGCTCATCGCTATTTCCTCACTCGCTGCGGGACTCGAGCCAGGCCTGCACCACGGAAGGACGCCACCGCAGGGACTTCGCCGAGAGCCGGACGGCCGGAATCGCTAACTCATACACCCGCTTGGGGCGGACTCCCAATAGGCGGGCCACCTCGGCCGCGGTCAAGAGCGGCTCGAGCGCCTCCGACGCTGAGGGCACCAGACGTAGCGGCGCACTCATCGCCGGGCCTCGTCCAGCAGTCGGTCCGCTGCCGCCCTGAGCTGCACCATACCGAGCTGGCTGTACAGGCGAATGGACGCGCTCACGGGCCAGCGCTCGGCCAACTTGCCTTTGCCTTTCCACCGCGCCGTCTCGCGGAGACTGAACACCCACCGGGACCGCTCACCCACCGGCACGACGGCGACGATCCGGCCGGCGCCGAGGTACCGCTCGCGCTCGTACAGCACGAGCTGGTCGTTCGGCTCCAGGCGGTGCGGCTGTCGCGCCATCAGGCACCTCGCGCCGAGGGCGCCTTGCTGGCGCTGGCATAGATCCCGGCCCCGATCGGCACCATCGTGTAGGGGCCCACCGGGTTCCGCGCCAGCCGCTCACCCACCCAGCATCCC
>JACDHV010000007.1 GCA_013820855.1 Gemmatimonadales bacterium | reverse complement strand
GCCCTCGCCGGGGCGCTCGGGGCCGGTGTAGGCGAATCGCGCCATGCGATCGCCGGAGATCTCGCTCTTGTTCCGCTGCTGGATCAGCCACACCGCGCCCAGGCCCATCGCGGCCACGAGCGACGTGTTCTCGTGAATGAAGTCCATCATCCAGAAGCCCTTTTCACGCGCCGTTTCACCGACGTTGTGCGCGATATCCTGCGCCTTGCCGGTGATCGCATCCTTCGCCTGCCGCTTGAGATTGGCCGGGCTCAGACGCTCTCCCAGCTCGTCGATGTTCTGACCCATCCGCTCACGGGTAGCCTCGATCTCGCGCTCGATCTCCTGGGGAGACTTGCCGCGGTTCTGGGGATCACCGTTGCCCGCCGTGCCCTCGATGTGCCGCTCGTATTCATTCATGGCCGCCGCTCCTTAACCATCTGGATGTCTTCCTTGATGCTCTCCACCGCGCGGCGGGGAGCCGGGTCCATTTGCTTGAGCTCGCGCAGGCCGCCACGGAGCATCATGTATCCGCCTCCTGCGAGCAGCAGTCCGACCAGCAGGGCGGCGAGCCAGGGCTCGAGCCCGACGGGGTCCACCAGCAACAGGATGACGGCGGCGGTCAGCGCGAAGACTCCGATGAGCGCGACCACCCCTCCGGCGGCGAGTGAGATCACGTCCCGGCTCGCCCGGGAAATCTTCTCCTGAATCTCGGACTTGGCTAGCTGTGTCTCCTGCCGAAGGAGCAGGGAAAGATCCTGGGTCAGTTGCCCGAACAGCTCGCCGACCGACCGATCCTGCCTAAGCTGGTGCATCGAACCCTCCCACCCCCGGATCGAAGTTCGAGCCGAGGCCGGCGGGCTGACCACCGGGCTGGATCCGCCCGTAGCCCACGTCGTCCGAGTCGTACTCCGGCTCGGAGCTCTTGAGGAAGCGGGCCGCCACGACACCCAGCGCGAAGGCTCCCGCGAAGACCAGGGCGGGCTGCCGCCGGGCCAGGTTCTCGATGTCGCGGGCCATGGTCCGGCCGTCCGCGTCGCGGAGGTAATCGGCCACCCGGTCGATCTGGCGCCCGACCGTGTCGGCCACATCGGCAAACTTCGCCTGGTCCTCGTTGCGCAGCTGCTCGCTGGTGCGGTGAAACGCCCCACCGATTCCGCCGATCTGCTCGGCCGCGCGGCGCCGGCCTTCGTTCAAGCCCGAGCCGGCACGATCGCGGGCGTCGCGCAGGGTGGACTTCGCCTGGTCGACGACCTTGTCGCGGGCCTGGCGGATCTGTTCGCGGGCGCCGTTTTCCGAGCCGGCACCGGCCTCCCCTGCGCTCCCTGATCCCGGCAATGCCTGCTCGTCGCCGAAAGCCGCGCCCTCGCGACCCCCGCTCCGTGTGTCTGGCATGGTCATGATTTCCTCCTCCGACTGCGACGTCCCCGTGAGGCGCCTCGACGATGAGCCGGCTCGACATAAACGGGGACAGGGAACAGCAGTATGCGGCCAGCCAACCCATAAGGCGGTGCGCCCCGTCACGACCCCCGCCCCGCCGGTATCACGCCCCCGCACTTGCGTACCGACGGAGCGGGGCCTAAAATGGCTCCGTCCTACAACCGATCCACGCGAGTCGAGATCCATGGAAGCCGGTGTGAATCCGGCGCGGCCCCGCCACTGTAACGGGCAGCCTACCTCGCTCAGCAACGCCACTGGGAAACCGGGAAGGCGAGCGAGGGCCCGAAGCCAGGAGACCTCTCGCTCGTGCCACCACTACACCCTCGGGGGAGGGAACGGTGGCGATTCCGGCCCCGCGATCGCGGCCCGCATTCGCCCATCTTCGACACCCCGAGGATGGGCGGCGTGCTTGAAAGGCCCTGGCTTCCCGCGCCTCCGCTCATCCCCGGCAGCCTCGCCGCCCGCCCGGCGGCGGGGTCGCCCACGCCCGCCACACGCGGTTTCAGGGTCAGGAGATCCACGATGACTCGCCTTTACCGGGGCGCGGCGCCCGTCCTGCTCGCGCTCGCGCCGCTCCTCTTCACCGCCGGCGGCCTGGATGCCCAGGAGACAAGAGACACGGTCTCGCTTCCCGAGATCGTGGTCACGGCCACCCGCTATCCCATGGCACCGGACTCGGTCGCGGCGACCGTCACGGTGCTCAGGGGGGACGACCTGCGCGCCCAGGGCATTCATTTCGTCGGGGATGCCCTGCGGCAGGTCCCCGGAGCCCACGTCGTCCAGGGCGGCCCGTATGGCGCGGCCGCCTCGCTGTTCGTGCGCGGCGGGGAGAGTGACTATGTGAAAGTGCTGGTGGACGGCGTCCCGGTGAATCAGCCCGGCGGCTTCTACGACTTCGCCTCGCTCACCACGGACAACGTCGAGCGGATCGAGGTGCTGCGGGGACCCGGCAGCGTGCTCTACGGCTCGGACGCCATCGCAGGCGTGATCCAGATCGTCACCCGGCAGGGCGGCGACGGGCTTCGGCTCGGCGCCGCCGGCGAGGCGGGCAGCTTCGGCAGCGCGCGGTGGGAGGCGTCCGCAGTGGGCGGTGCCAGGGCGCTCGGCTGGTCCGCGTCGCTCTCGCGGCTCACCAGCGAGGGGACCTACGCGTTCAACAACGATTACCGGAACACGGTGGCGAGCGGGCGCGTCCGCGCGCTCGCCGGCGGGCGGACCACACTGAGCGTCACCGGCCGGTACCACGACGCCAAGTACAACTTCCCCACCGACTTCACCGGCGTGCCGGTGGATCGAAACCAGTTCACGACCGACCGGACATCGGCCTTCGCGCTCGACCTCGGGCACCGGCTCACCGGAGCGGTGGAAGGGCAACTGCTTCTCGGAAGGAGCGACATCGAGACCGGCTTCGAGAACCCGGCCGATCCACCGCCGGGACCCGACTTCGCGAGCAGCGATCACACCAGCATCGACCGGACCTCGGCCGAGGCCAGGGTGCAGCTCGATCTGCCGAGGGGGATTCGCGGTGTAGCCGGGGCCAGCTTCGAGACCCAGCGGCAGGACGTGACGGGCGCCTTCCGGGAATCGCGTGACAACTGGGGCTTGTACGCGCAGGCCACGGTGCTGCCGGTGTCACGCGTTCAGCTCACCGCCGGCGGCCGGCTGGACGAGAACGAGACATTCGGCAGCTTCTGGACCTACCGCGCCGCGGCGCTGGCCTTCGCGTCACCCTCCACGAGGATCCGGGCCTCGGTGGGCACCGGCTTCAAGGAGGCCGGCTTCTACGAGAACTTCGACACCCCGTTCTCCCTGGGGAATCCCGACCTCCGGCCGGAGCGAACGTTCAGCGTCGAAGGAGGAGTGGAGCAGGATCTCGCCCGCGGGGTGGTGGGCATCGGCGTGACGCTGTTCGCTCAGCGGTTCCGCGATCTCATTCAATTCGCCTTCCCGGGGCCGCGGGCCGGCGGGCCCAACTACTTCAACGTCGCCGCGGCCAACGCGAACGGAGTGGAGGCGGTGCTCCATTTGCGGCCGCGGTGGCCGGTGACCGGCTCGATCACGTACACCCACCTGGCATCGAAGGTGACCGATGCCGGATTCGACTCCGGCGACGCCGCGACGTTCGTGGAAGGGGAGCGCCTGCTGCGGCGGCCCGACGACGCGCTGGCGGTGCGCGTGGAGTCGGCGTTCGCCGGCCGCATCCGGCTCGGTGCCGTGCTCTCGCTGGTCGGCTCTCGCGACGATACCCGCTTCGGCCAGTTTCCCGAGCCCAACGCACGGGTGGAGCTTCCCGCATACACGACGCTCGACCTCAGCGGCACGCTCACCGTGCTTCAGCGCCGCGGGGGAACCCCCGGCCTCGATCTCACGGCGCGGGTCGAGAATCTGTTCGCCGAGGACTACGAGCAGGCGGTGGCGTTCCCGGCGCGAGGCCGCGGCATGTTCGTCGGCCTCTCCACCACCGTGGATTAGCGGCTCAGAGCACTTCTCTCGCGGCCTCGAGCCGCCACTCTTCGACGCGGTCGTGCTGCTCGGCCGCGCGGCGCTCGAGCAGGTTCAGGTCCAGCTCCTGCAGGGCCGGATACCTGTCGGCCACGACGCGCAGCGCGCGCCACAGCGCGCGCTTGCCCTGGATCCCCATCGCCAGTGTCTCCAGCACCTCCAGGCGCGCCAGCTCGCTCGGGTCGTCGGAACCGCCCAGCTTCACCCGGCCCGCCTTCTCGACCAGCCATGCCCCCGCCTTCTTCAAGGGGTTCTCCTTCGACCCGATCCGCTCGATCAGATCCTGCACCACGGCCTGATCCTTCTTGATTTCCCTGAGAATCTCCTCCAGCCGGCGCGCGAGCAGGTTGCCGGCGTTCTCCTGAATCGCGCGCTCCATCAGCTCGATCGCTTCGACCGACCCCGCCAGATGATCGTTGAGATAGGTGCTCACCCTTCCGTCACTCATCTAGGACCTCCCCATGACCATGGCCGCGGGTCGCGGCGGACTTGCGGGCCTCCGACAAGTAGCCCGGCTCCAGCTCGAGCAGATGCGCCAGCTTCCTGACCAGCCACGCCTCGTGAGTGGCGAGCTCGCCATCGGCCAGGATCACGCCCCACATCACCTCCGCGAGCACCATCTTCTGTCCCAGGTCGTACTCGGAGGCGATGAGGCGGGTGAACTGGAAGTGGTCGATGGACTGGCGGCGCTCCTCCTCGGCGAGCGAGATCAGCTCCCGCGCCGTGGCCTCGTCGAGACCGAAGTGGCGCTGGATGGCGCCCTCGATGTGGGCCAGCTCGGAGGGGCTCATCACCCCGTCGGCGCGGGCGAGCTCGAGGAGGAGCGCACACGCCGCGAGCTGCACCCCCGGCGGGCCGGATGTGCCGGGTTCCGCCGACGCCTCGGCACGCGACAGGATGCGGCGGGTGACGAAACCGCGAATCGATTCCAGCACGCCGGAAAGCTATCACCCTCGGACGCCGTCGAGCAGCCTCAGCGCACGCCCGGTGGCCGGTCTCAGCCGCCCCGAATCGTCCACGATGCCCATCGCCTCGAGCCACGCCTCGAACTCGGGCGCGGGCCGGAGACCGAGGATCTCCCGCAGGTAGAGTGCGTCATGAAACGAAGTGCTCTGATACCCCAGCATCACGTCGTCGGCCCCAGGCACCCCCATGATGTAGGTGACACCGGCCGCGCCGAGGGCCGTGAGCAGCACGTCCATGTCGTCCTGGTCGGCCTCGGCGTGGTTGGTGTAGCAGGCGTCGCACCCCATCGGCAGCCCCAGCAGCTTGCCGCAGAAGTGATCCTCCAGTCCCGCGCGAAGGATCTGCTTGCCGTCGTAGAGGTACTCGGGACCGATGAAGCCGACGACGGTGTTCACCAGCAGCGGCCGGAAGCGGCGGGCGACGGCGTACGCGCGCGCCTCGCAGGTCTGCTGGTCCACGCCGCGGTTCGCCTCGGCCGACAGCGCGCTGCCCTGGCCGGTCTCGAAATACATCACATCGGTCCCGACCGTGCCCCGGCCCAGCGACAGCGCCGCGTCGTGCGCTTCCGCGAGCAGCGCGAGATGTACTCCGAAGCTCCGGTTCGCGGCCTCGGTTCCCGCCACGGACTGGAAGACGAGGTCCACCGGCGCCCCGCGGCGGATCGCCTCGAGCGTTGTGGTGACGTGGGCCAGCACGCAGCTCTGGGTCGGGATGTCGTACCGGCGGCGCAGCTCGTCCACCATGCCGAGGAGCCGGACCACGCCGGTGGGATCGTCGGTGGCGGGGTTGATGCCGATCACGGCGTCGCCGCTGCCGTAGAGGAGCCCGTCCACGATCGCGGCGCCGATGCCGCGAGGATCGTCCGTCGGATGATTGGGCTGGAGCCGAACGGACAGGCGGCCCGGCAGCCCGATCGTGCCGCGGAACCGGGTGACCACCCGGCATTTCCGCGCCGCGAGGACGAGGTCCTGCACCCGCATCAGCTTGGAGACCGCCGCGGCCATCTCGGGGGTGATGCCGGCCGCGAGCGCGGCGAGCGCTTCGGGGGTCCCCGCGGGCGAGAGAAGCCACTCGCGGAAGCCGCCCACGGTCAGCGCGGCGACCGGTCGGAACGCCTCCCGATCGTGAGTGTCGAGGATCAGCCGGGTGACCTCGTCGTCTTCGTACGGCACCACGGCCTCGTTCAGGAAGGCGGCGAGCGGGAGATCGGCGAGCGCCATCTGCGCCGCCACCCGCTCCTCCGCGCTGCCGGCCGCGAGGCCGGCGAGCGCGTCGCCCGAGCGAAACGGGGTAGCTTTCGCGAGCAGGGTGCGGAGGTCGGCGAACCGGTACCGCACCGAGCCGACGGTATGTCCGTACATGCGGGTCTCCCGAACGTCGTGTCGAACCGAATCCTGCGACCGTGACCTCGCCGCGCAAGAGCCTCGCCATGTGGCAGTCCGACTCGTCTCCCGTCCAGGCGTCCGACACCGGCGCCACCTCGGCCGTCCCGGTGCCGGAGCCGAGCGCGCTGGCGATCCGGTATTACCGGACGGGCCACGCCATCTGGGCGGGTGCCACCCTTCTCGAGCTGCTGGTGCCCGCGGCCATTCTCTTTTCCGGGTTCTCCGCCCGGTTGCGGAATGCGGCCCGGCGGATCGCGCGCGGGCGCCAGCTTCCGACGATCGCGATCTATGGGGCGGCCTACGTCGTCATCCAGGCGGTCGTGTTTCTCCCGCTCGCGTGGTATGCCGGCTTCGTGCGCCAGCACGCCTACGGCCTCTCGACCGAGACGGCGGGAGCGTGGCTTGGCGACTGGGCAAAGGGCGTCGCGATCTCAGCCGTGCTGGCGGCACTGGTGCTCTGGATTCCGTACCTGCTCCTGCGGGTGAGCCCCGGGAAGTGGTGGCTCTGGACCGGGCTCCTGACCGCCCCGCTCACGGCGCTCGCGATGATCGTGGCCCCGGTGTGGATCGCTCCCCTCTTCGACGAGTACGGCCCCATGCGCGACCGCGGCCTCGAGGCGCGGATCCACGAGTTGGCGGCCCGCGCCGACATTCCCGAGAGCCGGGTGTACGAGGTCCGGAAAAGCGACGAAACTCGCCGGGTCAACGCCTACGTCACCGGGTTCGGCGAAACCAAGCGCATCGTGCTCTGGGACACCCTGGTGGACCAGCTCGAGCCCGACGAGGTGGTCTTCGTGATGGGCCACGAGATCGGGCACTTCGTCCTGCGGCACACGCTCACTGTTATACTTGGGGCCACGTTCCTCGTCACGCTGTCCCTGTACGTCGTGCACCGTCTGGCCGCGAGCTTGATCGCCCGGTTCCGCGACCGCTTCGGATTCGAACGGCTGGACGACGTGGCGTCGCTGCCGCTGCTGGCGCTGGTAGGTGGAGTGGTCATGCTCGCGACGACCCCGGTAGTGCTGGCGCTCTCGCGGTGGCAGGAGCGGGAGGCCGACCGCTTCGCGCTCGAGCTCACCCGCGACAACCGCTCGGGCGCCCTGGCGTTCGTCCGCCTGCAGGACGAGAACCTTGCCGTCCCGCGCACCGGCCTCCTGTACCGGCTGTGGCGCGGCAGCCATCCGGATCTGGCCGACCGGATCGAGTTCGCCAACCGCTACCGCCCCTGGCTGAGCGGCGAGCCGCCGCGCTACGGCGACCGCTTCCGTCCGGCCGAGCCGCTCCCGATCGATCCCTGAGGAGAGAAGGTGCAGACCGAGTCCCTCCGGCCGGTACCCAATCGATCGGTCCACGCGCCGCGCGCCGAGCAATGGGACGGCAGGTGGGCGCTCCTCGCGCTCCAGGCCGGCGCGATCCTGGTGGTGCTCGCCGCCACCCCCTACCACTTCTTCCAGCTCGACCGCTACACGTTCGTGAAGGAGCTGGTGCTGCTCGCCGTGGCGCTCGCCGCGGTGCTGCTCTGCCTCGGCTCGGCTCGAACTCTCACCGTGTTCATGGTGGACGCACTGGTGGCCGGCTTTCTGGGGCTCTCACTGATCTCGGCGATGCTGGCCGCCAACGGCTGGCTGGCCGCCCGCGCCCTCGGCGTCTCCCTTGCCGGGGCCGGACTCTTCTGGGCGGCACGAACCGTTGCCCGCAAGGGCCACGGCCCCCGGCTGCTCGGCGCGCTCGCGATCGCGGTGGTGCTCGGGGCGGGCACCGGCCTGGTCCAGGCGTACGGCCTGCTCACCACCGATTTCGCCAGCCTGACCCGCGCCCCGGGCGGCACCTTCGGCAACCGGAACTTCATGGCCCACCTGGTCACGATCGGGCTGCCGGTGCTGATCCTGGTGACAGTCGAGGCCCGGCGCGGTGGGGACTTCGCGCTGGGCGCCGCGGGCGTGGCGCTCGCGACGGCGGCCTTGGTGCTGTCACGGTCTCGCGCCGCCTGGCTCGGCGCGGCGGCCTGCGGAATCTTTCTCGCCGTGGAAGGCCTGTGGGTCGGACGTCTCTGGACCGATCAGCGGCTCCGCAAACGGGTGCTCGTCCTCGCCGGAACCGGGTTGGGTGGATTGCTGCTCGCCCTCGCGCTGCCCAACAGACTGAACTGGCGCTCGGACTCCCCCTACCTCGACTCGCTCACCGGCGTGGCCAACTACAGGGAGGGGAGCGGCCGCGGACGGCTGATCCAGTACGGCAACACGCTCCGGATGGCCGGGGATCATCCGGTGCTGGGCGTGGGCCCGGGCAACTGGCCGCTATACTACCCGAAATACATGTCTCCGAGCGATCCCTCCTTCGCCGCCGGCGATGTCATTCCCACCAATCCGTGGCCCAGCAGCGACTGGATGGCGGTGCTCGCCGAGCGCGGATTGCCGGCCTCGTTGTTCCTGCTCGCCGTGGGAGGGACCATCGCGCTGGGCGCCTGGATCCGGGTGCGGAGCGGCACCCGCCGCGCGCCCGCGCTCGGCGATCTCACCATCGTGGCCACGCTCATCGCGATCGTCGTGGTGGGCGCGTTCGACGCGGCCATGCTCCTCCCTGTGCCGACCTTCTTTGCCTGGACGGTGGTCGGCGCGTTGGCCTCATCCGCGCGGCCGGTGCGTGAGGTGGTTTTGACCGCGCTCGGGCGCAGGAGGCTGGCCGTCGCGGTGAGCGTGGTGGGAGGCGTGCTGCTGCTCCACAGCCTCGCGCAGGTCGCGGCGATGGCGCTCTCGGGAGTCGGGAGTCGGGAGGCGCTGGAGCTCGCCGCGAGGGTGGATCCCGGCAGCTACCGGATTCACATGCGCCTCGCGCAGGAGTGGCGGGTCTCGGACCGGTGCGATCTCGCCCGTCCTCACGCCGAGCGCGCGCGTGATCTTTTCCCCAATCACCCCGCCCCGCTGGTCCTCCTTCGGGGCTGCCGTCGTCGGGGGTGACGATGTGCCACCTGTGTTCCTCGTCACTGCCTCGGTGGCCATCGAGTCTCATATAGCAAAGCTGGCTCTGAGGAACTCAACGAGGGAGGTGGGTAATGACATACCTGGTGGCAGCGGGACTCGTCGTCTGTTCGCTCGGCGTCGTCGCCTGCGGCGGCGGCCGCAACGTGGAGATCGACCCCAACCGGGACGTCGGAGGCACGCGGTGGAATGCGACCATCGCTCCCTCCCCTCAGATGGCCGGGGCCCTGCAGGTGAGGGGCATGGGCTGGATGGGGACGAGGGATGGCGACAGCTCCCGGACCCGGGCCTTCGTCTCGATCGCGAACGCGGTCCCTGGTGGAGAGCACCCCTGGCATGTCCGCGTGGGCCGCTGCGGTAGCGATCGCGGAATCTTCGGCCCGGCGGAGGCCTACAAACCGCTTCGCGTCGGAGGCAACGGACGGGCGGAATCCACGGCCGACGTGCCGGTGATGGTTCCCAGGTCCGGCGAATACTTCATCAGCGTCCACGCGTCCGCCAACAACCTGCGGACCATCATCGCCTGCGGGAACCTGGCTCCACCCAGCCGGTAGCCGGCTAGCGAGTCCGGCACGGCCGCGCCAGCTACTCGGCTCCCGCCTGTCGCCCAACCCGCGGCAGGCGGATCTCCTTTTCCGGCCTCGCTCCGTGTCGGCACCAGCCGGTGCGATTCAGGGATCCCCGCTCTCGACCGGAGTATCGGCGCGACCGCCCCACTCGGTCCAGGCACCGTCGTACAGGGCCGGCTCTTCGTGGCCCAGTAGGTGAAGAGCGTGGATCAGCGCGCACGCGCTCACCCCCGAGCCGCACGTCGCGATGATCGGGCGGCTCGGATCGATGCCGGCGGCCGCGATGCGCCGCCGCAGCGCTTCGGGTGAAAGCACGGTGCCGTCTTCGCCGACCAGCTCCTGGTATGGAAGATTGAGACTGCCGGGGATGTGACCGCCTCGGAGACCCGACCGCGGCTCGGGATGGATGCCTGCGAATCGTCCGGCCGATCGCATGTCCACGATCTGCTCGGCGCGGCGCTCGACTGCCTGGCGGACTTCCTCCAGGCCGCGCACCGTTCGGTCGGCGGGCCGGCGGGCCGTGAACCGCCCGGCTGGTCGCGTCACCAGGCCGCTCTGCACCGGGCGCCCTTCCCGCCGCCACTTCCCGAGTCCCCCATCAAGTACCGCGACCGAGACGTGGCCGAACACCCGGAACATCCACCACACCCGGGCGGCGCTCAGGTTGGTGCCGGAACCATCGTAGACCACGATGTCGTCCGCGTCATCCAGTCCGAGCGCGCTCATCCGTTCCGCGAAGTTCGCGGCTGTGGGCATCATGTGCGGCAGGGGCGATTCGCGGTCGCTGGTGGCGTCGAGGTCGAAGAAGACGGCACCCGGCAGCTGCGCCTCCGCGTACTCCGCGGCTGCGTCCCTCCCGCTGCCGGGGAGATACATGGACCCGTCCACCACCCGGAGCTTCGGATGGCCGAGCCGGTCGGCCAGCCACCCGGTCGTGACCAGCGCCCGATCGATCACCGGTCATCCATGCCGGACTGAACGTCGAGGAGCACTTTCCCCGTCGTGCGCCGCGACTCGAGCTCGGCGTGCGCCTTGGCCGCCGCGGCCAATGGGAATTCCCGGCCGATCCGCACGGCGAGCGATCCCTCGGCGACCCACTCGAACAGCTCCTCCGTCCGCCGCAGCAGCTCGGCGCGGGTGAAGGTGTAGTGCGCCAGGGTGGGCCGGGTCAGGAAGAGGGAGCCCTTCTGATTGAGGACCTGAGGATCGAACGGGCCGACCGGCCCGCTCGACTGCCCGTACAGCACCATCATACCGCGCGGCGCGAGGCACTCCAGTCCCCCGAAGAACGTCGTCCGCCCCACCGAGTCGTACACGACCTGCACGCCCGCGCCGCCGGTGATCCGCCTGGTCTCCGCCTGGAAATCGTCGCGGGCGTACAGGATGACCTCGTGTGCCCCGGCCTCCAGCGCGAGGCGAGCCTTCTCTTCCGTGCTGACGGTGCCGATCACCCGGGCGCCGAGTCGGCTCGCGATCTGGCAGAGAAGCAGGCCCACGCCACCCGCCGCCGCGTGCACCAGACAGGTGTCGCCGGGATGAAGCGGGTACGTGCTCGTGGCGAGGTAGTGCGCGGTGAGACCCTGAAGGATGACGGCGGCGGCGACCCGGGTGCCGACCTCGTCCGGCAGCGGCACCATGCGCTCCGCCGCGACGATGGCGAACTCCGCATAGCCGCCCGTGAGGCTCTCCGAGGCGATTCGGTCTCCGGGACGACAGATCGTGACGCCGTCGCCGACACGCTCCACGATTCCCGCCGCCTCCCGGCCGGGCGTGTAGGGGAGCGCGGCAGGGTAGAGGCCCGTTCGGTGATAGACGTCCACGAAGTTGACGCCCGCGGCCTCGACCCGCATCAGGACCTGGCCCGTGCCGGGCTCAGGGACCTGAACGTCTTCCAGGCGCAACACCTCGGGCCCGCCGGTGCGGTGGACGCGAATCGCTTTCACGGGCACTCCGTGGGATTGGATGGCCTCACGAACCCAGCCGCTGAGCCGGCTACGCCGCGATCTCCGCTCCGATGAGATCGTCTCCCGGCGATCGGCCGTGGCGGGTGTAGTGGTCGAAGAAGGTGCGGGCCTGCTCCAGATCGGCGGGATGAAAGTAGGCGGGACCCAGCGACTCACATCCGGCCAGCGCGATGTCCACCAGCTGTGCCGCGGTGCGGCCGATCGCCGGGTCGCCGAGGCCGAGGCGGCCGGCGCGGTCCAGCAGGCCGAGATCGGGGCGGCCCAGCAGATCGGCCGCCGCCCGAAGTGCCCGCGTGTCGTAGGTGATCCCTACGGCGAGCGCGATCGGGGCCGCGTACCACCGGGGGGCGACGGCGTCGCACGATCGCAGCTCCAGGTGGCCGCGGGGCCGGACCTCGGGAAAGAGCGTCGTCAGGTGATCGCGCCACTCGGCCATCGTGGGTCGCGCGTGCCGCAGCCATTCGCCGAAGGGGCGATGCTCGCCCCCCAGCTGCGGCAGCATGATCGCGGGCGCGCCCAGCGCGAAATCGAGATACGCCGTCACCGGCGCCGCTCCATTCCACGGCAGCCCCGTTCTCGCGGGATCGAGGGCCCTCCACACCTGGGCGCGGGTGCTCCGGCATCCGGTGGCAGAGCCGGCGTACACCGGTGAGTTCGCGAAGATCGCCGTCACGTATGGCGCCGCGGCATTCGACACCGACCACCGCAGCCGGGGCTCGTCGTCTAGATCGAGGCTCACCTGAAACGCCGCCGTCTGGCGCATCATCCTGGCGCCGGCCGGCCCGATCCGGCCGAGGTACTCCGCCATCCGTGCATACCGCCGGGTCCGCAGCAGCAGGGGGGCGTCCTCGGTCGAGTTGAGCGGATCGATGCCGACGGCCATGAGCTCGATGCCCTCGCCGGCGGCGGCCGCGCGGAGCGGGAGCACCACCGATCGCAGCAGCGCCAGCAGCGCGCTCGGCGAGCGGCAGGGGGGAGTGCTGTACTCCAGCTGGCCGCCCGGCTCGAAGGTCAGCGTGCCCCCGACCGGCAGCTCGAAGCATGGCGTGCCCTTCGCGGTGCGGGTCTCCTTCCATCCCTGTCTCGCGCCGAACCGCCGGAGCAGCGGCAACGTTCCCGGCACGGCGCCGCTCTCCAGCGGACATCGCCGTCCGGTGGACGCTTCCACGGGAATGAGCTCCACCTCCGCGCCCACCCGCCGGGGCATCAGCGAGGCGCTCGGCGGCGCGGCGAAAGCATGCTCCGCGAGATCGGCTTCGAGAGCCGCGCTCAGCGTCCGACTCACGTCGGCGCCCCCACCACCAGCGCGAAGAGCGACTCGGGATCGGTCCGCCACTCCTCGATCTCGAGCCCCGCGGCCTCGAAGAGCTGCGCGACGCTCTCACGGTCGTGCTTGCAGCTGATCTCGGTCCGGAGCGACTCGCCGGCGTCGAACCGGATGGCGCCGACGCCCGGTACCGTCACCAGCTGCTCCCGGCGGGATACGAGGTGCATCTCGATGCGGTGCGCCACCGGCTCGTAGAACGCCAGATGGTCGAACGCCGACGGATCGAAGTCGGCGCCCAGCTCGTGGTTGAGGACCAGCAGCATGTTTCGATTGAACGCCGCGGTCACGCCGCGTTCGTCGTTGTAGGCAGCCTCGATCCGGGCGACGTCCTTGCGCAGGTCCACCCCCATGAGGAACCGGTCGCCCCTCTCCATCGCGCCCCGCACCCGGCCGAGCAGCCGGGTCGCCGCGGGTGGATAGAAGTTGCCGATGGTGCCGCCGAGAAAGGCGTAGAGCGCCGGGTGGGGCACCCGGCGCGGAACGTCGAACTCCTCCGAGATATCGGCGATCGCCGGCTCGACCGCCAGGCGCGGGTATTCCCGCCGAAGCCGCGCCGCCGTCCGGCTCAGGAACGTCGCGCTGACGTCGATCGGCACATAGAGCGCCGCGGTCCCCGCGGCCCGCATCGCGTCGAGAATCACGCGGCTCTTCTCGGCGCTGCCCGCGCCGAGCTCGATGAGCGACCGGGAGCCGAGCCGCCCGATCAGCGACGGCATCCACTCTTCGAGCAGAGCGCGCTCGGTTCTGGTCGGGTAGTACTCGTCCAGCCGGGTGATCTCCTCGAACAGCTCGGAGCCTCGCTGGTCGTAGAAATACTTGGGCGACAGCTCCTTCTGGGGGGAGGACAGGCCGTCCGCCACCTCCGCGAGCATCCGCGGGTCGGCAGCCGTCTCGCGGGTGAGCGGTCTACGCGTCATGGGCGCACCTGAAGCCGCTGAAGATCTGGCGGCGGATGGGGTAGTCCCAGTTGCGGAACGTGTTGCGCACCGCTCCGGGCCGGGTGGCCCACGAGCCCCCCCGGAGAACCTTGTACTCGTCGCCGAAGAAGGCCTCCGAATACTCCTGGTAGGGAAAGGCCTGGAAGCCGGGCCACGGACGGAAGTCGCTCGCGGTCCATTCCCATACGTCGCCGATCATGCCCCGGCAACCGATCGGCGAACGGTTGCGCGGATACGCACCCACTGGAGCCGTGCCGAAGCCGAGCTGGTCTACGTTGGCCAGCTCGGGAGACGGGGGCTCGTCACCCCAGGGGAACAGCCGCTTGCGGCCGGTCGCGGGATCCCAGGAGGCGGCGGCCTCCCATTCGACCTCGGTCGGCAGCCGCTTGCCGGCGAACCGCGCGAACGCCTCCGCCTCGTACCAGCACACGTGGCAGACTGGATGGCTCGGGTCCACCGGCCCGGTCCGGTCCATGACCCGCGTCGTCCAGCCGCCTTCGCCGGGGAACCAGTATTTCGGCGCCTGCGCGCCCGACTCGGCGACCCAGCGGCGTCCGGCCTCGGACCAGTGCTCCGGGCTGGTGTACCCGCCCGCCGCGATGAAGCGGAGAAAGTCGCCGTTGGTGACGGGGTTCACGTCGATGAGGAAGGGCCGGACTTCGACCGCGTGGCGCGAGCGCTCGTTGTCGTACGCCTCCGACCGGTCGTCGGTGCCGATCTCGACCACGCCGCCGGGAAACCGCACCATCTCGCCGTTCGGAAGCGCGACCCGCGCCGAGAGAAGGTCGAAGCGCACCGGCGGCGAGTACGGTGCGCCGAGCTTGAGCTGGAGCGTCTGGAGGATCGTCTCGTTGTGCTGGTACTCGTGCTGCAGGACCATGCGGTAGACGTAGCCGTCGCGAAGGAGAGGATTGGCGCCGTCGAGGTCGGTGGCGGCAACGCGGGCGAGGACCCGACTCCGGATCTCGTCCATGATCGCGCGACACTCGGCGAGTCCCGGCAGCGGCAGCGCCCCCCGCGTGCTCCGGGGATGCTCGAAGGGGTTGTACATCCCGGGCATCTCGACGAACTCGATGGGGCCGTCGAGGTTGCGGGTGAGCCACAGCTCCTCGAAGTGCGCGATGTGCCCCAGATCCCACAGGATGGGGCTCATCAGCGGATCGTGCTGGGTGTGCAGCTCCTCGTCGCTGAGCGGCGCCACCAGGAGATAGGTCCGGGCCCGGGCCTCGCCGAGTCGCTCGGCGAGAGCTTGCAGCAGGGCGCGATCCGGCGCCACGGCGATCGTCATCGGCGACTCCTCGCCCGACCCTCAGTCGAGGGTCGCGAAAAGGTTGTTCAGCGACTCCGCCAGCGTCGGATGGGCGAAGACCGCATCGCGAAGCGTATCATACGGCAGCTTTCCCATCATGGCGAGTTGCAGCGCCGCCATGACCTCCCCGCCTTCGATGCCGAGAACCGCCGCCCCCAGGAGCTGCCGGCTCTCCGGCTCCACCAGCACCTTCATCATCCCTCGTGCTTCGTCCATCTCCAGCGCCCGGGCCACGTTGCTCATCGGCATCGTGGCGACGCGATACGGCCGTCCCAGCCCTCTGGCCTCTCGCTCCGTGAGACCGACGCGACCGAGCTGCGGGTCCATGAACACGGTATACGGCACCAGGCGGTCCGCGGTAGTTCTGCCGCCCTGCTCGAGCAGGTTGGCCCGGATGATTCGAAAATCGTCGTATGAGATGTGGGTGAAGGCGGGGCCGCCTTTCACGTCGCCCAGGGCGTACACTCCCGGTGCGGTGGTCTCCAGCCGCTCGTTGACGCGGACGAAGCCCCTGGCATCGGTCTCCACGGCCGCCGCCTCGAGTCCGAGGCGGTCGGTGCTGGGCACTCGGCCCGCGGCGAGAAGCACGTGGGAGCCCTCGACCCATCGCTCTTCCTCGGACGTCCGGACGGCGAGCCGCAGGGTGCGTTCGTCGATCCGCTCGGCGGCACGCGCCTCGGCCTCGAGGAGGACGTCGATGCCGTCCTCGCGCAGAATGCCGAGTACCGCTTCGGCGACGTCCTCGTCCTCCTGCGGCAGGAGCTGACGTGCGCGCTGCACGACCGTGACCCGGCTGCCGAAGCGGCGGAACATCTGGGCGAATTCCAGCCCGACGTATCCGCCGCCCAGCACGACCAGGTGCTCGGGCACCGCGTCGAGCTCCATTATCGAGGTCGAGTCGAGGAACCCGGCGCGTTCGAGGCCGGGGATCTCCGGACCCGCGCACCTGCCGCCGGTGTTGATGAACACGAGATCGGCCCGAAAGATCCGCCCGTCCACCGCCACGGTGCGGGGTGCCACGAACCGGGCCTCCCCGCACACGAGGTCCACCCCCTCGGTAGCCTCGATCCGCCGCAGGCTCGCGGCCCGGAAACTCTTCACGATGTTCCGCTTACGCTCTCGAACCCGGCCGAGGTTCAGCCCCACGGTCCCGGTTTCGACCCCGTAATCGCCGGCCCGCCCGGCCAAATACGCCACGCGCGCGCTGGCCACCATCGTCTTGGTCGGCGTGCATCCCTCGTTGATGCAGGTGCCCCCGACGTGTTCGCGCTCGATCAGGAGGGTCCTGCGACCCGCACGGGCGAGGGTGGTGGACAGCGGCCCGCCCGCCTGACCCGCCCCGATGACGATGGCATTGTACTTCTCGGGTGTGTTCATGAAACCTGTCGGGGTATGGGTACTGGGAACGGACATCGGTGGAACGTGCGGAGGAGCCGGAAGGTTCCGGCGGCGACCTCAATCGCCGGCCGCCGGCCTCAGCAGCGCCAGCTCCAGCGCGTCGCAGAGGGCGAGCCAGCTCGCCTCGATGATGTTTTCCGAGCAGCCGACCGTGCTCCACCGCTCCGCCCCGCGCGCTGACTCGATGATGACCCTCGGGCGGGCGGCGGTGCCCAGGTGCTCGTCCACGATGCGCACCTTGTAGTCCACCAGGTGCACCTGGGCGAGCGCCGGGTAGTGCGGCAGCAGTGCCTTTCGTACCGCCCGGTCGAGGGCGTTCACCGGCCCGTCTCCCTCCGCCGCGGTGTGCACGACCTCGTCGCCCACGCGGAGCTTGACCGTGGCCTGTGCCCTGATGCCGTCTCCCCCGCGCTTCTCCACGATGACAGTGAAGTCGTCCACGACGAACGGGGCGCGATAGGCGGGATCCTTCCGCCGCAGCAGCATCTCGAACGACCCCTCGGCCGACTCGAACTGAAAGCCCCGGTGCTCGAGCTCCTTGATCAACTGGAGCACCGCGCCTTCCTCGCCGCCCGAGGCCAGACCCAGTTCCAGCGCGCGGATCCGGACGTTGCGCCGGCCCGCCACCTCGCTCACCACCACGCGGCAGCTGTTGCCGACCAGGGCGGGATCCACGTGCTGGTAGCTTTCCGGAACCTTGGCGATGGCGGCCACGTGGATCCCGCCCTTGTGGGCGAATGCGCTGCGGCCCACGTAGGGTGCGTGAGGATCGGGATGCTGGTTCGCCACGTCGGCGACATAGTGGGAGATCTCGCTGAGCCTGCCGAGCGCGTCTCCCGAGAGCAGGCGGTGCCCGAGCTTGAGCTGGAGGGTGGCGACCAGCGGCACGAGATCGAGGTTGCCGCAGCGCTCGCCGTAGCCGTTGATGGTACCCTGAACCTGCTCGCAGCCCGCGCCGACGGCGGCGAGCGCGTTGGCGACCGCGAGCCCGGCGTCGTCGTGGGGATGGATGCCGAGGGGGGTGCCGAGCCGCGCGCGCAGCTCGTGCACCCGCTCGGCGACGACGTCCGGCAGCTCGCCGCCGTTGGTGTCGCAGAGGACCAGCGTGTCCGCGCCCGCGGCGGCGGCGGCTTCGAGCGTCGCGAAGGCGTAACCCGGATCGAGCCGCCAGCCGTCGAAGAAGTGCTCGGCGTCGTAGACGACCTCCCGGCCGAGGCGCTTGAACCAGGCGATGCTGTCCGCCACCATGCGGAGGTTCTCGTCCCGGCTGGTCTCGAGCACCCGGTCCACGTGCAGCGTCGAGGTCTTCCCCACCAGGGTGACGACCGGCGTCGCGGCCTCCTCCAGCGCCCGGATGCTGGGGTCGTCCTCGCAGCGCACGCCGGCCCGGCGGGTGCTGCCGAACGCGGCGAGCCTCGCGCCGGCCGGCGGCGCGACCCGCATGCGCCGGAAGAACTCGGCATCCTTGGGATTGGAGCCCGGCCAGCCGCCCTCGATGTAGTGCACACCGAGCCGGTCCAGCGCGCGGGCGATCTTCACCTTATCCTCCACAGACAGCGAGAGTCCCTCGCGCTGGGTGCCGTCGCGCAGCGTGGTATCGTACAGTCGGACCGGCGGCGCCGGCGTTGATGCGGGCATGTGGCTTCCCGGAAAAAGAGAGCGGCCTCTCGGATCGAGAGGCCGCGAGCCGCTGCTGGATCGGGCGATTGCTACCCGAAAGCCCGCGCGCCGCCTCTCCGAGAGAGTCGGAGCGGAAGAATCGCGAGCGAGCTGCGGGGGCTGCCGGGCATGTGAATATCTATACATTGCCGCAGGGTGCGACGTCAAGCGGAGGCACTCGCGCGTCTCTCGCTCCCGCTCTGCCCCCCCGCCCCTCCGCGGGCTACCTTTCGCCCATGCCAGGTATCGACACTATCATTCCCCGCTTCAAGGCCGCCGACCGCACCACCCGGCTGGAGACGCTGCTCGACTACTCCCGCAAGCTCCCCCCGCTCCCCGAGCGGCTCGAGCGGGAGAAGGCCACCGGCGATCACCGGGTGCACGAGTGCCAGACCCCGGTCTTCCTCTGGGTCGAGATCGAGGACGGCCGGGTCCACATCCATGCCGACGTCCCGCGGGAGTCGCCGACGGTCCGGGGGTTCGTGTCGCTCCTCGCCCGGTCGCTGGACGGCGCCGCGCCGGAAGCCGTGGCCGAAGTGCCCGACGATCTCCTCGACCAGCTCGGCCTGAGCGAGACGCTCGGCATGACCAGGACCCAGGGACTCACCGCCATCCTGCATCGTATCAAGCGCTCCGTGGCCGCCGCCTGATGCTCGGCGTGCTCGAGATCGCCGGCCGGGGCTCGGGGTTCCTCCGGCGCCGTGAGGCGGGGTATCTCCCCTCCAACGGCGACGTCCACGTCGGCGAGCGGATCATCCGGCAGTACGGGCTCCGCGTCGGCGACGAGATCGACGGCGAGGCCCGCCAGGGCGGCAAGGGACGGGGGCCGACGCTCGAGCGCGTCACCTCCATTCACGGCCGCCCCCCCGAACAGATCCGCACTCGACCGGAATTCACCCGTCTCTCCGCGGTTCATCCGAACGAGCTGATCCGGCTCGAGACCCGCGCGGCGCGCCCGGGCCAGCCCGACAGCACCAACCGGGTCATCGACCTCCTTTGCCCGCTGGGCAAGGGGCAGCGCGCGCTCATCGTAGCGCCCGCCAAGGCCGGAAAGACGATGGTGCTTCAGGCAATCGCCGAAGGGGTCAACGCGAACTATCCCGACGCCGACCTCATCATCCTCCTGGTGGACGAGCGGCCCGAGGAAGTCTTCGAGATGGAGGCGGCGGGAGTCGGAGAGGTGATCGCGTCCAGCTTCGACAACCCCGCGTCCCAGCACGTGGCGCTCGCGGAGCTCACGCTGGAGCGGGCCCGGCGCCGGGTGGAGCTGGGCGAGGACGTGGTGCTCATCGTGGACTCGCTCACCCGGCTCGCCCGCGCCTACAACGCCGTCGAGAAGGGCACCGGCCGGACGCTCTCCGGTGGGCTCGACGCGCAGTCGCTGGAGCGGCCGAAGCGCTTCCTCGGCAGCGCGCGCAGGGTGGACCCCTCCAAGGGCGGCGGGTCGCTCACCATCATCGCGACGGCGCTGGTGGACACCGGGAGCAAGATGGACCAGGTCATTTTCGAGGAGTTCAAGGGCACCGGGAACAGCGAGCTGGTGCTCAGCCGGGAGCTCGCCGAGCGGCGGGTCTTTCCCGCGATAGACCTGGTGGCGAGCGCGACCCGGCGGGAGGAGCTGCTGTTCGACGAGCCGACGCTCACCGCGTCGCGCGCCCTGCGCCAGCGGATCGCGGGCATGACGCCGATCAACGCGATGAACGATCTGCTGGTGGATCTGAAGCGGTACCCGACGAATACGGAGCTGGTGAAGAATCTGAACGGAGACTAGTTCCCCACCGCCGCCGCCACCTCGCCCAGGCGCCGCTCGATCTCGGCCTGCGGCAGCCAGCGCCCCCGCACCATCACGCCCGCGCGCCGCGTCGTGTTCCGGATGTCCGCCAGCGGGTCCGCGGCCAGCAGGACGAGGTCGGCCCGCTTCCCCCGCTCGATCGTTCCCGTCTCCTTTCCGGTGCCGAAGAAGGCCGCGACGTTGCTGGTGCCCGTCTCCAGCGCCTGGAACGGGGTGAGGCCGGCCTCCACCAGCGACGCCAGCTCCCGGTGGGTGGAGAACCCCGGGACGTTGTAGATCTGCGGCGCGTCCGAGCCCAGGAGCAGTCCCGCGCCCGCGGCGTGGAGCGCCTTGATCAGGCGGCGGCGCATCTCGATCATGCGCCGGGCCGATCGGGGCGTGGAGCCGGTCTCCGCCAGCATCCCGTCCTTCACCTCGGCCCACTGCGCCCGGGTCTCCGCCGGGACGTAGCGCATCTCCGCCCGCCGCGCCAGCTCCGCGCTGGTGCCCGCCACGGTCAGGTTCTCCATCAGAATCTGGGTCGGCACGTTCCAGACGCCGGCGCGCCGGGTCGCCTCGACCAGTACGGCAAGCTTCGACTCGTCGAGGTGCTCGCCAAGGTTCATCCCGAAGAACGCGGACTGCTCCGCCGACACGGGCGAGCCGTCCCGCAGCATCGCCTCGAGGTAGCCGTCCAGATGGTCGATCGTGGCGTACCGCGCCTCGAGCGCCCGGGCGATCCCGACGGCCTCGGGCACGTGGCCGGCGAACGGCATGCCGATCCGCCGCGCAGCCGCCGCGAGCGTGTCGAACGCCTCGCGGCCGACCCCGGGATGAATCTTGAGGAAATCGTAGCCGGCGTCCTTCTGCTCGACCGCGGCCCTCCCGGCGGCCTCCGCGGTCGGGATGCTGTGGCCGTTGAGCGATGGCCCCGAGGTGTAGATGGTCGGGCTCAGCAGATCTCCCCGTGCGGCGCGCGCGCGGAGGTCGAGATGCCGGGGGTGGCCCAGCATGCCTCGCACGGTGGTGATTCCGCCGGCGACGTACAGGAAGAGCGTCCGCTCGACGACGGTGTCCGACGCCTGGCCGCCCGGCAGGTGGGCATGCATCTCGGCGAGCCCCGGGATCAGGAACTTGCCCCGGCCTTCCACCCGCACGGCGCCGTCCGGTACGCTCACCCGCGCGGCCGGCCCGACCTCGACGATCTCGTCGCCCCGGATCACGACGGTCTGTCCCGGGAGCCTCCGCTCGCGGTCCATCGGAATCACGGTGACGTTCACGAATGCCGTGACGGACTCGGTCCGGGCCGCGACCTCCGGCGGGTCGGTGGGTCCGGTCAGCGGCGCTGAGAGGCAGGCGAGGACGAGCTGCAGCATGGGAGCTCCCGAGGACGAAGAAGGGTCGCCCGAGCCGTACGCGCGCGGGCGACGCTCCGTTTCAGACGGGCCGGACGATTCTAGAACGGTTTGTCGAAGTCCCAGCGCCGCGCGTCCTCGCCGGTCTTCCGAAGGATGGCGATGTTGAGGGGAGCGATCCCGGTTCGGCCGCCGTGACCCGTGCGATCTCGCAGCAGGAACAGGCCGGCTCTCCGGACGTGCCGCCACAGCATCCGCTGCCAGTCCGGGGTGACCTTCATGCCGGGAAGAGTCACCGGCTCGTACGAACGATTACGGAGGATGAAGGACTTCACTTTCCTCACCGCGGGCATTCACAAATCGTCGAGCGCCACGGACCCGCCGACCTCGAGGAGGAGGTCCACGTAGAAGAAGTCGACCAGCAGGCTGTCGAAGAGATGACGTCCGTCGATGAAGGCGAAGTCGAAGCGCTCACCCTGGGCGTACAACCTGGGCAGCACGTCGCAGGATCGCTCCGGAAGAAAGCGGAACACATCGTCCAGGCCGGCCCGCTCTATGTTCGACACGCCCACGGATCGGAACGCCACTCTCGTAGGAGATCGAGGTGGGGAAACAGCCGACGAGATTTCCTTGCCCGTCCTCCACCTGGCCCGTGCGATACATGCGCTCCAGCACCGCATTGGGGGGAGGCAGGGTCATCGTTACGCCCTGGCCGCTGCCCGGTTGGCCCTTTCGAACTCCTTCATGAATTCTACCAGCGTCTCCACCGCCTCCCGGGGGCAGGCGTTGTAGATGCTGGCACGCATGCCCCCGGCATTCCGGTGGCCCTTGAGCCCGTCGAGCCCGCGCCTGGTCGCCTCCGAGACGAACTTGTTCTCCAGCTCTTCGGTCGGGGCCCGGAAGCAGACGTTCATGAAGGATCGGCTGCCGGGCTGCGCGGTGCCGCGGAAGAAGTCGCTCTGGTCGATGAAGTCGTAGAGGAGCCGCGCCTTCGACTCGTTGTGCTCCGCCATCGCGGCGAGCCCGCCCTGGGCCTGGATCCACTTGAACACCTCGCCCATGACGTAGACCCCGAACGTGGGCGGGGTGTTGTACAGGGACTGCTCCGCCGCGTGGGTCCGATACTGGAGCATGGTGGGCAACGTCTTCGGCCCGGCCTCGACCAGGTCGTGCCGGATGATGACCAGCACGACGCCCGAGGGCCCGAGGTTCTTCTGCGCCCCCGCGTAGATCAGGCCGTACCTGGGCACGTCGATCGGGCGGCTGTACATGTCGCTGGACGTGTCCGCCACCAGGGGCACGCCGGCGGGCACGGACGGCTCCGAGCGCCACTGGGTGCCGTAGATCGTATTGTTCGTGGTGAGATGCACGTAGGCCGGCCGCTCGGAGTACCCGATCTCCGCGGCCCCGGGAATCCGGTCGAAGTTGGTGCTCTCGCCGCTGGCCGCGATGTGCACCTTCGCGCCGAGGATCTTGGCCTCCTTGACCGCCTTCTGCGCCCACACTCCGGTCAGCAGATAGTCGGCAGTGCCCTCCGCGGGCAGCAGATTCATGGGCACCATCGAGAACTGCAACGACGCGCCTCCCTGCAGGAACAGCACCCGGTAATCGTCGGGGATGGCGGCCAGGTCGCGACAGGCCTGCTCGGCCTCGTCGCGGACCCGGTCGAACACCTTGCCGCGGTGGCTGTGCTCCATGATCCCGATACCGCTTCCGTCGGCGTCCCAGATGGCCTCCTGGGCCTTCCGAAGCACGGGCTCCGGCAGCACCGCGGGACCGGCGGAAAAGTTGAAGATTCGCTTGCTCATACGCGTCACCGGGTTGAAGTCGAAAGCCTCGCCACGAATGTCACCCTGACACCTTCTACCGCCTGCCGTCTATCCTGCTCAGCTCCACGCTGATGATGTCCTCGTTGCCGGACCTGATCCGATCCAGCGCGGCGTCGCCGGGCTGGCCGTCCAGGTGAATCCTGGCCAGCGTAGCCTGCGCGCCGTGATAGATGATGTTCTCCACTTCCTCGACGTTGATCGCCGCGCCGGCCAGCACGCCGAAAACGTGGGCGAGGACGCCGGGGCGGTTGCGATGCCGGATCACGAGGACGTGGCTCGCCGAGCTCCGTGCCAGACGGTTCACGACATTGGGGACCTCGCCGGTTTCCCGGAAGGCCTGCACGATCCGGATCACCTCGTGCGCGATCGCCACCTGCGCCTGGTCGGTCGAGGCGCCGACGTGATGGGTGCCGTACACGCCCGGCGCCCTGGCGATCGCGCCGGCGAACTCCCCCGTACCGCCGCCCGGCTCGTCCTGAAAGACGTCGAGACCGGCGCGGATCTTCTTCTCGGAGACGGCCCGTGCCAGCGCGGCCTCGTCCACCACCGATCCCCGCGAGGTGTTGATGAGATACGCCCCGGGCCGCATGGCCGCCAGAAACTCGGCGTCGACCAGGTGCCTGGTGTCGGCGTTGGCGGCGACGTTGATCGTCACCACGTCGGAGAGACGCGCCACCTCGAGCGGGCTCTGCGCGTAGGCGACCTCCAGGCGGTTCGCCTCGTCGTGCGTGAGCGTGCGCGACCAGGCCAGCACCCGCATCCCGAAGGCCCTGGCGCGCAGCGCCACCTCTCGCCCGATCTGCCCCAGGCCCACGATGCCCAGCGTGCGCCCGTAGAGCCCTCGCGCCTTGGCATATTCGGCCTTGTTCCACCTGCCCTGCCGCAGGTCGGTCACCTGGTCGGGGATCCGCCGGTCGCAGGCGAGCACCAGCCCCATCACCAGCTCGGCGACCGCGATCGAGTTCTTGCCGGGGCAGTTGGAGACGAAGATCCCGCGGGCCGACGCGGTCGCCACGTCGATGGTGTCGATCCCCGCGCCGGCCCGGATCACCAGGGTGAGCGAGGCGCCCGCATGAAGCGTCTCGGCGGTCACCTTGGTGCCGCGCACGATCAGGATGTGAGGGTCCACCTCTCCGACCGCCGCCGGCAGCGCCTCGGCCTTGAGATCCGGCTGCGACACCACCGTACAGCCGAGCTCCTTCAAACCGTCGGTACCGACTTTCTCGAACTTGTCGGCGATGAGAACTTTCATTCGGGCTCCGCGAGTGGGCGAAGAGGGATCAGCTATGACAGTTCATGCACGAACAACCCGCTTCGCAGCTTGGGCTCGAACCAGGTGCTCTTGGGCGGCATGACGTGTCCGGCGTCGGAGACGGCCATGAGCTGCTCGAGCGTGGTCGGGAACAGCGAGAAGGCGATCGCCATCTCGCCCGAGCTCACCCGGCGCTCCAGCTCTTCGGTGCCGCGGATGCCGCCCACGAAGTCGATCCGCTTGTCGGTGCGCGGATCGCCGATGCCGAGAATGGGCGAGAGCACCCGGTCCTGCAACAGCGAGACGTCGAGGGATGCGATCGGGTCCGACCGGTCGATTCCCGCGGGGTCCAGCTCCAGACGGTGCCAGCCGCCGTCGAGGTAGATGCAGAAGACTCCACTCCGGTCGGGCGTCGCATCGCCGGCCGCGGTCAAGGTCCCCACGTGCGCGAGGCGGTCGAGCACCTCCGGCGGAGACCGGCCCTTCAGGTCGCGCACCGTGCGGTTGTAGGGGAGGATCCGGAGCTGATCGGCCGGGAAAAGGACCGCGAGAAACCAGTTGTACTCCTCGTCGCCCCGGTGGGAGGGGTTTTTCGCCCGCAGCTCCTTCCCCGCTCGCCAGGCGCTGGCCGACCGATGGTGTCCGTCGGCCACGTAGGAATGCGGCACGGCGCCGAACGCCTCGGCCAGCCCTTCGGAGTCGGGCACCGCCCACACGGTATGGCGCACGCCATCGAGGGCCGTGAAATCGTAGAGCGGAGGCAGCGCGGAGACGATCCCGGCCACTACGGCGTCGATCTCCGGCCTCCCGCGGTAAGTGAGAAACACCGGCTCGGCGTTGGCGTTCAGTGTGAGGACGTGCCGGGTGCGGTCGTCCTCCTTGTCCTGCCGGGTCTTCTCGTGCTTCCGGATGAGATTCCGCTCGTAGTCGTCCACGTGCACGCAGCCGACGACGCCGGTCTGGGCCCGGCCATCCATGATCTGGCGATAGAGGAAGACCCCCGGCGCCGCGTCCTTCACGAGGATTCCGCCGGCGAGGAGCTGGTTCAGCGCCTCGCGGGCGCGCGCATAGATGCGGCGGTCGTATGGGTCCACGTCCTCGGGCAGATCGATGTCGGACCGGCCGACGTGCAGGAAGCTGTGCGGGTTGCCCCTGGCCAGCTCCGCCGCTTCCGTGCGATTCACCACATCGTAGGGGACGGAGGCCACCCGGGCGGCGAGCTCGGGGCGTGGGCGGATGGCCCTGAAGGGATTCAGACGCATGGGGGCCCTATCCTACGCGGGGGTGCGAGCGAACGTCAAGCCGGTGCCCGTAAACTCCGTCCTATCCTCCCGGCCGCACCACCCGTTCCACCAGACCGAGCACCCCGTCCACACCGAGCGCCAGCAGCGCCGCCGGGATCGCGCCCGCCAGGATCATGCGCGTGTCCGAGAGCGCCAGGCCCGCCGCGATCGGATCACCCAACCCTCCGGCACCGATGAACGCCGCCAGGGTCGCGGTCCCCACGTTGATCACCGCCGCCGTTCGGACGCCGGCCATGATGACCGGGGCCGCGAGCGGCAGCCTGATGTGGCCCAGGATCTGGCGCGGCGTCATGCCGAGTGCCCGCCCCGCTTCGACCGCATCCGGTGCCGCGTCGCGCACACCCGTGTAGGTGTTCCGCAGGATGGGGTAGAGCGAATAGAGAAACAGCGCGACCACGGCGGGCACGACCCCGATACCCAGCAGAGGGATCATGAAGGCCAGAAGGGCGATTCCCGGCAACGTCTGCAGGACCCCGGTCGCGCGCACCACCAGCTCGGCGCCGCGCGGCACCCGCTCGAGCGCGAGGCCGAGCGGCACCGCCGCGGCGATCGCCGCGGCGAGTGAGACCGCCACCAGCAGCAGATGCCGCCGCGCCATCGCCAGCAGCTCCGTGCGCCGCTCCCACAGATAGCGGGTGAAGCTTCCCCGCTCCCGCGGCGCCGCCGCGGCCGCCCGAGGCGGCGGTCGCGACGCGGTGAGCCCCAGCTCGGCCAGCGCGTCGCCCGCGATGCGTCGGACCGGCTCGCGATCCACCTCGAGCCTCCGGTTCAACCGCCGCATCGTCGACTCGTCGAGCCGGCTACTCAGCTCGGTGAGCGCGGCGATCGCCGCCGGCTGCCGCTCGACCAGCCGGCCACTCACCAGCGCCGCCGCCTCGTAGGGCGGAAAGAATCCCCGATCGTCCCGCAGGACCACCAGATCGTAGCGCGCGATCAGCCCGTCGGTCGAATAGCCGTCGATCACGTCCACCTGGCCGGCGGCCAGCGCCTGGTACTTGACCGCCGGGAGGAGCGCGCGCACCTCGGCGAATCGCAAACCGTAGGCGCGCGCGAGCCCCGGAAGCCCGTCGGGCCGCCCGATGAAATCCGGCGTGAGACCCGCGCGAAGCGTGCGCCCTGCCCGTGCCAGGTCGCTCAGGGTGGCGAGGCCGTACCGCTCGGCGGTCTCACGCCGCACCGCCATCGCGTAGGTGTTCTCGAAGCCCAGCGGCGGCAGCCAGCGCGCGTCCCAGCGCCGGCGGAACTCGCGGCTCACACGGTCGAACACCTTGCCTGGATCGGGCCCGGGCTGTTCGCCGAGTATCGCGAGGAGCCCGGTGCCGGTGTACTCGGGATAGACGTCGGCCGCTCCGGTGCGAATCGCGCCGAAGGCGATCTCGGTGGCGCCGAGGCCGGGCCGCCGGTCCACTTCGATGCCGCGGGCCTCCAGGAGCTGGGCGAACATCTCGGCGAGGATATACGACTCGCCGAACGGCTTGGAGGCCACCACGACCGGCGCCGGACCGGAGGCTTGAACCGCCATCAGGAGCAGCAGCGCGGCACCGTTCATCCCGCGACCCGCGCCCGCTCCAGCAGGTCCCGCACATACGCGGTGGCCGGCTCGGCGCGCAGCTCGGCCGGAGTGGCCACCTGCTCGAGGCGGCCCGAGTGCAGCACGCCGACGCGGTCGGCGAGGAGGAACGCTTCGGCGAGATCGTGGGTCACGAGCACCGCGGAGAGCGCGAGCTCGCGGCGGAGCGCGAGGAACGTGTCCTGGAGCTCGGCACGGGTGATCGCATCCAGCGCGCCGAACGGCTCGTCGAGCAGTATCAGCGCCGGACGGGCGGCGAGAGCCCTCGCGACCGCGACCCGCTGCCGCTGGCCACCAGACAGCTCCCGCGGCCAGCGAAGGCCGAACCGCTCCGGCTCGAGCCCGACGAGTCGGAGCGCCCGCTCCGCTGACAGGTGACCATCACGATCGCGCCGGAGCCATGGCACCAGCGCCACGTTGCGCCGGACCCGCCAGTGCGGGAGGAGCCCCCCATCCTGCGGGACGTAGCCGATGCGGCGCCGCAGCTCGAAGGGAGAGACGGTCGCGACGTCCGTCCCATCTACCAGCACGCGGCCCTCGTCGGGCTCGGTGAGCCGGTTGAAGCAGCGGAGCAGCGTCGTCTTCCCCGAGCCGCTCTCGCCGATCAGCGCGACGCACTCCCCCGATCGAACCTCGAGGGAAACCCCGTCGAGCGCCACGACGCCGCCATATCGCTTGGAGACACGCTCGGCCCTGAGCGCACTCACCCGCGGCGCCGGGTCAGCGCCCATGCGGCAGCGACTCCCACCTCGGCCACGGCATCCAGGAGGTAGATGGACGAGATCCGGCCGATGGAGACGTAGATCACGTCGATCGCCGCCAGCGAAAGCGCGCACCCGACCCCGAGGAGCACGATCTCCGGCGTCACCCGGCGACTCCCGGCCGCCGCCAGGAACACCACGCCGATCACGGTGACGAGCGCACCCACGGTCTTCACCAGCCAGTGGTCGACCTTCGGCCCGGTGACGGCCATGAAGCTGTCGAGGTCCACCAGGGCCCACACCCCGGTGGCCAGATAGAACAGGCCCTGCACCATCGCGACGGTGGTTACGGTCAAGCCGCTCATCCCATGCAATCTACGAGAGCCGCCGGAGGCCGCGACGGCGCCGGGTCCGCGCCGCGCACCGGGCCTGATACCGGGTGACCTTGTCGCCGCGGTGCTAGGCTGCGTCATGCGCCCCTTAACTCCATCGCAGGATGCCGGTTCGCGCGGATTACCAAACTGCCCGTCACCGGGGTGACCGGAAGTATTCCGCATGCAGAAAAATGCAGCCGATCCGAGCATGAAATTGGCGTGCGATTGAGGCTTCCGCCACGCTCAAGGATGCGCTCATGTATCGGATCGAGGTCGCTCCCGGCGAGGAAACCGTCTTTCGGACGATCGAGGAGCTTGCGGTCGGCATCCGGAACGGCGTCATCACGCCGCGTGCCCGGATCTATCATCACGCCTCGCAGAAGTGGCTTCCCATCGGGCTCCACCCGCACTACAAGAGGGCGCTGGACATGCCGGTTACCGGCAACGCTCCCGCACCGGTGACGTCCGCGACGCCGCTGCCGATTCCGTCGGCCCTGAGGTCGTATCCCACGGCGCAACCGCTCGCCCGCCAGCCGGAGCCGGTGCGCATACCCGCATCCACACTGGCCCCCGACCCGAGCCCCGCACCGAACGCGTACGGCGCGCCCGGCATTCCTGCGCCGGTGTATTCGCCGGTCGTCGCCATGCAGAACGAAGTGCTGCGGGATCTGCCGGTGGTCTCGGTTCCGGAGCCGCTGCCATGGACCGTGCCGTCGGCGCGGACCACGGGACGGACGCTCGAAGCGCTGGAGCCCGCGATCTCTGCACCGGAGGCGTACGCGCCCACGATGCAGCCGCCGCCGGCGAGCGCGGCGACGATGCGCGCCCTGGCGCGGGCTCCGGCGGCGGCCGAGCCTGCGGCGCACGCACCGATGGAGGTCTTCGCGCCGGCGGTGGAGCACCCCGCCTCCCATGTCGATGAGCTGCTTCCGCGGCCCACCGCGCGCCGCTTGCGCCGGATGGGTGGGGGCCCCGTGAAGCTGCTGGGCGCAGCCGCGGCGCTCGTCATCTGCACCCACCTGGTGGTGACCTCCACCTCGCCGGCGATCGCGGATCCTGCGGCTCCCCCGACGGCGCGAATGGATGACGCCAGGAGCTCCTCCGATCCCACCCCTCATGAAGCCGACAGACCGACAGACGGAATCACCTCCAGCGAGGCCGGAGCGAGCGAAGCGCCGCGGGTGACGATCGCCCCGGCTCGCGTCCCGATGACTCCCGGGCCGGCGTTCGCGGCGTCGGTGCCAGCGCGGCCCGGCGAGTCCAGCGCCGCGCCGAAGGCCCCGACGACGCCCACCTCGGTCCCTGCCCCGGCCCCTGCGTCCGTCGCGCCGGCGCAGGCATCCATCGCGCCGGCCCCTGCCGCGATCGAGCTCGCGCTGCCCGACCTCGCCGCCGACTCGCTTGCACGATCCGCCCCCACCAAGGACACGCTCGGCATGAAAAAGATCCTCCGTGCGTTGAACGGGCCCAATTCGGCGGACGCGCCGGCGGCACCGTAGCCCGTGTGACTCATCCCACAGCGATCGTCTCCCGCCCCGGGCAACTTCCAGTGTCGTAAGTCATTGGTTATCAACAAGTTATGTTGATAATCCTGTGGATAATCCCTCCGCGGTGTGGAAAAAGCCCCGCGGCAACTCGGGCCTTACCTCGGGGCAACCAGGAGGCGTGATGGCTAGGGCGATCTGGAGTGGCTCGATCGGCTTCGGGATGGTCAGCATCCCGGTAAAGCTGTTCGGGGCGACCGAGGGCAAGGACATCTCGTTCAACCTGCTGCACGCCACCTGCGGCACGCGCCTGAAGCAGGTCCGCTGGTGCCCCACGGACGAGCAGGAAGTGTCGTGGAGCGAGACGATGCGGGGCTATCAGTACGCGAAGGATCAGTACGTCACGCTGACCGACGAAGACTTCGAGAAGCTGCCGCTGCCGAGCAAGCACACGATCGAGCTCAGCGCCTTCGTGAAGGAGGACGAGATCGATCCGATCTTCTACGAGCGGACCTACTACCTCGCGCCGGACGAGCGGGGCGAGAAGGCCTATGCGCTGCTGATCCGCACCCTGGAGAAGAAGAACCTCACCGCCATCGCGACGATCACGATCCGGAAAAAGGAGCAGCTCTGCGCGCTCCGCCCTAAGGACGGCGCGCTGATGCTGGAGACCCTGTACTATCCGGACGAGATCCGCTCGCAGCCCGAGATGGACCTCGGCAGTGTGAAGATCAGCGACCGTGAGTTCGACATGGCGGCGGCGCTGATCGACCTCCTGCGCAAGCCGTTCGAGCCGGAGGAGTACAAGGATCACTACCGGGAGGCGCTGTCGCAGCTCATCGAAGCGAAGCTCCAGGGCCGCGACGTGGTGAAGTCTCCCGCCGCCCGTGAGGCCAAGGTGCTCGATCTGGCGGACGCGCTCCGCCGCAGCGTGGAGGCGGCGAAGAAGGACAAGCCGAAGCGCGCGTCCCGGCCCCGCACCCGGCCGGCGGCACGGCGTGCGACACGGAAGGTCAGTTGACACCCACCGGCAGGAGCCCGGCAGCCGGCACCGTCCAGGACGTGCTGAAGCAGCTCGACGCCCTGAAAGACCGGGGCGTGCTGCGGGTCGAGGGGCACGACATTCCGGTGAGTAACCTCGACAAGGCGCTCTGGCCCGGCGTGGCGCAGCGGAAGCCCATCACCAAGCGCTTCCTGCTGCGGTATCTCGCGCGGGTCTCACGATGGATGCTCCCGCATCTCTCGGATCGTCCGCTCTTCGTCACCCGCTTTCCCAACGGGATCGGCGGCAAGAGCTTCTACCAGAAGCACTGGGACGGCCCGCCCCCGTTCGCCCGCACGGTCGCGATCTACTCCAGCCAGGGCGACACCGACGGCGACTATGTCATCTGCGAGAACCTCGCGACCCTGCTCTGGCTCGGTCAGATGGCGAGTCTCGAGCTGCACGCCTGGTACTCGCGCATCGAGCCGGCCCCCGATGCCACGGACCGGGGGCGCCGATTCACCGGCTCGGAAGGCGCGCTGGAGAAGTCGGTGCTCAACTATCCCGACTTCGTCGTCTTCGATCTCGATCCCTACGACTACTCGGGGCACGAGTCGCGCGGTGCCGAGCCGGAGCTGCACCGCCGCGCGTTCAATCGCACCCGGGAGCTGGCGCTCCAGGTCCGCGAGCAGCTCGAGGGGCTGGGGCTCTCCACCTGGGTGAAGACGTCGGGACGCACGGGACTTCACCTCTATCTGCCGATCGTCCGTGACCTCGACTTCGACGCGGCCCGTGAGGTGGCGGAGACGATCGCTCGGCACGCGCTGAAGGAGCGGCCGCGCGAGGTGACGATCGACTGGTCGGTGGAGCGGCGCCGCGGCAAGATCTTCTTCGACTACAACCAGAACAGCCGGGGCAAGTCGCTCGCCGTTCCCTATTCGCCGCGCCGGCACGGCGCGGCGACGGTCTCCACCCCGGTGGCCTGGGAAGAGCTGGAGACGGTCTATCCCACCGACTTCACCCTGCGCACCGTGCCCGACCGGCTCGAGGGCGGTGGCGACCCCTGGGACGGCATTCTCGAGTCCAAGCAGGACCTGGGCACCATCCTCGGCGTCGGAGGGGCTGCGTGAGCTCCTCGCGCGAGGCGCTGTCCGCGAGAGCGCGGGGTCGGCTCCGATACCGGGCCCAGCCCGGCTGGATTCCGCCCATGCTGGCCACCCTGAGCGATCGCGCCCCCGCCGGCGGCGGGTGGATCTACGAGCCCAAGCTCGACGGCGTCCGGGTCCTGGCCTACGTGACCGGCGGATCGGTGCGACTCTTCTCGCGGAACCGCAAGCAGGTGGAGGGCGGTTACCCCGAGCTGGTGGAGCAGCTCTCGCTCGCGGTGCGGGGCGAGGCCGTGCTGGACGGCGAGATCACGGCACCCGACCCCGCGACCGGCCTCTCCTCCTTCGCGCGGCTCCAGCAGCGGATGCATCTGCGCGACGTTCAGCGCGCCGCGCGCACCGGTGTATCGGTGGAGCTCTACCTGTTCGACTGCCTCTTCTACGAGGGGATCGACCTGACCGGTCTCCCGCTGCTCGACCGGAAGAAGGTCCTGCGCGACGTGGTCTGGTACGACGGCGCGATCCGCTTCACGCCGTACCGCACCACCGGCTCCGCGGCGATGTACCGCGATGCCTGCGCCAAGGGGGCGGAAGGGATCCTCGCCAAGCGCGCGGAGTCGCGCTACGTGAGCGGGCGGTCCGCCGACTGGCTCAAGATCAAGTGCGTGCAGCAGCAGGAATTCGTGATCGGCGGATACACGGAGCCGCAGGGCACGCGCGAGCACCTCGGCGCGCTGCTCGTCGGATACCACGACGGAGACGGAAAGCTGCGGTACGCGGGCAAGGTGGGCACCGGCTTCGACCGGGACGCGCTCGAGATGCTCTACCGGAAGCTGGTTCCCCTCCATCGCCGCACCTCACCGTTCGCGCCCGGACCAGTGCCGGGCGGAGCGGTGCAATGGGTCACGCCGAACCTGGTCGCCCAGATCGGCTTCGGCGAGTGGACCGGGGCGGGGTTGCTCCGCCACCCGAGGTTTCTCGGGCTGCGCGACGACAAGGCCGCGCGGGACGTACGCCGGGAGGGGTGAGCCCTGCCGCCCCGCGTGCCGTTCACTCGATCTCCACGATCCAGGGGTAGTTCTCCAGCCGCTCCCGCAGCCCCTCCCCGGCAGCTGGAAGAGCGAATTCCGCTCCGTGCCGCACGCTGAGGTACATCTCCCGGATCGAATGCTTGAAGTCCGCCGAGCACGCGCCCCGTACCTCGGCCGTGTGGTGGGCGTTTGGCCTCCACGAGAGCCGGAGAGCGCTGCCGCTCGGGCTGACCGGATCGGGCACGACCAGTCCACGCACCGCGACCCTGCCGTCTCCCTCGAGCACCAGCTCGCAGGAGTCGCCCCCGGCGGCGTGGGCGCCGCAGAAGTAGAGGAGCGTCGTCCGGTCCAGGGTGCCCTCGTAGGTCCCGTCGGCTTGCCGCGTCACCATGCCGCGCACCATCTCGTCCCCACCGTTCCGGCAGGCGCCGTCGGGCGTGCCCAGCTGCGGCCAGGCGCTCTCCAGGCTGATGTGGTAGGCGTCGGCCAGCACCGAGGGCGGCCGCGCAGCCGGCGCCCTGTAGGCGACAGCCTGCGTCGCCGCTGGCAGGCTCGAGAGAGTCGTCAGGGGGACCGCCGAGGCCAGCCCCAGCATCCAGCGCTTCATCATGTACTCCGATCTGGTTGCAGTTCCCGCTCCGATCCGTGACGGATCGCGGGTGCAACGTGCCGCCGGTTGGCGTCCGTTCGCGAGCACGAGGTCGCGCCTCGGTAACACGTTGCCGCCCCTCCTAAGACACGAGCCGGCCCGTCGAGGGCACGGCCCGGGAACCACGGTTCGCAACGCCGGAATACAGTGCGTGGCCACGACTTGGAGCCCGCGATCGAGGTGCCGGCGGATCCGCCGCGGCCCCGAGCGTCCGACAATTTCGTCAGATGCGGAAGCGCTGCGGGCCTATTCCGTAGCGGCGAATCTTGGAATTGATGATCCGCTCCGTGGCGTTGAGGAGGCGCGCGGCGCGAGCCCTGTTGCCGCGGGTCGTCTTGAGGGCATCCTGAATGAGGTTGCCCTCGAACGCGGCCACCGCCTCCCCCAGCGAGGCTGACACCACGGTGCCGGAGGCCTCCGCGGTCTGCAGCGTGGGTGAGAGGTGATGGGCATGGATCACGTCTCCGTCGGCCACGAGGACCGCCCGCTCGATCGTGTTCTCCAGCTCGCGCACGTTGCCCGGCCAGTGATAGCTCACCAGCATGTCGATCGCGTTGGTCGAGATCCGCTTGATGCTCCGCCCGTGCAGCCGCACGTACTTCTCGACGAAGTGATCGGCCAGGCGCAGGATGTCCGACTCGCGCTCCCGCAGCGGCGGCATGCAGATGGTGAAGACGTTCAGGCGATAGTAGAGATCCTCGCGGAACGTGCCCTCCACCTGCGCCCGCTCGAGATCCTTGCTGGTCGCGGTGATGAGCCGGACATCAACCCCGACCGTGGACGTGCCGCCCAGCCGCTCGAACTCCCGCTCCGGGATCACCCGCAGCAGCTTGGCCTGGGTCGAGGGGCTCAGCTCGCCGATCTCGTCCAGGAACAGGGTGCCGCCGTCGGCGAGCTCGAACCGGCCCTTTCGGCGCGCCTGGGCACCGGTGAACGCACCCCGCTCGTAGCCGAACAGCTCCGATTCGACCAGCGTCTCGGGCAGCGCGGCGCAGTTCACCCGCACGAACGGCTTTCCGGCCCGGGCGAGTGCTGGTGGAGGGCGTGGGCGATCAGCTCCTTGCCGGTGCCCGACTCACCCCGGATCAGCACGGTCGCGTTGGTGCCCACGACCTGATTCACCTGCTCGAAGACCCGCCGCATCGGCCCGCTGTTGCCGATCATGCGGGTGAACTCGTAGCGCTCCTGCAGCTCCTGGCGCAGCTGCGTGTTCTCCTCGACCAGCTTGCGGCGCTCGGCGTCGATGAGCCGCTGAATGCGAAGCGCCTGCGCGATCATTCCGGCCGCGATTTGAAGGGCGTTCACCGTTCGCTGGCTGTCGTGCCTCGGGACGTAGCGCTGCTCGATCGCGAGAGTGCCCGCCGTGTCCGAGTCCAGGACGATGGGCACGCAGATGAACGTGATCTCGTGCTCCCGGTCGGCGCGCTCGGCCGCGCGGTGCAGGAAACGGAGCTCGCGGCTCACCCGCTGGATCACGGCCGGCGAGCCGCTCTGGGCGACCATGCCGGTGACGCCCTCGCCGATCCGGTAGCGCACCCGGCCCGAGAGCCGGGGGTAGCCCAGCACGGCTTCGACCACCAGCATCCCGCTCGCCTCCTCGAGCAAGGTGACTGCCCCGCGCAGCGCCCCGCACCGACGCTCCAGCACCTCCAGGACGCCGTTGCTGAGGGGCCGCCGCCGGGCTGGCTGGGGCGGGGTCGAGGCCTTCCCACCTGGAACCACCTCGTCGACCGAGGCTCGGGCGACGAAAACGAGGCGCGCGGCCCAGGGC
>JACDHV010000131.1 GCA_013820855.1 Gemmatimonadales bacterium | reverse complement strand
CCGTGGAAGCGGGGAGCGCTATAGCGCCCAGGTCGCTCCGACCTCGGGCGCCACGACGCGCCAGCGCTCAAGGCCCGCCGCCCCGAGCAGCCGGCGTATCGGCTCCTCGACGGGCTCGCGGCTCAGCCGGAAGGTCGAATGATGTACCGGCAGCAGATACTCCGCCCCGATGTCCTTGAACATGCGCCAGGCCTGGCTCCGGCGACGCATGATTGGCGATCCAGGGGTCGTAGGCGCCGATCGGAAGGATGGCGAGGTCCACCTTCGTGCGGTCCCCGATGCTCGCGAATGCCTCGGTATAGGCGGTATCACCGGCGAACAGCACGGTGCGATCGCCCCTGGTGATCAGATAGCCGCCATACCCGCGATGCCGGTCGGTCATCATGCGGGCACCCCAGTGGCGCACCTCCACCGACTCGATAGAGACCCCGGCGATCTCGATGGACTCTCCCCAGGCCAGCTCCTCGACCCTTCGGAACCGCCGCACCAGATCCCGGTTGCCCTGCTGCACGACGACGGGCACCTCCCGGCGGATCGAGCCCAGGGTGCCGATGTCCGTGTGATCCATGTGGGCGTGGGAGAGGAGCACGAGGTCGAGTCGCGGCAAGTCGCGCGCGCGGAGGGCGGGCCGCACCAGGCGCCGGGGCCCGAGCTTCGCCCGGCCGCGGCCGATTCCCACCCGCGCCTCGAGGGCGGGATCGGTCACGACCCACGTCCCGCGGACATTGAGGAGCACACTGGCGTGGCCGAGCCAGGCGGCTGTCAGCCGGTCGTCGGCCCAGGTGTGCGGCTCGGGGCGATGGGGCGCGGCGGGCACCCGGCTTATCTTCAGCATGCGATCACGAGTCTGCGGTTCGGCACGGAGATAATTCTAAGTCCCTCATGCGCGTCGTGCTTCAGCGGGTCTCCAGGGCTTCGGTCACGATCGAAGGCCGCACCGCGGGCTCGATCGGTCGCGGCTTCTGCCTGCTGGTCGGACTCACTCATGGCGACACCGAAGCCACGGTAGATTGGATGGCCGAGAAGGTGGCCGGACTGCGGCTGTTTGCCGATCCCGAAGGCAGGATGAACCTGGGGCTGAAGAACGTGGGTGGAGCGGTGCTCGTGATATCGCAGTTCACGCTCTACGCCGACGTGGTCAGGGGCCGGCGCCCCTCCTTCATCGATGCCGCGCGCCCCGAGGCGGCCATACCACTCTACGAGCGCTTCGTCGCTGCGCTCCGCGCACACGGCCTCGAGGTCGCCACCGGCGAGTTCGGGGCCGACATGCAGGTCGAGATCCACAACGACGGCCCGGTCACTCTGATCATGGAGCGGAACGCATGACCCGCGATCCTCTCACCCTCGCCTCCGGCTCGCCTCGCCGGCGCCAGCTCCTCGAGATGCTCGGCATCGCGGTGCGGGTGGTGCCCTCGAACGTCCCCGAGGTTCGCCGCCCGCTGGAGACCGCCCTCGATTACGTCGAGCGCCTGGCCCGGGAGAAGGCGCTCGCCGTCCGCGGCCGGCTGGTGCTCGGCGCCGACACGACGGTGATCGTGCGGGACGAGGTGCTCGAGAAGCCGGTGGACGAGGCCGACGCGCTCCGGATGCTGCTCAAGCTCCAGGGCCGCACCCACCAGGTCGTGACCTCGGTGGCGCTCGTCGCCGGCGAGCGCATCCACCAGGCCACCGACGTCACCAACGTCGGCTTCCGGCGGATGACGGAGGACTACCTCCGCGCCTACGTGGCCACCGGGGAGCCGATGGACAAGGCCGGCGCGTACGGCATCCAGGGCTACGGCGCCGCGCTAGTGGAGCGCATCGAGGGGGACTTCTTCAGCGTCATGGGGCTGCCCGTCCGGCTGGTGCTGCGGCTGCTGGAGGAGGCGGGGGAGAGGTATGATTTCTGCCGGACGGTGGAATCCGAAGAGGCGGTGTCGCTGAGCTAGCCCCCTGGGGGGCTCGCCGGTCCGGCGGTCTTCACTCGGTACACCTGCACCACCTGCGTCTTTCCCTTCAAGCCCAGCTCGGGCAGATAATCGTACTCCACGGGTGCCCGGACCACGCGGAGCAGCGCCTCGCTCACCAGCACCTCGCCGGGTCCCGCCTCCGCGCAGAGCCGCGCCGCGACGTTCACGGCGTCGCCGAGGACGGTGTACTCGAGCCTCCGGTGGCTGCCGATGTTCCCCGCGAACACCTCGCCGTGGCTGATGCCGATTCCCACTCCGATCTCCGGCCTTCCCGAGCCGGCCCAGCCCCGGTTCAGCTCCTCGATGACCCTCTGCATGGCGAGCGCGGCCTCGAGCGCGCGGTCGGGGTCGTCGCTGTGGGCGATGGGCGCGCCCCACAGCGCCATCACCGCATCGCCGATGAACTTGTCGAGCGTGCCGCCGTGCTCGAAGATCACCTCCACCATCTCGCTGAAGTACTCGCTCAGGAACCGGGCGATGGCGTCAGGGCCCATGGACTCGGCCATGGCGGTGAAGCCGCGGATGTCGCTGAAGAGCACCGTAACCGCCCGCCGCTCGCCGCCCAGCCGGATCGTGCCGTCCTGCTGCGCGATGTCGGCGGCCACGTTGGGGGCGAAGTAGCGCTCGAAGTTCGAGCGGACCAGCGCGTCGCGGCGGCTCTGCTCGGCGAACCGGCTGTTCTTGATCCCCAGGGCGGCGAGACCGCTGAAGGCCACCAGGAACTGGAGATCCTCGTCGCTGAAGCTTCCCGGCGCGCTGAGGTTGTCCACGTAGAGCAGGCCGAGGATCTGATCGCGGGCGTCGAGCAGGGGAGAGCACATCGCGCTGCGGACGCTCTGCATGACGATGGAGCGGCCCTTGAAGCGGGTGTCGGCCGCCGCGTTGTGCGAGACCACCGCCACCCGCTCTTCGACCACCTTGTCCACGATCGAGCGGGGCACCGACTGCACCTGGGTGTCGCCGAGGCGACTCTTGGAGAGCGTGGGCACCATCTCGCCGGTGGTCTCGTTGCGGAGGAGTATGGTGACCCGGTCCACCTCCATGACCTGAAAGGTCATGTCCACCACCGCCCGGAGCAGGCGGTCGAGCTCCAGCTCCCCGGTGAGCTTCTGGGCCACCTGGAGGAGGAGGGACAGCTTCTTCGCCTGGCGCTCCTCCGCGGTGGCCGCCGCGACGCGGAGCTGGCCCCGGTTGAGCGGACCGTCGCGGCTGGTGATTCCGGCCGCGGCTCCCCCGCTCACCATGAGCTTGCGGACGATGGTGCTCCCCGTAGCGACGGGCTCGGGCAACGGCAGCGGCTCCGCGCCCGCCGGCCGGATCTCCCTGACCTTGTAGGTCACCTTCCCGAACGTCACCGAATCGTTGACCACGAGGCGTCCCTCGGCGACCCGGCTCCCGTTGATGCAGGTGCCGTTCGAGCTGCCGAGGTCCCTCACTTCGATGGCGTCACCCCGGGCGATCAGCTCCGCGTGGCGGCGGGAGATGGTGGGATCGTAGATCGCGATATCCGTGGCGACCCCGCGGCCGACCACCACGCTTCGCCCCGGCGGGAGCTCGAAGCTCTGGTCGCCGGAGGAGCTGACTAGGCGGAAGGAGGGCATGGGGGGAAAATAGCGACGGCGACGAGCGGTAGGGCCGTGCCCGCCTCATCCTGGTGGAAGCGGGGGGGCCGCCGCCAGGGCCAGCGCCAGCATGACCGCGCGGGCCTTGGCCTCGGTCTCCCGCCACTCGCCGGCCGGGTCGGAATCCGCCACGATGCCGGCCCCCGCCTGGACCCAGGCCCGATCGCCGCGGATCACGCAGGTGCGGATCGCGATGGCGGTGTCGAGGGTGCGGGCGCCCCAGCCCACGTAGCCGACCGCCCCGGCGTACGGCCCGCGGCGTACCGGCTCCAGCTCGTCGATGATCTGCATCGCGCGCACTTTGGGTGCGCCGGAGACGGTCCCCGCCGGGAAGCAGGCCGCGAGCGCGGCGACCGCGTCGAGTTCGGGCCGGAGCTGCCCGCGGACCTCGCTCACCAGATGCATCACGTGGGAGTACCGCTCGATGGTCATGAAGGCCGTGAGCCTCACCGACCCGAACTCGGCCACCCGTCCGACGTCGTTCCGCCCCAGGTCCACCAGCATCAGGTGCTCGGCGCGCTCCTTGGGATCGGCGGACAACTCCTCCGCGAGGGCGGCGTCGAGGGCGGGGTCGGCGCCACGCGGGCGGGTGCCCGCGATCGGCCGCACCGTCACCTCGCCGTCCTCGACCCGCACCAGAATCTCGGGCGAGCTCCCGATGACGTGGATGTCGTCGCAGTGCAGATAGTAGAGGTATGGCGCCGGGTTGAGCGCGCGGAGATAGCGATAGCTGAGAAAGGGGTCGGGGGCCGGGAGGTCGATCCGTCGGCTCAGCACCGTCTGGAAAGTGTCGCCGGCGGCGATGTACTCCTTGATCCGGACCACGTCCTCCTGGAACCTGGCGTCGGGGTAGGGGGACGTGGTCTCGGGGAGCGCGGGCAATGTCTCGATCGCGAGGGGCCGCATCGTCCCGGGCGCCGCGAGGCGCTCGAGCCAGCGCTCGATCCGCGTCTCGGCGTCGGCATAGAGGCGCTGGAGATCGCCGGCCGCCGCGCCCTCCGGCACTTCGACGCTGGCGATCACCGTCGCACGGTTGTAGAGGTTGTCGAGCACCAGCAGCGTATCGGCCACCATCACGATCGCGTCCGGCAGGTCCCGGTCGTCGCGGGGGGAGTCGGGTAGCGACTCGATGGTGCGCACGACGTCGTACCCCCAGAACCCGACCGCGCCACCGGTGAACCGGGGCAGACCCGGGACGACCACCGGAGGGTGCCTCCGCATGGTCCGGCCGAGGTGCTCCAGCGGGGCCGTGTCGGACTCGACCACCGTCCACTTCTTCTCGCCGGCACTCCACCGCGCGCACTCGCGGCCTCGATAGCGGAATACGTCGCGGGGCTCGGTGGCGAGGAAGGTGTAGCGGGCCCACCGCTCCCCGCCCTCGAGCGACTCCAGCAGGAATCCCCACCGGCCCCGGTGCAGCTTGGCGAAGGCCGTGACCGGCGTCTCGCCGTCGAGCACGACTTCACGGGTGACGGGCACCATGCCGCCGCGCAGACGGGCCTGGCGAGCGAATCGGTCGAAGCCGGACATCACTGGGGCGCGGCTACCAGATAGGTGCCGGCCGCTGGGAGCGGTGCCTGGAGCAGGTCGGGAAACGGCCTGGTCGAGGGTAGCAGCGCGAGCATACCGCCCGGCATGAGGCGGCCTATGGCGAGCGCGCGCTCGTACGCGACGTCCGAGCCGTAGATGGCGCGGGCCTTCGCGGACGAGGCGAAGTACCGGGGGTACTTGAAGACCACCGTGGCGCTGTCGCGGATCGGCAGACTCGTGGCGATGTCGAGGCCGTAGACCCCCGGCCGGGGGCGCACGTCCACCCGCACCTCGCGCCCGTGCTCGGCAAAAGCCGGCGGTGGAAACGTGAGCTCGGCGAACACGATGTACTCCGGCGGACCGTGCCGCAGCACGATGGTACGCGGCTCGCCGGCGATGAAGGTCACCGTGGTGTCCGGCGGTGGCGGGCCGGCGGTCTCCAGCACGATCGCCTCCGCGAGCGGGAGCACCCGCACGCCCGTCGGAGCGGCGTTTTCCCCCTCGCCCGCCGCGCGCGAGCCGCCGCAGGCAGCCGCGACGAGACAGAGCCAGCTTGCCCGTCCCGCCAGCCTCCGGAATATTCCGGCCATCGTCCCCTTGGCTGTGAGAGGTTCAGAGGTGAGAAGCGCGCGGTGCTCGTGCGGAACGATCGGTCTGCTCGTGGCCGCCGGTGTATCGCCGCTGGCGGCTCAGACCTGGGACGCGCCCGAGGTGCTGACGCTGGTGCGCCGGGCGGTGGACCAGCGCGCCGCCACCGAGGCCGACTCGGTGCTTCGGAGCTACCGAACCCGTGCCCACGGGTTCGTGTTCTTCCTCGCGCAGGTCGGGGAGGGCCTGACCGAGCCGCCCCGGCTGGTCAAGGCCGACGAGCTGGACGTGGAAGTGTATTGGCAGGCACCCAACCGCAGCAAGCAGGTGGTGCTCGGATGGCGCGACGGCGCGTTCCTGCCCACCGACATCGAGTATCACCGCGACCACCTCGGCATCGTCACCAACAACTTCGGCGACGTCATCAGGATCGGCGAGGGGGACGAGGTCCGCGACGCGATCCATCCGCTCGCGCGCGCCGGACCCGATGCCTACCAGTACGCGCTCGGCGACTCGCTCACGATCCGCACCGGGGGTGGAGAAGTGACGGTGCGCGAGGTGCAGGTGCGGCCGCGCTCCTTCGCGCTGCCGCTCGTGGTCGGCACGCTCTACCTCGACGACCGGACCGCGGAGCTGGTGCGATTCCGGTTCAGCTTCACGCCCGCCGCCTACCTGGACCGCCAGCTCGAGGACATCACCATCGTGCTGGAGAACGGACGCTTCGAGAACCGCTGGTGGCTGCCCTACCGGCAGGAGATCGAGATTCGCCGCCGCGCCAGCTACTTCGACTTTCCGGCGCGGGGGATCATTCGCGGCCGCTGGGAGATCACCGATTACGACCTGAACGTCGAGGTGCCGCCGGCCGTGCTGGCGGGGCCGTCGATCGGTGGCCTCAGGCGGCCGCGGCCCGACGACACCACCTGGGGCGGCTCGCTGTCCGAGGCCATCGCCGAAGTGGCGGCGCCGGTCGACCGCCAGGACATGGAGGCGCTGCGGGTCGAGGTCGAGCGCATCGCGGGCTCCAGGGCGCTGGGCGGTCTCCCCTCGAACCGGCTCGCCACCGGGTCGCTGAGCGACCTCGCGAGGGTCAACCGGGTCCAGGGGCTCGCGCTGGGCTTCGGCGGCGTGCTCGGCCTCCGGGGAAGCCGGGTGCAGCTGCGGCCCCAGATCGGGTACGGCACATCGGACCACCGCGTCACGGGTGGCCTGTCCGTCCTGGCGGGCTCCGGCGCCACGCAGCTCTCGCTCGCCGCCGAGCGGCGCATGCGCGATCTCGCCGACGTGCCCGTGATCTCGCCGGCGCTCAACTCTCTCCTGTCGCAGGAGGCCGGCGACGACTACGGCGACTACGTGCTCGTGAGCAGCATCGCAGCCGGCGTGCGGCATCGGGTGAGCGGCCGGACCTCGCTGTCGCTTCAGGTGGGGATCGAAGAGAGCGAATCGGCCGCGGTCGCGTCGTCGCCTGCCAACGGCAGCTACCGGCCGAATCCCCCGCTGGGCGCCGGGACGTTTCGCGTCGTTCGCGCGGCAGTCGAGCGCGCCAGCGGGGGGATCGCCGTGCGGCAGGACCTCCAGGGGCGTCTGACGCTCGAGGTCGGCGAAGGCGCGGGGGAGTACCTCCGAGCTACCGCGGAAGGGCGCTGGCTCCGGAGCGCCGGCGCGGGCCAGCTCCTCTCCCGAGTGTACGTGGGTGCGGGCACCGAGCGGCTTCCGGCCTACCGGAGCTTCGTGCTCGGCGGCCGGGGCACGCTGCTGGGCGAGCCCTTTCGGGCCTACGGCGGGAGAGTCGTGGCGCTGGGTCACGTCGAATGGCGATTCGAGACGCCGTTCCCGGCCATCCCGCTCGGGTCCTTCGCCACCACCGGGCGGCGCCTCACCGTGGCGCCCTTCGTGGCCGCGGGATGGACCGACCGGCCGCTCCTGGGGCTGCCGTGGGAGGGCACGGACGGCGTCCGGCCGGTGGCCGGAATCGCCTTCGAGTGGCTCATGCGCCTCATTCGCGTCGAGGCGGGAGTGGGGCTGCGGGACGGCGGTGTGGGTATCAGCGTGGACGTGAATCGGGACTGGTGGGGAGTATTGTGATAGCGCCCAACCGGTGGTCCCGGCTACCTTTCCACGCTCCGTAATCACCCCGAGCCGCCTGCATGCAGTTCTTGGACGAATGGCTGGTCCCCACCGTCGAGCCCCTGCTTCCCGGTGACGCCCTCGCGGCGCTCCGCCAGGAGACCGCACCCGGGCCGGTGTCGCTGTGGGAAACCGTCGTACAGCGGAAGCTGATCGGCGACGAGCAGGTGCTCGCCGCCGTCGCGACGCGCTTCCGTTTCCCGGTCGCCGACACCTCCCGGATCGACGCCCGAGTCATTCAGGCGGTGCCCGAGCAGCTCGCCCGCCGCTTCAACGTGGTGCCGGTGGGCCAGACCGATTCCTACCTCGAGATCGCGACCGCCAATCCATTCGATATCGACGCGGAGAAGGTCCTGGCCTTCGCCACGGGGCGCGAGGTGCGGATGCTGCTGGCCTCGCCGTCGCGGATCAGGGCCAAGGTGGACGAGCTCTATCGCGCGGGCGAGGAGATCGTCTCCCGACTGCTCGCCGGGATCGGCGACGACATGGAGGTGAAGGAGCTCACCGACGACGACGACGACGCGGCCGCCAGCGCCGAGGAGGCGAGTCAGCGTCCCATCATCCGCCTGGTGGACATGATGCTCGCCGACGGGGTGGTGAGCCGGGCGAGCGACATTCACGTCGAGCCGATCGAGGGCGGGGTGGTCGTGCGCTATCGCATCGACGGCGTGCTGCGCCAGGTGATGAAGATCCCGCGCAACGCCGGCATCCCCCTCATCTCCCGTATCAAGATCATGTCGGGCCTCGACATCGCCGACCGCCTCCGGCCGCAGGACGGGCGCGCCCGCGTCTCGGTGAACGGCGAGACGGTGGATCTCCGCGTTTCGACGCTGCCCGCCTCGCTGGGTGAAAAAGTCGTCATCCGGATCCTGAGCCAGCGGTCCACGGTGCTCGACCTGGAGGCGCTGGGCATGCACCGGGACGAGCAGGAGGCGGTGACCCGTCTGCTCACCCACAAGGAAGGGATCATCCTGGTCACCGGCCCCACCGGCTCCGGCAAGACCACGACGCTCTACTCGGCGCTCCGGCTGGTCCAGAACGAGGGTGTCAACATCGTCACCGTGGAAGACCCGGTCGAGTACCGGTTGGGGCAGAACATCGTCCAGGTGCAGGTGCACGACAAGGCCGGCCTCACGTTCGCTTCGGCGCTGCGCTCGATCCTCCGCCAGGACCCCGACGTCGTCCTGATCGGCGAGATCCGCGATCAGGAAACCGCGCAGATCGCGCTTCAGGCCTCGCTCACCGGGCACCTGGTGCTCTCGACGCTGCATACCAACGACGCGCCGAACGCCGTGACGCGCCTGGTGGACATGGGGATGGAGCCGTACAAGATCGCGTCGGCGCTGCGTGGCGTCGTGGCGCAGCGGCTCATGCGCCGGCTGTGCCCGGCCTGCCGCGAGCCCAGCGAGGAGCCGGTGCCGGAGCGTGTCTCGCGGTTCATTCCGCCGGGCACCCGGCTGTTCCGCGGGGTGGGCTGTTCCGACTGCTCCAGCACCGGCTACCGGGGGCGGGTCTGCATCGTGGAGGTGCTCACCATGGGCGCCGCTCTCGAGCGGCGGATCGGGCAGGGAGCCACCGCCGATCACATCGCTGAGGCCGCCCGGGCCACCGGGATGCGCTCGCTCTTCGAGAGCGGCCTCAGGCACGTTCTGGCGGGCGGCTCGAGCCTCGAGGAGTTGCTTCGAGTCACCGACGTGCCTCCCGAGGAGGAAGACGGGCGCGCAGTCCGGGAG
>JACDHV010000130.1 GCA_013820855.1 Gemmatimonadales bacterium | reverse complement strand
TGTAATTGGTGAAGACGTTGTTCACTGACGCTCCGCTAGGCGCTGAGCCGGGGTGATGAAGCCGAGCGCCGTATGGGGGCGCTCTCGATTGTAATACCGCAGCCACCCCGGGAGCATCACTGCGCGCTGGCGGGAGGAGTGGTAGGCCACCCCGTAGGCCCATCGCGCCAGGCAGGTCCGGATGAACCGCTCCGCCTTGCCATTGGTCTGCGGCCGATAGGGCCGGGTCCAGACGTGCCGGATCTTGAGCTGTCGGCGCAGAGCTTGAAACCGATGACTGCGATAGCCGCCGCCGTTGTCGGTCATCAGGGCGCGCCAGGGGATCCCCTGGCGGGCAAACCAGGCGGCCGCCTGGGCCAGGAAGGCCGCCGTGCTCACCGCCGTCTCGTCGGGGAAGAGCGCCGCATAGGCCAGCCGGGTGGCGTCGTCGATGGCCACGTGCAGGTACTCCCAGCCGATGCCCCGCACCCGGGCGCGCCGATTCCCGTGGATCCGATGCCCCATCCGGCCGATCCGCCCCAACTTCTTGATGTCCAAGTGGATCAGTGCCCCGGGCACCCGGCGCTCGTAGCGGTGCACGGGCGGCTTGGGGTCGAGCACCGCGAGCCGCGCCAGTCCCAGCCGGCGCTGGACGTGGACGACGGTCGCCAGCGGCAGGTGCAGCGCCTCGGCAATCTGGAGCGAGCTCCGGCGCTGGTGCCGCAGTCGCACGATCTGGCGGCGTCGGTAGCGCGGCAGGGCGCGCGGGCACCGGTGCGGTCGACTCGAGCGATCCTCCAGGCCGGCGACCCCGTCGGCCTGATAGCGCCGCCACCAGCGGCGCACCGTCGTCGTGCTGAGATCGAGTTCGCGGGCGACCCGGGCCACGGGCTGGCCCGTCTCCAGCCGCCGCACCATGCGCGCTCGCCCCAGCGGGGTTAACCGCGCTAGCTTGTGTGGGTTCACTGAGTCCTCTGGCGTTTGCCGGTGAAGGTCTTCGACAAACCCAGCTTGCAACGCTATGGCTCAGTGAACAACCTCCTCATCAATTACACCTAGCTCCCGGGCCCGCTTCACCTGCTGCCCCATGCTGTGGATGATCTTGACCGGAACGACCACGAGGAAGGCACAGAGGTAATTCGGCAGCACGCTCCAGATGACGTAGAGCGCACTGATGTCGGGATGCGCTCCCCGCAGGTAGGTCAGTAGAATGGCCAGCGGCTCCGTGGAGGCGGCCAGCAACGAGATCCACAGTGTCTTTGCGGGGGTATTCGGCACGATGGCGGGATAGAACAGGATGGCTACGCAAACCCAGGACACCCGTGGCGCGATCGGGACCGGTGTCCATTGGCTGAGGATGGAAATGAGCAGACACTGAACCACCAGGAAGCCGGACCCAGCGTCCAATGACAACTGGGGCTTGTGGGCAACCCTCCTGGCCAGGAACGCCATGAGGACCGATGTGAAAAAGCCGAGGGCCGCAACCAGGTTGCCGGATACGGCCACAGCTCGTCGATAGCCGAGCCGCCCAGCAGTCCGGGCACGGAGTTGCCGACGATGGCGCTGCAGGCCCAGATCGAGGCAAAGACGACGCTGACGGTCCAGACCCGGCGGCAGGTCTGGAGCAGAAAGTCGTTGGGCAGTCTCAGCCCGCGTCCGAGGCCTGCAGTGGCCAGCTAACCCAGCCTCAGAGGAACGCGAAAGTTGTCAGTGAAGGGCGAGACGTAGTTCAACCCGGCCCGCAGAAACGTGACGGCGGGGATGCCGAGATCGGCCAGCTCGAGCTCCCCGACCGGCAGTGCGCCGAGGCCAGTCTTGGGAAGCGCAAGTGTCAGCGTTACATGTGCGCGTACGACCTCGCCCCCAGCGGCTCCGGTTGTCGCGTCGAGTCCGGAGGGCACGTCGAGAGCGACCACGAGCGCGTGGCTGTCGTTCGTCCACCGGATAAGGTCCAGGGCAGCTCCACGAGGTGCGCCGCGGAGGCTGTAGCCTATCAGGGCGTCTACCACCAGGTCTACCGGCTGAACTCCCGGATCCAGGGAGGTCTGCTCCTGGCCTTCAGTGGAGCGAAAGACCGTGTACTGCCACGCCGTTACCGGATCGAGTCGGGATGGCTCGGCCAGGACGAGCCAGACGTCGGCCCCTCGGTTCGCCAGGTGCCGGGCGGCACAAATACCCCCACCGCCGTTTCCACCGCTGCCGGCGAGGACGACGATGCGTGCGGCCGGCCACCGGCTGCCGAGTCGCTTCAGCACGAGCTCGGCGAGGCTCCTGCCGGCATTTTCCATCATCTGGAAGAGGTTGGGTCCGGTTTCCTCGATCGCGATGCGGTCGATCTCACGCATCTGATCCGCGGTGACGGCCTCAACCTCGCGGCCGGACTCGACGATGAAACGCGGCGCCGGGGCAGCGGGAGCACTCGCCGGCTGAGCGCCGGTGGTCATCCTGCAATCGGCGCGGGAACGCCGCTCCGCGCGAGCCTCTGGCGAATGCAGTAGCGCGCCAGAACCAGGATCTGCGAGCTGGAAATATCCGCGACTGATGCGTGTCCAACCCCAGGCTCCTCCCAGACGGCGACGCGATATCCGTCCCGGGACACCACCCGTACGTCCTCGTCAGTCTGGGTCTGCGCCTGTTGCACCGCAAAGACGTAATAGGAAAGCGGGTGGCCACGTATGGTGTACTCGACGAGGGTCGCGTCCTGCAATAGGTCCTCCGCGTCAGCCTCGTGGCCGTCGCAGAACCGGAGGGCGGTGCGGAATAGCGCATCGAGGTTCTCCGCGAGCACCTCTTCAAATGCCCGGGAAACTGGACGGGAACCGATCTTCAGCAGCGAGGACTCCTTCCGACGTGGTCGAGCTGTCCTTCCTGATACGGGAGACACCAGTCGTGGCGAATCCATTCCCGGGAGATCAAAGGCGATGCCATTATCTCGCCTGGGAGCAGGGCTGGCTCCCGACGCAGACCTTCCGGATAAGCGGGCACGAGGGCCCCCACCATCCCGGCTGCACTGTGATTCTTGCAGACGAAGCGGAGCGACTCCTTCCGCATCGTCACCGTAATGGTGGCGCTGTCTCCGGGTGCAATGTCCCGATCGATGGCCTGATCCGCGAAGGGGACGTTGTAGAGCAGGCGGCCAGTGTTCCTGACCCGGAGCGTTACCTTGCCCGCCGGCATATTCGTCCCGCAGGTAGGTGCGCAACGCGCTGCCGTTCTAGGACTGGGAGCGGGATGAAGTCGCCGGCGGCGGGGCAGGGTGATCGCCCCGCAGCTGGCGCATCGCCTCGACGCTCGAGAGCGTAGAGACGGTGTACGGCACCGCGATGGTCAGCAGCATCCGGAGCAGGCGGGCGGGCGGGAGGTCGCCCCGGAGGATTGCGTCGCCGTGGTTGATGAGGATCAGAAGCGCGCCGACGACGATCGCGTACTTCAGGGAGCGCCGGACCACCGTGGGTGCGCACGCCAGTTGCATCCAGGACTCTCCTCGTGCCTGCATGAGACCTCCACCGGCGGAGTACTCGCCCCCTAACTCAGAAACCTCGCGAGCGGGAAGCGAAATGTGTCTCGATGGCATTTCAGCGCCTGCAGAATGCCCACCCCGGAGAACTGTCGGGCGTCGTACTGGCAGAGACTCACGACCGGATAGCGTGCGGCGAGGAACTGATCGTATTGCACCTCGAAGGCCATCATGTCGGCCACCGTCATCCCCCTGCGCAGGGAAGCGGCCATGTCGCCCGCGACCCGGATGCGACGCCCACCGGCATGGGTGACGGCGAGAAACGTCCGCTCCAGGAAATCGTAGAGCATTGGCCCGGTCGGCTCCCCCTGCGAGAGGATTAATCGCCCCTCCGCGACGTCCTGGCTCAGATCCGCGCGACCCTTTCGAAGCTCCCCCAGGATCGCCTCGGCCGCATCCGGGCCGGCAACCAGCACACAGGTCTCGTCCGCACGAAGGCCGTCGGCCAGGAACGGGACGGACAGTTTGATGCGGCCGAGGTCGGTCTCGTAGAGGGCGCACAAGTGGCTGCCCTGCTCGACGGTCAGCCCCTCGATGAAGAGATGCTCCTTGGCAGCCAAGTGGGCGGGCCGCGTGGCGGGCTGCTTTTGCATGAACGCCCGCAGATCCTCCTCCTTGAACCGGCGCTCGCGCCTCGCCCCCAGGCGTAAGCAGGACAGCGCTCCACGGTCGGTCCACCGGCGCAAGGAGATCTCGCTCACGTTCAGCAGGCGCGCGGCCTGTTTGATGTTGAGCAGCTTCTCGTCGGCTCCCATCTGTCCTCCTCCTCGTCGTCCCCGGGCCGGCATCCGCGTCGTGGCTGGAGGAAAACCGCCGTGCCATCCGGGGGCAAGCCCCATCATGGCCTAGGCGCCGCGGACCGTCGCCATCTTGACTTGGTCTGTTCTATACATAGTATATGCTCGATGATCATAAAGATGAAGTGTGATGCTGTAACTGGATGATGCCCTCTTCGGAAGCGGGAGCCCCTGCGATGACCACTGCCAGTACTGCGCGCCCCAGCCTGTATTCCGCCCTCAGCCACGCGCCCGTCCGCGCCGCGGGCAACCGTCCCGACCTGTCGATCTACCGTGCCCCCGGCGCCGCGAGCTACGGCCGGTTCAAGTTCCGGGCGCCGGCCGAAGGGCTGGTGGAGCGGGATGGACCCAAGGGTACGCAAGTGGAGTGGACCGACGAATTCGAGATCGCGTTTACCAAGATGGGCGAGCGGGGCCCGCTGGTGCTCTTCCTCCACGGGGTGCCGACCAACCGTGCGCAGTGGGAAGACATCCAGGCCCACGTCTCCCGCTTCTGCGAGACGATTTCCATCGACATGCTGGGCATGGGAGAGAGCTCCAAGCCGCGGCAGTATGGCAAGAAGTCGGACCAGCGGGACAACGACCTCTGGTACTGGCGCAACGACGTGGACTACATCGAGCAACTGATGCAGCACGAGTATCCCGGCCGGAAGTTCATCTTCGTGGCGGACGACTGGGGGAGCGGGATCAACTCGCACTATGCGGCCCGCTATCCTGACCGGCTCGACGGGTTCGTGCAACTCGATCCCATCGCCTTCGACGGCTATCCGGTCAACGAGATCCAGGCGATCGGCCGGGCCTCGATGATTCCCAACACGCCCGAAGGCGACGCGATGTTCGCCGGTGCCTTCGGCGCGTTCGATCAGACCCTGGTGCAGATCTACAAGACCATGGTCTACGATCCCAACGTCTACAACCAGTACAACCTGCGCCGGATCACCTTCCCGTATGTCGATGTGGACTATGAGCGGAACGGGGCCGGCGACGGCGTCACCGACGTGGCCCGCTCGCTGACCCTGCGCCTGAAGTTCCATAACTGCCGCGTGCTCGCCGACCGCGCCGCGATTCTGAGTCCAGCGCTCCTCCTCCCCTATGACGCCAAGCGGAATCCCGAGGGCGTCCGCTACGAGAACATCACCGTTCCCTCGCTGATCATGTGGGGCGAGTTCGACAACATGATGCCGGCCGCGCAGACCCAGCGGTTCGCCAACGTGCTCGGCACGGACGACGTGCAGATCACCTACATCCCGCGCGCCGGCCACTTCGCCGGTACGGACCAGCCGGACTTCGTGGCCGACACGATCGTCAACTTCATACGCCGGGTGAAGGGCCGACAGGCGCTGGCGGACATCAATTTGGGCAATACCGGTATCTGGAAGGGCGACGAACGCCTCATGATCGGCGAGCTGCGGGCGATTCACCGGCTCGGCGGCGCCGTCTGACCGTTCACCGGAACTTTTCATCGCCCGTGCGCGGGCCACCCGCGTGCCGCTGGTACGGGGAGCACATCATTGGTCCCCTCCTGGTGGAGCTGGAAACCCCCGGCGCTGCGAGCGCGGAGCTCCACCACTTCTTTGCCCGGGTCGCGCGTGGCTGACCGGCTCAGAGGGACGGCGCGGCTGCCTCATGTGCAACACGGCGGTCGAGCTCGGTCCCGCGGACGAGGCACCCGTGCGGGTGGTCAGCGCCCACTTCCGCCGGCTGCATGCCGCCCTGGCCCGCGCCCTCCGCAACGCCAAGCGGCGGGGGGAGCTCTCCCCCGGGCTCGAGCCCGGCCGAGGCGCCGATTTCCTGTTGGGTGTGCTTCAGGGGGCGTTCGTGCTCGTGCGTGGGGGCCAGCACCCGGAAACCGTGAGCGGCATTCTGCGTAGCGGGTTGCGCGCGGTAGGAGACGTTCACCCGTGGTTGGCTTCCCGGGGCCGGATACCTCCCGGCCGCGGTTTGCCCATGCGACGGTAACCCACCAATCCACTCGGAGAAATTCTATGTCACCGACCCCGACCCTGACGCTCCCGGCCCACGACCTCACCAGCGAGTCCCCTCGCACCCGGGGCGTTTTGGAGCAGGCCAAGAAGCAGGTCGGCTTCATCCCCAACATGTATGCCCGGATGGTGAACTCCCCCGGCTTGCTGGAGACCTATCTCTTCGGCTATGACCGCTTCCGGAAGGAGTCGGGCTTCACGCCGGCGGAGCAGGAGGTGGTGTTCCTCACCATCAGCCGAGAAAATGGTTGCCATTACTGCGTGGCGGCCCATAGTACGCTCGCGGACAAGTTTTCGGGCGTGCCGCGCGAGGTCACGGACGCGATCAGAGACGGCGACCCGGTTCTCGACCCCAAGCTCCGAGCGCTGAGCGAGTTCACCCGCGCGCTGCTCAGCAAGCGGGGCTTCGCGGAGCAGTCGGACCTGCAACGCTTCGTGGCGGCCGGGTACCGCGAGGAGCAGGCCCTGGAGGTCGTGCTCGCGATTTCCGTCAAGACGCTCAGCAACTGGTCGAACCATCTATTCGACACCCCGGTCGACCCCATGTTCGCCGACCGCGCATGGGAGCCAGCGGAGGCCGGGGCTCACTCGGCCTGAGCGGCAATCTGCCGGCCGGCTGTCGGCGTTCGGAAGGATTTGTGACCGAGAGGTGTCTCAGCGTTGACAACGGCAGGGGGCGGCGGGGTCGCTGCCTCCCTTGAGACTCTGACAACGCGAGGTACTCCATGAGTTCGCCTGGCACCACTCGGCCCGCCACTCCAACCTGTCTCGACGAGGCTCGCGCGGCGAGGTGGCAGTCCCACCCGGGCGCGGGCTTGAGCGGCGGTTTCGAGAGCGAAGTTCTGCCGCATCTCCCGGCGCTGCGCCGGCTGGCGACTCGTTTCGTCGACGCGATCGCGGATGCCGACGATCTGATCCAGGAGACCATGCTGCGGGCGTGCCGCAAGTGGTATCAATACGAGCCCGGAACGAACGTGCGGGCCTGGCTCATGACCATCATGCGCAACTGTTACGTCAACGCGTACCGGACGGCTAAGCGGCGGCCTGTCATGGTGGAGTATGACGATGCCGTTCAGCCTGGCGACCCGGTGCGACAGACTCCTTCGGGCACCGGCTCGAGGGGCCCAGCGCTCACCGACGATCGAGTGATCAACGTCCTGGAGGAGTTGCCCCCCAACCACCGGCAGGTGCTGCTACTGAGCGACCTTGACGGGGTGCCCCTGGCCGAGATCGCCCGGGTGCTCAAGATTCCGTTGGGCACGGTGAAGTCGCGAGTGCATCGGGCGCGGCGGCAGGCACGGGCGAAGCTGCGACCGCAGGCGGTAGAGTGGGGTATCCTCGATGACCAGTCAGATCTGAGTCCGTGTCCGGTCCCCGGTCGTCGGACTGCCTGAGCGCATGGTGCCCTCACCCGTTTGCCCTTCCGCCGCAGTGTAGGGGTCCCTCCTTCGTGACTCCCCGAGTCATCACCGTCCCTCGCCTCGCCGACCTGGCGCATGCCGCCGTCGGCGACGGCCTCCTGCTCGCCGGCGACATCGGTGGCACCAAGGTCGCTCTGGGCCTCTATTCCCAACGGCAAGGAACTGGCGCCCCCCTCGTGGAAACCGAGTTCCCCAGTGCAGACTACCCGAATCTGGGTTCGGTAGTGCGCGAGTTTCTGGGCGGTCAAAAGGTCCGGATCGATCGAGCCAGTTTCGCCGTTGCCGGTCCGGTCATCGGCGGACGGGCGCAGGTGACGAATCTGCCCTGGCTGCTCTCCGAGGGCGAGCTCGGGGAGGAGTTGCAGGTGCGATCGGTGCATTTGCTGAACGACCTGGTGGCGATCGCACGGGCAGTCCGGGAGCTGAAGGCGGCCGATCTTCATACTCTCAACGTAGGCGCGCCGGTGCCGGGCGGCGCCATCGCGGTGGTCGCCCCCGGGACCGGCCTTGGGGAGGCCTTCCTGGTCTGGGATGGCGCCCGTTATCAGCCGTACCCTTCAGAAGGCGGACACGCGGACTTCGCCCCGACGTCGAAGCTCGAGGCCGGACTCCTCGCCTATCTCCTGCGGGAGTTCGGTCACGTGAGCGTCGAGCGGGTCTGCTCGGGTCCGGGGATCGTCAACATCTACCGGTATCTGCGCGCCAGTGGCTACCCCTCCGCAGCCATACAAGAGCTCGGGGCCGGTCCGGATTCGGCCCGGTCGATCAGCGAGGCCGCGCTGCGCCGCCCGGAGCCCGATCCGCTCAGCGCGGAGGCCCTGGAGCTCTTCGTCTCAGTGCTCGGCGCGGAGGCGGGCAGTTTCGCCCTGAAGGTCCTGAGCAAGGGGGGTATGTATCTCGCCGGCGGCATCCCGATGCGCATCCTTCCGGCGCTGAGCGAGGGACGATTCATGCGGGCGTTCGCCGCCAAGGGACGGATGAGGGCCCTGCTGTCGGCCATACCGGTGCACGTGGTGGTCCGGCGGGCCGCGCTTCTCGGGGCGGCCCTGCGCGGCTTCGAGCTCGCCACCTCGCGCGCCGCACCTGCCTGAGAAAGGAAGGGCAATGCAGCTCGGCATGATCGGATTGGGCCGCATGGGCGGCAACATGGTGCGCCGTCTAATGCGGGCCGGACACGAGTGCGTGGTCTTTGATGTGCACCCGCAGGCGGTGGAGGCGCTCACCGGTGAGGGGGCCTCCGGGACCGATTCCCTGCGTGCCTTCGTGGGGGCACTGCGACAACCGCGGGTGGTCTGGCTCATGGTGCCTGCCGGCCTGGTGGACCGGGAGATCGCCGCGCTGGTTCCTCTACTCGCCTCGGGCGACATCGTCATCGACGGCGGCAACTCCCACTACCACGACGACATCCGCCGGGCGATGGAGCTCAGGGCCAAGGGTGTTCACTACCTGGATGTCGGCACCAGCGGTGGCGTCTGGGGGCTGGATCGCGGCTACTGTTTGATGATCGGCGGGGATCGGGCGGTGGTGCAGCACCTCGACCCCATCTTCGCCGCCCTTTCCCCGGGGGCTGCCGCCGCGCCGCCCACGCCCGGCCGCAAGACGCAGGCCGGGACCGCGGAGCGAGGTTATCTCCACTGCGGCCCGGCCGGCGCCGGCCACTTCGTGAAGATGGTTCACAACGGCATCGAGTACGGGATGATGCAGGCCTACGCCGAGGGGTTCGCCATCCTCGACGCCTCCCCCCTGGGCATCGACGTCCAGGCCGCCGTCAGCTCCTGGCAGGAGGGGAGCGTCATCCGATCCTGGCTCCTGGATCTCCTGGTGAAGGCCTTGGAGGAGACACCGGATCTGCATGGGATCGCCCCGGTGGCCGCCGATTCCGGTGAGGGTCGTTGGACCG